>NZ_JBQTJC010000115.1:0-9871 GCF_052387495.1 Sphingosinicella sp. | reverse complement strand
CAGCGCGGGCCGATGAAGGAGAGGCCGACGGGAAGCCCGCGCACCTCTCCCATCGGCACGGTGAGGTGCGGATAGCCGGCGACGGCGGCGAGCGTGCCGGCGACCCCGCCGCCGGGGCTGGCATCGCCGTGGACCGCGTCGATCAGCCAGGCGGCGGGCCGGGTCGGCGCCACGAGCGCGACGACATTGTGCTCGCCGAGCAGCCGGTCGATCCCCTCCGCCCCGGCCAGCCGCAGCGAGGTTTCGCGCGCGGCGCGCCAGGCCTCGTCGAGCCCCCCGCTTGCCTCGGCCCTTTCGAACAGATCCTGGCCGAACAGCGGCATCTCCTCGGCCGCGTGCTCGCGGTTGAACGCGATCAGGTCGGCGAGCGGGCGGGTGCGCACCTGCGGCGGCAAGGTGGCGAGATAGGCGTTGAGGTCGTGCCTCAACTCGGCGAGCAGGACTACGATCTCATTGCGGCCAATCTCGCCCCGGTTGATCGCGAACTCGCGGATTTCGACCAGCTCGGCGCCCTGGGCGCGCAACGTGGCGAGCGCCGCCTCGAACGGCGCGTCGGTGCCGAATCCGGCGGAGAAGCGCATCACCCCGATCCGGCGCCCGCGCAGCGCGTCGGGCGAGAGCGCCGCCGCATAGTCGACCCGCCGCGCGTCCGCCTCGGCAGTGGCGGGATCGGCAGCATCGCTGCCGACGATCGCGTTCATGATCAAAGCCGCGTCGCGCACCGTCCGGGTCATCGGCCCGGGCGTGTCCTGGCTGTGACTGATCGGCACGACATGGGTGCGGCTGACCAGGCCCACGCTCGGCTTGAAGCCGACGATGCCGTTGATCGCCGCCGGGCAGGTGATCGAGCCGTCGGTCTCGGTGCCGATCGCCGCCGGCACCATCCCCGCCGCGACCGCCACCGCGCTGCCGGAGGAGGAGCCGCAGGGATTACGGTTGAGCGCGTAAGGGTTGCGCGCCTGCCCGCCGATCGCGCTCCAGCCCGAGATGGAATCGGAGGAGCGGATGTTCGCCCATTCGCTGAGGTTCGCCTTGCCGACGATCACCGCCCCGTTCGCGCGCAGCCGCGCGACCAGCGGCGCATCGCGGCCGGTCACGTTGTCGCGCAGCGCCAGGCTTCCGGCCGTGGTCGGCAAGGGCCCGCGCGTCTCGATATTGTCCTTGATCAGGACCGGCATGCCGAAGAGCGGACCGCGCGCCTGCGGATTGCCGTCGAGAGCCCGCGCCTGATCGAGCGCGGTCGAGTCGACGGCGATGACGGCGTTCAGCCGGGGATTGAGCGCCTCGATCCGGGCGAGCGACTGGCGGACGCGCGCTTCGGCGCTGGCGGGCTCGGTCATGGCGGCGTCGCTGGGCATCCTTGCCTCGTCGGAAGGGAGGATCGTCGCACAGGCGGAGAGGCTCGAGGCCGCGAGGCCGAGCAGCAGCACCCTGTTCATGGCCGCGGAGCGTGGCGTATCCGCTTGGTCAAGTCTAGCTAGCTTGCGTCGCCTTCGCCCGTGCGATCGATTCACTGACGATCATCCGCGCTTCCGCGGCGTCGCCCCATTGTCCGATCCGCACCCATTTCTCTGGCTCCAAATCTTTGTAATGCTTGAAGAAATGCTCGATCTGCTGGAGCACGATCGAGGGCAGGTCCTGGCGCTCGCCAATGTCGGCATAATAAGGAAAAGTCGTGTCGACGGGAACGCAGACGAGCTTCTCGTCGCCGCCCGCCTCATCCTCGAGCTTGAGCACGCCGATCGGCCGGGCGCGCACGACGCAGCCGGGGACGAAGGGCGAACGCGAGATGACCAAAGCATCGAGCGGGTCGCCGTCGGGCGAGAGCGTGTGCGGCACGAAGCCGTAATTGGCCGGATAGCGCATCGGCGTGTGCAGGATGCGGTCGACGAAGAGTGCGCCCGATTTCTTGTCAAACTCGTACTTCACGGGCTCGCCGCCGGTCGGCACCTCGATGATGACGTTGATCGAATCGGGCGGATCGTCGCCGACGGGAATGAGGTCGATGTTCATGATGCGGCGCCCCTAGCGGGTCTTTCGCGGCGGGGCAAAGCTGCTAAGGGCCTGATCCATGAGCAAGGGTCCGCAGCGGATCAGGGGCACCCAGGACATTTGGGGCGAGGAGGCCGACCGCTTCGACGCGGTCGTCGCCGCCTTCGATCGCGTGCGCCGGCTCTACGCCTTCCAGCGGATCGAGACGCCGGTGTTCGAGGCGACCGAGGTCTTCGCCCGCTCGATCGGCGAGACCACCGACATCGTCTCGAAGGAGATGTACACCTTCCCCGACCGCGGCGGGGACAGTTTGACGCTCCGGCCCGAATTCACCGCCGGCATCTGCCGCGCCTATCTTTCGGAAGGCATGCAACAGCACGCACCGGTCAAGCTCGCCACGCACGGCCCCGTCTTCCGCTACGAGCGCCCGCAAAAGGGCCGCTTCCGCCAGTTCCACCAGCTCGACGCCGAGATCATCGGCACGGACAGCCCGCAGGCGGACGTCGAATTGCTCGTCCTTGCTGATCAGCTGCTGCGCGAACTCGGCATATCGGACGCGGTGACGCTCCAGCTCAACACACTCGGCGACGCCGCCACGCGCGACGCCTGGCGCGACGCGCTCGTCGCCCATTTCGAGGCGCACCAGGCGGACCTCTCGGAGGAGAGCCGAGAGCGGCTGGCGCGCAATCCCCTGCGCATCCTCGACAGCAAGGCGGCGCAGGACCGACCCATTGCGGACGCGGCGCCCGGCATCGACGACTTCCTGACCGCGGAAGCGGCGGCCTTCTTCGCCGAGGTGACCGCCGGCCTCGACGCGGCGGGCGTGAAGTGGACCCGCAACCCTCGCCTGGTGCGCGGCCTCGATTACTACCGCCACACCGCCTTCGAGTTCGTCACCGACCGCCTCGGCGCGCAGGGCGCCGTCATCGCCGGCGGCCGCTATGACGGCCTGATCGAAAGCCTCGGCGGCCCGCATACGCCGGCCGTCGGCTGGGCGGCGGGGATCGAGCGGCTGGCGATGATGATAGAGGCGCCCGAAGTCGAGCCTGTCGAAATTGTCGTTATTCCACAGAGCGCTGAGATGATTCCGATCAGTGCGGAACTCGTCAGCCTCCTTCGTCGTCAGCACGTTCGGACTGAGATGGCCTACTCCGGCAATGAGAACAGGCGCTATGAGCGCGCAAAGAAGGCTGGCGCATGGCGCATTTTGAAAGTGGAGCCGGATCCCCATCAGCCCGGTGGTGCGGTTCTGTCGTTGCGCGATTTGGACAGGTTCAACCCAGCCAGGGCGTCCGTTAGGAACGCGGTCTTCCGCGCGTTGCGTTCCCGTTTCACCACGCGCGAAGACGCGGACGCTCGCGCCATCTACGTCAAGCGGCGGACAAAATGACCCGCATCTCCGCCGAACGGATCGCCGCCATCGAGGCGCGGCGGGATGAGCTGCAGGCGGCGATGTCCGCCGGCGATCTCTCCGCCGAGCAGTTCGTCCGGCTCTCGAAGGATTATGCCGAGGTCGAGCCGGTCGCCGCCGCGGCGAAGGAGGTGCGGCGGCTGCGCTCCGAGAAGGAGTCGCTCGAGCACATGACTCACGAGGCCGACGCGGAATTACGCGCGATGGCCGAGGAGGAGCTGGTCGAGAATCAGGCAAAGCTCGCCGAGGCGGAGCGCGACTTGGCCCTCAAGCTCCTCCCGCGCGACGCCGCCGACGAGCGCGCCGCGATGCTCGAAATCCGCGCCGGCACCGGCGGTGACGAGGCGGCGCTCTTCGCGGGCGACTTGCTGCGCATGTACCAGCGCTACGCCGAGACAAAGGGGTGGCGCTTCGAGATGGTCTCGGCGACCGCGGCGGAGCTGGGCGGCTACAAGGAGGCGATCGCCTCGGTCGCCGGCCAGGGTGTATTCGCGCGGCTGAAGTTCGAAAGTGGCGTCCACCGCGTCCAGCGCGTCCCCGTCACCGAGAGCGGCGGGCGCATCCACACCTCCGCCGCCACCGTCGCCGTGCTACCCGAGGCGGAGGAGGTCGACGTCCAGATCGACGACAAGGATTTGCGCATCGATATCTACCGCTCCTCCGGTCCGGGCGGCCAGTCGGTCAACACCACCGACAGCGCGGTCCGCATCACCCACATCCCCACCGGTCTCGTCGTCATCCAACAGGACGAGAAATCGCAGCACAAGAACAAGGCCAAGGCGCTCAAGGTGCTGCGCACCCGCCTCTACGAGCTGGAGCGCGAGCGGCTTCATGCCGAGCGGGCCGGAGCGCGCAAGTCGATGGTCGGCTCGGGCGACCGCTCGGAGCGGATCCGCACCTACAATTTTCCTCAGGGCCGGGTGACCGACCATCGCATCAACTTCACCCTCCATCGCCTGCCGGAGATTCTCGAAGGCCAAATAGACGAGCTGCTCGACGCCCTGATCCGCGAGGACGAGGCGGCGCGGCTGGCGAGTTTGGATGAAGCCTGACCCTATCTCCGTTAAGGGGGAGGGGGGAGCCACGGTGCGAAAAGCCCTCGCCGACGCCGAGCGGCGGCTGACCGCCGTGCCCGGCGTTCCCCGGCTCGACGCGGAGATATTGATGGCGGCGGCACTGGGCGTGCCGATTGGCGAGATGATGCTCTCCTATCTCGACGCGCCCGCGCCGGCGAGGTTCGAGGCGCTGGTGAGGCGGCGACTGACGCAAGAGCCGATGGGCTATGTCGTCGGCCGGGTCGGCTTCTGGACGATCGAGCTGGACGTGGGCCCGGGCGCGCTCATCCCGCGCGCCGACAGCGAGAGCCTGATCGAGGCGGCGGTCGCTCAATTCCAGGGCGGCGCCCCGGCGAAAATCCTCGATCTCGGTACGGGACCCGGCACGCTGCTTCTCGCCGCGCTCGATCAATGGCCGCAAGCGCGGGGCTTGGGCGTCGACGCGTCCGAAGCGGCGCTTGGCTATGCCCGCGCCAATGCCGAACGGCTCGGCATGGCGCCCCGCGCCGAATGGCGATTGGGCGACTGGGCGCAAGCGATCGACGAGCGCTTCGACCTCATCCTCGTCAATCCACCCTATGTCGAGGACGCAACCGCGCTGATTCCCGGCGTCGTCGACTGGGAGCCGGGCTTCGCTTTGTTCGGCGGCGTGGACGGGCTGGATCATTATCGCGCGCTGGCGCCGCAGCTGGCGCGGCTGCTCGCGCACGGCGGCGTTGCCTGCGTCGAGATCGGCGCCCGGCAGGAAAAGGCGCTCATTCCGCTCTTCGAGACGCACGGCTTCACGATAGAGTCACGGAAGGACCTCAGGGGGATCGTCAGGTGCCTGATCCTGACGCTTGACTGGCATTAATGCTTTTCTGCTTGGATTTGCGCCGCGGCCTGACTACATAGGGGTTCTGGGACGGGGCCAGCCACAGCATCGAAATGCGTGAGGGCCCGATCGTCGCCGACCCCCGATTGCTTGTTCGCTTGGCGGGCGATTTGGAGAGGTAGCAGCAGCTGCTCGCGGCTGCGCGCTCCTCGGGGTTGAGCAGATAAGCGGCCGGGAAGGGCCCGGCCGAAGGGTGAGAGTAGAACCACCGTTGGTGAGGATTTTCGTTTGATCAACAATCGTCAGGGCGGCCGCAGGCGCGGCCGCGGCGGCGGCGGTGGCCGTCCGCCGGGCAGCAATCCCAGTCCGGGCAACCGGCAGGACAATAGACAGCGCGGCAATGCGGCACAGCTGCTCGAAAAATATAAAGGCATGGCGCGCGACGCGCAGATGCAGGGCGACCGCGTCCAGACCGAATATTTCCTGCAATATGCGGATCATTACTTCCGCGTCCTCTCCGAGAGCCGTGTGCGCTACGAGGAGCAGCGCCGGCAGCGCGACGATTATGAGTCCGACGAGGATGAGGGCGAAGAGGCCGAGGCCGCCGAAGCCGCGCCGCGCGGCCGGTTCGACGAGCCCGAGGAGCGCGAGCCCGCGCCCCGCCGGACTCAGCGCGGCGATGGCGGCGAGCGCAATGGCGAGTATCGCGGCCGCCGTCCGCGCGCCCCGCGCCGCGACGCGGAAGACGAGGACGAGGGCGGCCGCGACGAGCGGATCGCCGTCGACAGCCTACCCCCCGCCATCTCGGCCGGCGGCGGCGACGAGGGCGAGGCTCCGGCCAAGCCGCCGCGCGCCCGGCGCACCCGTCGCCCCCGCGAGGAGGACAGCGACACCGCCGCCGCCTGAGGCATCGGCTTCGGAGGCGATTCCAGTTGCGTTTGTCTGCCATGCGGTGGACGCTCGGCGGACCGCGGGATGAGGAAGCGACTCGGTCCCCGGAAAATAGGGGAGAGTAATCATGGCTTCGAATCCGAGCTTTCCGATAGATACCGCGGCGGTCAGCTGGCTCGACTCCGGGGGAACCGTACATCTTCGCGTTTATTCGAGCGACGGCTACAACGTCACCGAGCGCTGCTGGGACGGCAATGGCTGGGCCGACGGCGCCTTCAAGCAAGCGGGGTCGCAGGTTGCGGCGACGTGCTGGCAGAACCAGGCCGGCGCCAACATTCGCGTCTACTGCAACGAAGACGACCAGACGACCGAATATTGCTGGGATGCCGGCGGCTCGGGCTGGTACCAAGGCGCCTACACGACCGTCTGAGGAAGGCGCTTAGCCCGGCCTGACTGGTCGCGGGCGGTGATTCTCGTCCAGCGCGACGAAGGTGAACAGGCCTTCGGTGACCTTCACCTCGCGCTGGCCGCGGTCGCGGCTGGCGATCACTTCGATCCGGATCGCGAGCGAGGTGCGCCCCACCCGCTCGACGCGGGCGTAGACCGAGATGAGATCGTGGAGCAGGATCGGCTCGATGAACTCCATCGCGTCGATCGCCACCGTCGCGACCGGGCCATCGGCCTCGCGCGCGGCGACGATGCCGGCGGCGATGTCCATTTGGCTGAGCACCCAGCCGCCGAAGATATGGCCGTTCGAATTGATGTCGCCGGGGCGCGGCACGACCCTCAGGATCGGCTCTTTCTCGGGGTCAATCGTCATGTCCGCCTCCCTGTCCGGCATCCTCGTCATGGCCGCTGCGGTTGCTGAGGAAAACGAGACCCATCAGCCCGGTGCCGACCAGCACGGTGAAGCCCACGCCGAGGATCGTCGCGATCGCCATGTGGAGCGGGATCGGCCCCATCGTTAGCCAGAGATAGAGGAGCGAGAGCAGCACCGTGACCAGCGCCGCCAGCGCCATCCAGCCCATCAGGTTGCGATAGCGCCGCCAGGCGGCGGCCGCCCGCTCGGGGTCGGCGCCGCCGGGGCGCGGGATCGGATCGTGGCGGGGCATGGCTTCCATTTGGCGCCCGAGCGTGGGATCATCAAGGGCGAGTCGGCGTTAGGGCTTGAACGCCGGGTGAGAAAGGGAGGCGCGCCATGACGATCGCCGCGATCCTTAGGAACAAGGGGCCGGACGTGCTCACCATCGCCGCCGGGACCTCGGTCCGCGAGGCGGTCGCGATCCTCGCCGAGCGCAATATCTGCGCGTTGCCGGTGGTCGAGGGCGATGCCGTCGCCGGGATCATGTCGGAGCGCGACATCATCTATTGCCTGAGGACAGACGGCGCCGCCGTGCTCGACTGGCCGGTGTCGCGGATCATGACCGCCCCGGCGATCACCGTCGAGCCCGACAAAGACGTGCTCGCCGCCCTGTCGCTGATGACCCGCCGCCGCATCCGCCACCTTCCCGTGGTGCAAGGAACCCGGATCGTCGGCATCGTCTCGATCGGCGATCTCGTCAAATACCGGATGGACCGGATCGAGGCCGACGCCGCCGCGATGCTCGAATATATCCAGAGCGTCTAGACGGCGGCCCGCCGCCTCGGCCGGATCAGGCCGAGCACCTCGTCGACGATCGGCCGCGCGAAGGCGAGCAGCAGGCCCGCATAGGTCGCCATCCCCGTGCCCACGAGCAATACCAGCCGCGTGCCTGTGCCGATGTCCGGCAGCGCCGAATCGAGCGCCGCGACGAGCGCGCCCATCGCCGCCGAGGCCGCGAGGCCGGGGACGATCGCGCCGAGCAGGGCGCGCCGGCTGATGCCGATCACCCGCCGCGAGATCTCCGCCGTAGCCGCGAGCAGGACGCCCATCCCCGCCAGCCACGCCCAGGCCAGACCCATCACACCCCACTGAATACCGGCGAGGAAGGCGAGCGGCATCAGTCCGGCGCCGATCAGCCCGGTGCGCACGGCGAGGCCGGGCCGGCCGAGCGCGTTGGTCGCTGGCGCGAACAGGATCTGCAAGGTGAGGAGCGGCATCGCCATCGCAAGCACTGGCACGAGCGGGATCGTCTCCGCCCATTGCGACCCGAGGACGGTGAGCACGAACGGCTCGGCGGTCGCGGCCAGGCCGAAATAGAAAGGCAATGCTACCAGCATGATCAGACGCACGGACTTCAGGAACGCGCTCCGAATCACGTCGCGCTCGCCTTGGATGCGCGAATAGGCCGCGAAGGCGACCTCATTGAGCGGCGGCACGAACTTGGCGGCGAGGATCTGGGTGAGGAAGAGCGCGGTCGTGTAGAGGCCGAGCCGGTGCGGATCGAGCAGCCGGCCGGCGATGAAGACGTCGGCCTGGCTCTGCGCGAACCAGCAGGCCTGCACCGCCACCATCGCTGTGCCGTAGCGCAGCATCTTGCCCGCGCCGGCGAAATGGAAGCGCGGCCGGATCTGCCAGAGCTTCGCCGCGATCACATAGCCGCCGGCGCGCACGTACCAATAGACGCCCGGCGCCACGACCAGCGTCCAGACGCCGAGGCCCGAATAAGCGCAGCTGAGCGCCGTGACCGCGCTGGCGCATGCGCCGATCAGGTCGATTCGCGACTGGCGCCGGAACTCGAGGCGGCGCGCGAGCAGCGCATGGCCCAAAGCGAGGAACGGATTGGCGAGGTAGAACAGGACCTGGACGCGGAGCAGTTCCTCCACCATCGGCTGGCGGAAATAGGCCGCCGCATAAGGCGCGCCGAACCATTGCAGCGCGGCCAGCGCGCCGTTCATCAGGAACAGCATGCCGAAGGTCTGGCCGATGCGGTGCTTGTCGGTCTTCTCGTCGCGGACCAGCGCGCTGGCGAAGCCCCAGCCGTTGAACAGGGTGAGGAAGGAGAGCACCACCGCGGTCATCGCCACCATGCCGTAATCGCCGGGCTCGAGGACGCGCAGGACGAGGAAGGTCGAGGCCCAGGCGATCAGCTGGCCGAACAGCTGGCTGCCCGAGCGCCAGATCACGCCGGCCTTCACCTGCTCGGCGAAGCCGGGCGTACCGCCTCCCGCGCGGGGGACGGCGTCGGCCGTGGCGGCCGGCTCAGCGCACTGTGCATCCATCTCGGGCGCCGGCTTAGCGCAAAGGGGTTAAGCCCCTGTTGAACATCGCCGCCTCGTCCCCATATCGGACAGGCGGATCGCAGGGGCACGAATACCCCGGAAATTTCCGACAAAAAGGGTGTTGACGGTAGGACTTGTCCTCCATATATGGCCCTTCACCGACGGGGCAGGGCGCCTGCCCGACCCCGTTCGCGTCTCTCTTAACCGATCACCGGTTGCCCGGATCACACCGGGGAGGGAGATGCGTCGGCTCTTTGACATTGTCGGTTTAGATGAAGGGACATGTGGGCGGCGGCCCCGGTCACCAGCGGCTTCAAGGCGCTGGCGATCGGTAAAAGCTAAGTCGTTCCATGTCTCGTTACATATCCACAGTATATGTGAAGTGCAGGAACGGCTCCTTGAAATGCCGGCCTCCTCCTCGGTCATTCCACCGGGGTGGTTGTCGGACATCAACTTGAGAGTTTGATTCTGGCTCAGAACGAACGCTGGCGGCATGCCTAACACATGCAAGTCGAACGAGACCTTCGGGTCTAGTGGCGCACGGGTGCGTAACGCGTGGGAATCTGC
>NZ_JBQTJC010000114.1:0-19606 GCF_052387495.1 Sphingosinicella sp. | reverse complement strand
CCCCGTGGCGGGCGCTGTTGCCCGCGCGCGAGACGGCGCATAGGGAGGACGGACATGGCCCCTCGTCCGCGCCTCTCCCTTGCCTCCCCGATCGCCGCCGCGATGCTGGCAGGTTGCGCCGTCGACGGCGATTTCCCCTCGCTCGCGCCGCGGCCGCAGGAGCGCGAGCTGAGCATCGTCGAGCCGCGGCGCGCGCCGGTCGCGGTGTCGAGCGATTCGGGGCTACGTCTGCGCGTCCTCGAGCTGCGCCGGCAGGCAGCGGACGGCGAACGCGCGTTCGATGCCGCCTTTCCCGCCGCGGATCGGGCCACCGCGCGGGCGGGCGCTCCGGAAACCGAATCCTGGATCGAGGCGCAGCAGGCCCTGTCGCGGCTCGAGGCGGCACGCGGCGCGCTGACGGAGGCGCTCGCCCAGCTCGACCGGCTCGCAACCGGTCGTGCGGACGTGCCCACCAATGCGGAGGATTATGCCGCGATCCACGGCATGATCGAGGTCGTCCAGGAAATCGCCGACCGCCAGGACGAGCGGATGAACCGGCTGAGGGCGCGGCTCAGCCGCTGAGCGCGGCGGCGTGACGCTTCGCCAATGCGACATAATGGGCGACGCCGGCGCGCATCCCCGCGAGATCCTCCTCGGTCAGGTCGCGCAGATATTTGGCTGGCCGCCCCGCCCAGAGCTGGCCCGAGGGAATCCGCTTGCCTTGCGTCAGCATCGCCCCCGCCGCGAGCATCGCGTCGCTTTCGATCTCGCAGCCGTCCATGACGATCGCGCCGAGCCCGACGAAGGCCCGGTCGCGCAGGGTGCAGCCGTGGACCATCGCCATATGGCCGATCAGCACCTCCTCGCCGATCAGGCATGGATAGCCCTCCTCCGGTCCGCCCGGGCGCGGCGGATCGACGTGGATGACGCTGCCGTCCTGCAGGTTCGAGCGGGCGCCGATCCGGATCCGGTTCATGTCGCCGCGCAGCACGCAATTGTACCAGACGCTTGCTTCCGGCCCCAGCGCGACGTCGCCGATCAATTGCGCGCCAGGGGCGACGAAGGCCGCCGGGTCGATGCGCGGGCGCCGGCCCTCGAATGCGATCAGGTTCACGGCCGCCACTCCTCGCGCGCGATGCTGTAGACGATGGTCGGGTTGAGCTCCGGAAAGCGCGGATCGTCATAAGCGAGATCGGGGCGCCGCGTCATGCCCAGCCGCTCCATCAGCCGCCAGCTCGCCTCATTCTGCGGAAAGGTGATCGCAACGACATGAGGTGCGCCGAGCTTCTCGAAGGCATGGGTCAGCGAGGCAGCGGCGGCCTCCTTGCCATAGCCCTGCCCCCAGGCATCCTCGCGCAATCGCCAGCCGATCTCATATTCCCCCTCGATCGGACTGCCCGGCTGATCGGCGAGCTTGAGGCCGCAAAAGCCGAGCAATTCGCCGTCGGCCTTGCGCTCGACCACCCAGAAGGTGAAGCCGCGCTCGCGTTGCCAGCGCATCAGGCGCCCCTCGACGACATCGCGCATCTCGTCCTCGCTCTTCACTCCGCCGAGCCAGCGCATCACGGGCTCGGTGTTGGTGTGATGGATGAACGGCGCCACGTCCTCCGCGCGCCAGTCGCGTAAGGTGAGGTGCTCCGTCTCGATCATCGTCGGCTCAGTCGCCCGCCCAAGGCAGCCAGTCCGGATAGTTGATGATCGGCAGGATCGAGGCATGGTCGTCGGTCCAGCCCGAGAAGCCGGGCGTCGGATCGAGCATCTCCCAATTGGCCGCGTCCTCGCCGCTCATCGTCACCAGCCGGTCGATCGTCAGTGGGTTGCGCGACAGGGCGATCCACACCGAGATGGTGGCGTTGAGCGCGTCGTCCTCCTCGGACGGCAGATATTGCATCATCGCCGGCGTCCAGCCCTCGCGCGCGGCGATGTCGGCGATCACCGGCTTCAGATCGAGATAGCGGTTGGAGATGTGGAAGAGGATCATCCCGTCGGGCTGCACCACCCGGCCATATTCGCGCAGCGCTTCGCGGGTGAGCAGGTGCATCGGCACCGCGTCCGAGGAGAAGGCGTCGACCGCGAGCACGTCGATCGAATTGGCCGCCTGACGGCGCATGCTGAGCCGGGCGTCGCCGAGCACGATCCGGGCGTCCGGCGCGCAGCGGCTGAGGAAGGTGAAGCGCCGCCGCGCCACCTCGACCATCTCCGGATCGATCTCGAAGATCGACCAGCGCTGGCCGGGCTGGCGGTAGCAGGAGAGCGTGCCGGAGCCGAGGCCGATGATACCGATGCTCGCCGGCCGGCCGAAGATCGCATTGGCGTTGGTGAGCGCGATGCCGACGCCCGAACGGCGGGCGTAATAGGAGGTCGGCACCGTCTCCAGCTCTGGCGCGAGGTTCTGGATGCCATGCAAAGTCGTGCCGTGGGTGAGCACGCGGGCCGAGCCGTCGGCGCGGTCATAGACCTCGTAAATGCCGAAATAGGAGCGGGTGCGCGAATCCCCGGCCGAGCGGCTCAGCGTTGACCAGCCGCCATAGCTCAGCATCAATGCGCCGAGCGCGATCGCGAACGGCACCCGGCGGCCGAGGCAGGCCAAAGCGATCAGCGATACGCCGATGCTGCCCATCATCGTCGCCGTCGCGTTGAAGCCGAAATAGCCGCGCTCGCTCAAGTAGGAGAGCGCCAGCGCCGCGACCGGGAGGGCGATCCGGACGATTATGGCGTAGCGCTTCGGCCAGGGCACCAGCTGATATTGCGGCACGAGCAAAGCAGCGGCGACGATCAGCAGCGGATGCTCATAGGCCCAGTCGAACAGCAAAGGCGCGACGATCGCGCAAAACAGCCCGCCGAGCATGCCGCCGAACGACATGGCGAGGTAGAATTTGGTGAGGTGGCCGACCGCCGGGCGGAGGCGGAACATCTCGCCGTGCAGCGCGACCGCGACGGCGAAGAGCAGGACCAGCCCCAGCGAGGCCGAGACGAAGGGATTGCGCGTCCCTTCGCTGAAGGCGAGGCCGCCGGCGATCAGGATGATCAGCGGCGCGACGATGGTGACGAGGTCGGTCGGCCCACGCCGCTCGGCGAAGGCGACGACGAAGCTGAGCAGATAGAGGCCGAGCGGCAGCGCCCAGAGCAGCGGCATGGCAACGACGTCGGTGGTGAGGTGAGTGGTCGTCGAGAGCATCAGCCCGGACGGCACGGCGGCGAGCGCGATCCAGTGCAGATACTGGCGCGTGGTCGGCGCGGGCGAGGTCTCCTCCGGGACGGCCTCGACCGCCTTGCCCGGCACGGTCAGCGCGCAGCCGACGACGAGCAGGACGAGGAAGGCGTAGAGGCTCGTCCACAGCCAGCTCTGCTGCTGCAGAGTCATCAGCGGCTCGACCAGCAGGGGATAGGAGATCAGGCCGGCGAAGCTGCCGAGATTGGAGGCGGCGTAGAGCGGATAGGGATCGCCGCGGCTCGATTCCAGCGCGTACCAGCGCTGCATCAGCGGCGCCTGGGCGGAGACGATGAAGAAGATCGGCCCGATCGAGGCAAAGAGAAACCAGGGCACCCAGAAGGCCGGCTCCCCGCCCACCGGCGGCTCGCCGCTGATCAGCCCGATCGGCAGCCAGAGCGCGGCGAGGCCGAGCAGCACGACATGGATCCCGACCTGGCGCCGGGGCCGGATGCGCGAGACCCAATGGGCATAGGCATAGCCGCCGAGCAGCAGCAGCTGATAGACCAGCATCGCGCTGTTCCAGATCGCCGGCGCGCCGCCGACGCGGGGCAGCGCCATCCGCGCGATCATCGGCTGGGTGAGGAAGAGGAGGAACGATCCGGTGATGATCGTCAATATGAACAAGGGGCGCGCATAGCGCTCGTCCAGCCGCCCGCCCCAACGTGCTTCGCTCGCCAAATCCCGCTTCCTTTTTGCCTTAGCCGCCGAGCAGCCGCGCCGCGACGGGCGCATGATAAGTGAGGACGCCCGAGCAGCCAGCCCGCTTGAACGCCATCAGAGTTTCGAGGAGGAGCGCGTCGCGGTCCCCCGCCCCGGCCGCCGCCGCGGCCTCGATCATCGCATATTCGCCCGACACCTGATAGGTGAAGACGGGCACGTCGAAGCGCTCCTTCACCCGCCGGACGATGTCGAGATAGGGGAGCCCGGGCTTCACCATCACCGTGTCCGCGCCCTCGGCGAGATCGAGCGCGACCTCGCGCAGCGCCTCGGCGGCGTTGGCCGGGTCCATCTGGTAGCTTTTCTTATCGCCTTTCAGCAGGCCCCGGCTGCCGACCGCGTCGCGGAACGGCCCATAGAAGGCCGAGGCATATTTGGCGGCATAGGCCATGATCTGGACGTTGACATGGCCTTCCTGCTCAAGGGCTGAACGGATCGCGCCCACGCGGCCGTCCATCATGTCCGAAGGCGCGACGATGTCGGCGCCCGCTTCGGCCTGGACCAGGGCCTGCCGCGCGAGGATTTCGACGGTCACGTCATTGCGGACGTCGCCGGTCTCGTCGGTCAGCCCGTCATGGCCGTGCGCGGTATAGGGATCGAGCGCGACGTCGGTGAGCACGCCGAGATCGGGCGCGGCGTCCTTCACCGCCCGGACCGCGCGGCAGATCAGATTGTCGGGATTGAGCGCTTCCCTGGCGTCGTCGCTGCGCAAGGCGGGCGGCGTGTTCGGGAAGAGCGCGACGCAGGGGATGCCCAGCGCCCGCGCTTCGCGCGCCCGCTCCCCGAGCCGGTCGACCGACCAGCGCGAGACGCCAGGCAGGGTCGAGATCGGTTCCTCCGCCCCCTCCCCTTCGGCGATGAACAACGGCCAGATCAGGTCCGCCGGGGTCAGCGCATGCTCGGCGACCAGCGCCCGGCTCCAGGCGGCGGAGCGGGTGCGGCGCAGGCGAAGGGCGGGAAAGGAGGCCGGGGACATTTCGGGTGCGGACTTAGCGCGGCCTCCGCGATCCGCAAAGAAGATTGGACACGGGCTGGCTCTGGGGGGTTTGTCAGCGAATGGTCGGGCCCAAACCTGTCCCGAAAGAAGCCGTGCTGGTGATCAACGCGCATTCCCGCAAGGGGCGCGCATTGTTCCGCCGCGCCGCGTTCAGGCTGCGCGAGGCCGGGATCAGGCTGATCGCGGCGCACGCGATCCGCGATCCGAAGCAGCTCATACCCACCGTGAAGGCGGCCGTGGCGGGCGGCGCGCCGATGGTGATCGTCGGCGGCGGCGACGGCTCGCTTTCCTGCGCGGTCGACGAGCTGGTCGATCGGGATTGCGTCTTCGCCCTGCTCCCGCTCGGCACCGCGAACAGTTTCGCGCGCACGCTCGGCATCCCGCTCGATCTCGACGGCGCGATCCGGACCATCGCGACCGGCAAGCGGCGCCGGGTCGATCTCGGCGTGATCGACGGCGACTATTTCGCTAACAGCGCCGCGATCGGCGTCTCGCCGCTGATTGGCGCGACCGTGCCGCCGCGTCTCAAGAAGGTCCTGGGCCGCTTCGGCTATCTCGCCTGGGCGGCCTGGTCGATGCTCCGCTTCAAGGGTTTCGAGCTGATTCTGGAGGTGGACGGCGAGACTCACCGCTTCCCCGCGCTCGAGGTTCGCATCGCCAATGGCGGGTTCCACGGCGGCGTCGAGGTGGTCGACGATGCCGAGGTCGACAGCGGCGAGATCGTCGTCCAGGCGGTGACCGGCCGCTTCAAGAAGCGGTTGCTGATGAACTGGCTCGCCATCCTCTTCCGCCACGGCTTGCGCCGCGAGGCGGTGCGAGATTTCCACGCCCGCCGCATTCGCATCGAGACCGAGCCGCGCCTGCCCATCTCGATCGACGGCGAGGTGCTCGGCCACACGCCGGCCATCGCCGAGGTGGCGGAGTGTGCGATCGAGGTGGTCGTGCCGGCCGACGCCTGATCTTGACCCCGATGGCGCGGGGCAGCAAGTTCATTGAACCCGGGTCAAAAGAATGGCATGTAACATTTGTAAAGCGTCGTCGCACCGCTCCTCGAATAGGAAAGGGCAAGAGATGCGTTTCTTAAAAACACTCCCGCTACTTGCGGTTATCTTGTCCGTCGCCGGCGCGTCCACCGCGCAAACGCCCACGGCGCCCTTGCCGAATCCGATCCTCTATTTGCTCCATACCGAGCCCTATACGACCGGCGGCGGCGCCTTCGTCCGCTACCGCTACGACGTGCTCAACCGGGAGGCCTATCCCGCCGCCATGTTCGCCCCCGCGCCGAGCCTGCCGCCCTGCGGCAACAACGCCAACGCCTCGCGCACCTGGGTGGACATTTTCGAGCATCCGACCAACCGGCGGCTCTACGGCTTCTGCGCGCTCGGCAACCCGAACGATCTCAGCCAGATCTGGTTCGCCTTGCCCGAAGGCCAGCTGCCGCCGAGCTACATCTATATCGAGCTCAACGACCGCCAGACCGGCACGCGTTACCGCTCGAACCTCGCCGACACGGTGATGTAGCTCAGCCGAGCCGGGCGAGCGCGGCGCGGTATTTCTCGGCGTCCGAGGCCTTCTCCGCATGGTCCGCGCGCGCCTTCTCGACCGCCTCGGGCTTGGCGCGCTCCACGAAGCTCGGGTTGGCGAGGCGGGCGGCGAGCGCGTCGCGCTCCTTCTCCGCCGCCTCCGCCGCCTTGGCGAGGCGGGCGCGCTCGGCGTCGATGTCGATGAAGCCTTGGGTAAAAGCTACCATTGTTACATCGCCTAGAAGGAACTGGGCCGTGACAAAACCCGTGTTTCCAAGTGGGGCGGCTAGCTCAAACTTGTCCTTTAATTCAACGGACCAGCTGCTCCCGCCTTCATAGGGCTGAAGCTCGATATGAGCAGGCCTCACGCGAGCGAGTCTTTCAATGGTGTCCAAGTGCCGATTGAGCATGTCCACCTTGTCTGGCGTAGCGACAGTAACGCTAACCGGAATCTTGTCAGCAGGGTTAAAGCCCGTTTCTAGCCGCTGGGCGCGAATGCCACGGACAAAATCGATGACAGTCTCAATCTCGCGAGTCGCCTGCGGATCAAGCGCGCGGGCGTCCGGCATCGGCCATTTGGCGAGGATCAACTCGTAAGGGCGCTCGCCCATCGCGTTCCACAATTCTTCGGTGACGAAGGGCATGAACGGGTGGAGCATGACTAGAATCTGGTCGAGCACCCAGGCGGCGACGGCCTTGGTCTCCTCATCGATCGCGCCCTTGATCAGCTCAAGATACCAGTCGCAGAAGGTCGCCCAGGTGAAATGGTAGATGGTGTTGGCGCTCTCGTCGAAGCGGAAGTCCGCGAGCGCGAGATCGAGCGCCTGGACGGTCTTCACGGTTTCGCCGATGATCCATTTGTTGACCGGCAACGTCGCCTCCGGCGGCTCGATCGTCTTCGATGCCCCGATCCCATTGGCTTGGCAGAAGCGCGCCGCGTTCCAGAGCTTGGTGGCGAAGTTGCGATAGCCCTCGACGCGCTTCTCATCCAATTTGATGTCGCGCCCCTGGCTCTCCATCGCCGCCAGCGTGAAACGCAGCGCATCGGCGCCGTAGCGGTCGATCAGGCCGAGCGGATCGACCGTATTGCCCTTGGACTTGGACATCTTCTGGCCCTTGGCGTCGCGGACCAGCCCGTGGAGGTAGAGCGTCTTCCAGGGCTTCTCACCCATGAACTGGAAGCCCTGCATCGCCATGCGCGCGTCCCAGAAGAAGATGATGTCGAAGCCCGAGATCAGGACGTCGTTGGGATAGTGGCGGCGCAATTCCTCGGTCTGCTCGGGCCAGCCCAAGGTGGCGAACGGCCAGAGCGCGGATGAGAACCAAGTGTCGAGGACGTCGGAGTCGCGGATCAAAGGAGTTTTGAGGAAGGACTCGAGCGATACGGCGCGCATCCAGTCCCGCTCGTTATCGAAAATCTCAATGTCAGCTTCCGGCACTCCATAATAGTGAGCCGCCAGCTTTCGAGCGCTATCCTCGTCCTCTGCAACATGCGGAATTCGCTCGGCATCGTGCTCGTGAAGTTCGTCGCCTGGGGGTTTCGGCCCATACCAGGCCGGGATCCGGTGCCCCCACCAGAGCTGGCGCGAGACGCACCAGGGCTGGATATTCTCGAGCCAGTTGAACCAGGTCTTCTTCCAGGTTTCGGGGACGACGCGGATGTCGCCGGAGCGTACCGCATCGATCGGCTTCTGCGCCAAGGTCGCGGCGTCGACATACCATTGGTCGGTGAGCCAAGGCTCGATCACCACGCCCGAACGGTCGCCGAAGGGCGTCGCGACGACACGGTCCTCGATCCGCTCAAGGCAGCCTTCCGCCTCGATCATCGCCACGACGCGCTTGCGCGCCTCGAAGCGGTCGAGGCCGAGCAATTCGTGCGGGATCAGTCCATCGCTGGTCTGCACGACGCGCGCCTCGGCATCGAGCATGTTGAGCATCTCGGCGGGCTTGAAGCCGGCGCGCTTGCCGACTTCGAAATCGTTGAAATCGTGCCCCGGCGTGATCTTGACCGCGCCCGAGCCGAGCTCGGGATCGGCATGCGCGTCGGCGATCACCGGGATCAGCCGGCCGGTGATCGGGTGCTTCAATTGCTTACCGATCACATCTTTGTAGCGGGCGTCATCCGGATGGACGGCCACCGCCATGTCGGCGAGCATCGTCTCGGGCCGCGTCGTCGCGACCGCAATGGAGCTGCTGCTATCCGCGAGCGGATAGCGAAAATGCCAGAAGTGCGAGTTGACGTCGGTGGTCTCGACCTCGAGGTCGGAGATCGCGGTCTTGAGCCCCGGATCCCAGTTCACCAGCCTTTTGTCGCGATAGAGCAGCCCTTGCCGATAGAGATCGACGAACACCTTCAGCACCGCGCGGCTGAAGCCCTCGTCCATCGTGAAGCGCTCGTTTTCCCAGTCGCAGCTCGCGCCGAGCCGGCGGAGCTGGCGGGTGATCGCGCCACCGCTCTCCGCCTTCCATTCCCAGACCTTGGCGACGAACTCCTCGCGGCTGAAGTCGATGCGCTTCTGCTGGCGCTCGTTCAGCTGGCGCTCGACGACCATCTGGGTGGCGATGCCGGCATGATCCATGCCGACCACCCAGAGCGCGTCCTTGCCCTGCATCCGCGCGTGGCGGATCAGGATGTCCTGCAGCGTATTGTCGAGCGCATGGCCGATATGAAGCGAGCCGGTGACGTTCGGCGGCGGGATGACGATGGTGAAGGGCTCGGCCGCGTGCCGCTCGGGGCGGAACAGGCCGTTCTCCTCCCAATGCGCATACCAACGCGCCTCGATCGCAGCGGGGTCGAAGGTCTTGGGCAGCTCGGACATGCGCCCGCCTTTAGCGGGCTTGCGTCTCTCCGCCACCCCTTCTCAACCAGCGGTCGAGCCAGCCGTGGACCTCGCGATACCATTGGATCGAGTTCTGGGGCTTGAGGATCCAGTGATTCTCGTCCGGATAGATGACCAGCCGCGAGGGGACGCCCCGCCGCTGCAGCGCGTGGAACAGGCCGAGCGACTGGCTGTAGGGGATGCGGAAGTCGCGCTCGCCGTGGATCACCAGCATCGGCGTGCGGAAGTTCTGGACGAAATTGACCGGGTTCCAGCGCTCGTAGATCTCGGCCGCCGCCGGCTCGTAATAGGGCCCGCCGAACTCCCATTCGGTGAACCACAATTCCTCGGTCTCATAGGCCATCGCCCGCTGGTCGAAGACGCCGGCATGACTGACCAGGCATCGGAAGCCGTCCGGCCAGTGGCCGGCGATCCAATTCGCCATGAAGCCGCCATAGGAGCCGCCGAGCGCGCAGGCATTGGCGGTGTCGAGCTGCGCGTCCTCGCGACCCGCGGCGGCAAGGCCGAGGCGCAAATCCTCGAGCGGGGCGCCGCCCCAGTCGCGGTTGATCGCGTCGGTGAAGGCCTGGCCGTAGCCGGTGGAGCCGTGGAAATCGACGGTCACCGCGGCATAGCCGGGCGCGGCGAACAGCCAGGGATTCCAGCGATAGGACCAGCCATTGCCGAACGAGCCCTGCGGCCCGCCGTGAATCAGATAGGCGACCGGCAGCCGGCCTTCCGCCCCCGCCGGCTTGACGATCTGCCCCCAGACCGTGTCGCCGTTGGCGCCGGCGAAGCTGAACCGCTCGACGCTGACCGGATCGATTCCCGCGAGCCGGTCGGCATTGACCTGAGTCAGGCGCGTCACCCGCCCGCGGCGGTCGATGCGGTAAAGATCGTCGGGCGCCTGGAGGCTGTTCAAGGTGTAGATCACAGAGCCGTCGGCGAGCGGATTGACGTTGCCGACCGTGCCGCCCTCGGTGAGCCGGGTCACGGCGCCGCTCCGCGCGTCGATGCGGAACAGCGGCGTGTCGAGCCGTTCGCCGGCGGTGACGTAGAGGCTGCGCCCGTCCGGCGCCCAGGCGATCGAGCCGACCGACCGATCCCACTCGGTGGTCAGCGGCCGGGTCTGGCCGGTCGAAAGATCGCGCAGCTGGATGACCTGCCGGTCGGCCTCGTAGCCCGGCCGCGCCATCGCCGCATAAGCGAGCCAGCGCCCGTCGGGCGAGACGGCGGGCATCGTGTCGGTCGCGCGGTTGGCGTCGGTCAGGTTGACCGGCGCGCCGGCGCCGTCGCCCGGCGCTGCGTAGATGTCGAGATCGGTCGAATTGGGTTCGGTGCGGCCGCCTTCGCGCAGGGCGAAATAGAGCGTGCCGCCGTCGCGGCTCCAGGCGATCTCCTCGCCGCCGCCGAACGGCTTGGACGGCGAATCGCCGACGAGTCCCGTCGCGACCGGCGTGCCGCCGCCCTGTGGCCGGCCGTCGACGAGCGGGAATGAGAAGATGCGTGAGCGGACATTGGGCTCCGTCCAGGCGTCCCAATGACGGACGAAGGTTTCGTCATAAACGCGCCCGCTGCCCCGTCCCGCTTCGGCGGCTGGCACGTTGGCGCAGTTGATGTCGGCGCAGGCGATGTTGCGGTCGGCCCAGATCGCGATGCGGTTCCCCGAGGGCGCGAGCTGGTAGCCGGCGATGTCGGTGGCGAAGTCGGTCACGCGCTCGGCCGTCCCGTCCGGGAGCGCGACCCGCCAGAGCTGCTCGCTGCCCGAGGCGCCGCTCAGGAAATAGAGCGTGCGGCCGTCGGCGGAGAAGCGCGGATCGTGTTCGTTATGCTCTGGGGTGGAGGCGATCCGGACCGGCTCGGCATTCGGGCGTCTCAGGTCGAGCAGCCACAAATCGATCCGCCCGCGATTGGCGGCGAGGTCGGTCTCGCGGAGCTGGTAGACGACCCAATTGCCGTCCGGCGAGGCGACCGGGGCGCCGATCCGCCGCAAGGTGGCGAGGTCGGTGGCGGTCATCGGGCGGGCGAAAGCGGCGGGGGCCGAGGCGAGAGCGAGCGCGGCAAGGCTCGCGGCGAGCAGCTTTTTCATGGGTGCGAGGCCTAAACCCGCCGCCGGAACGGCGCAAGCTAGAGGCTGCGGCCGGTGATCCGGGCGATTTCGCGGGTGACGAGCGATTCGACGATTTCGGGGAGATGCTCGTCGAGCCAGTCCTTGAGCATCGGCTTGAGCATCTCGCGCACCACCGCTTCGAGCGCGCCATTGTCCGCCGGCGCCTCGGCCTGGCGGCGCAGCGAGGACAAAGCGGCGAGCCGCTCGCGGCTGGCGGCGGCGGCGTCGCTCGACATCAGCCCCGATTCCTCGGTGACCGGATCCTGGAGCTCGAGCACATCCTCTTCCGGCTCCTGGAGCGCCGCTTCCGAAGGGGCCGGGCGGCGCGGGCGCGGCGCGCTCGCGCGGCCGTCCTCCGCGATCACGCGCTTGATGGAGGCAAGGATCTCCTCCATCGACGGGTCCTGCTGTATCTCCCCCATAACGCGAGACTTATTGCTTATTGGCGCGGCGCTGTCACGGCCCTGTTTATCACGGGCGTCACTGGGCTGTTCGCGTCTTCCGGCACCGTGCGCGTCGCGACTGGCTGGATGCGCGGGCCGTCGTCCCAGTCGGACCAGCTGCCCGCATAGCGGTTGTAGTTGATCGTCGGATCGTAGAGCGGGCCGCCGTCGAGGTTGAGGTCTTCCGCCTCGGCCATGCCCATCGCGTTCAACAGCTGGAAGCCGGCGACATAGGCGTCGCGGCGCGCGGTGACGAGCAGGACCTGGCTGTTCAGCAATTCCTGCTCGGCGTTCAGCACGTCCAGCACGTTGCGCGTGCCGACGGTCTGCTCGGCCCGGGTGCCCTCGAGCGCGAGCTGGTTGGCGGCGACGGCGATCTCGTTCGATTCGATCGCCTCCAGCGCCGCCTGGTAGCTGGCAAAGGCGGCGCGGGTGGTCGAGACGACGCCGCGCTCGACCGCGATCGACTGTTCGAGCAGCTGGGCACGGAATGCCTGAGCGCGACGGACGCGGGCGCCGGCGGCGCCGCCCTGATAGAGCGGGAGGCTCAGCGACAGACCGATACCGGATGTCGTCGTCGAATTGGGCAAGGTTCCTTCGGGAAGCCCCGCCGACTCATCGCCGGTGCCGAGCGAGTTGAAATAACGTGTGCTGCTGACCGCCGAAATCGTCGGCAGCCGTTCGCCCCGCGCCGCGGCGACGTCGAAGCCGGAGGCACGCGCCTGCGCCGCGATCGAGGCCAGATCCGCATTGTTCGCCAGCGCGACGTCGGTCGCAAGGTCGGGAGTCGTCGGCATCGCCGGCAAGGGAGGCGGCGGCTGCAGCTCGACGGGCATCTCGCCGATCACCCGCCTGAAATTCTCCTCGCTCGATTCGAGCCGGCCCCGGACGAGCGCGAGGTTGCTCCGCGCGAGCGCGAGGCGCGCATCGGACTGCGCGACGTCGGTACGGGTCAGGTCGCCCACCTCGAACCGATCGCGCGTCGCCTGCAGGTTCGTGCCCAGCACGCGCACCTGGTTTTCGTTGAGCTGGATGATCGAGCGGTCGCGGATCACGTCCATATAGGCGGCGACCGCCTCGGTGAAGATGTCGCCCTCCGTCGCCCGCAGGTCCGCTCGCCCGGCCTCGACCCGCGTGTCTGCGGCCCGCACCGCGTTGCGAATCCGGCCACCGGCAAAGAGCGGCATACGGACGTCGGCGCCGACATTGAGGTCGCGGCCGTTGCTGCCGACGATATTCCGGGTCAACGTGTCCTGATTGACGCCCGCGGTCGCCGAAACCGTCGGCCGCCCGGCCGCGCGCGCGAGCGCGACATCCTCGTCACGACTGCGCAGCGACTGACGCTGCGCCATGATCGTGGGATTGGTGTCGTAGGTTTTGACCAGCGCCTCGCGCAAGGTATCGACCGTGCCGTCCGGCGGCGTCTGCGCATAGGCCGCGCCGCACCCGACCAAAGCGGCCGCTCCCACGGCGGCAAGCAAACGTCCCCGCATCACAAGCTTCACTCCGTCCATCAGAAATTGAACGCCCTGGGCTTCTCGAAGCCGGGCAGCACCGCCGCGGCGGCATCCGAATAAGCTGTCGCGCCGAATGCGCCCGAAATAACACGGCCGACGCAAAGCCGGCTCACGCCCTGGTCGAGCAACGCCAGCGCGATCTTCCCCCCGTCGACGACTTGCTGGATGATCCTCTCGGGCACATGTTCCACAGCGCCGTCGATCAGGACGAAATCATAAGGCGCGCCGGCGGCATGGCCCTTGGCGAGCGGCCCCTTCACGAGTTCGACGCCGGTTCCGGCGAGCGCCTCGCCCGCCGCGGCGGCGAGCCGCGCATCCTCTTCGAGCGCGACCACCGACACGGCCAGCCGGGCCAGTACTGCGGCGCCGTAGCCGGTCGCGGCGCCGACGACGAGCGCCCGCTCGTCGCCTTTCAGGCGCGCCTCGGTGAGCAGCCGGCCCAGCGTCATCGGCGGATTGAGCGCTCGCCCGCCGCCCAGCGGCACGACGAGATCGGCATAGGCGCTGGCGCGCCTTTCGTCGGGCACGAATCGCTCGCGCGGCACGGCGCCCATCGCCGCGATCACCCGGGGATCGTTCACCCCCGTGGTGCGCAGCTGGCTCGCCACCATCGCGCGCCGCATCGCTTCGAAACTCTGGTCAGTCATCGCCCGGCTCTACTCGCACAACTGTTTTACTGATGCAATACACTTGTTCGCTCCCGCGGCTTTTATCGGCCAAGACCGGGAAGGCCAAGCGAAGACTGGGGATGCCCATGCGAGGATCGGGAGCAAGAGCCGTGCCATGGCTTCGCCACCGCCTCAGAGGGCACAAGTGGACTGGCGAATGTCCGAATCCGGACAGATTGCGTCCGCCAGCGGACAGGCCGTTCGCCGGGCGCTCCGCTTTGCTATAGCGCCGGCATGCGCGCGCCCGAGCCATTGTTCGACCCCAGCCTGCGCCGCCTTCGCCGCGGCCGGGCCGAGCGCAGCGGCGGCGACGCCGACTATCTCTACCGCCGCGCCGCCGACGAGTTGCTCGAGCGGCTGGACCTCGTCGCCCGGCCCTTCTCGCGCGCGCTGCTGCTCGGCGAGCCGCAGCTCGCGGCGGCGCTCGCCACACGGGGGATCGAGCCGGTCGCCGGCGAAGTGGAAGACCTGCCGGGCGCCAGGGACTTCGACCTCGTCATCGCGCTTGGCCTGCTCGACACGATCGACGATCTGCCCGGCGCCTTGCTGCTGATCCGCCGCGCGCTGAGGCCCGACGGGCTGTTCCTCGCCGCCTTCGCCGGCGCGGGCAGCCTGCCGCGGCTGCGCCGCGCGCTGCGCGCGGCCGAAGAGGCGGAAAGCATCGGCGCCGGTCCGCGGCTCCACCCCCAGATCGACGTCCGCGCCGCCGGCGATCTCATGATGCGTGCCGGCTTCGCCTTGCCCGTGGTCGATCGGGTGGTCGTCGAAGTGCGCTATGGCTCGCTCATGCGGCTGGTCGCGGACCTGCGCGCGATGGGTGCCACCAACATCCTCGCCGCGCGCGCCCGGCGTCCCTTCGGCCGGATGGGCCTCGCCGCCGCGATCGCCGACTTCTCGGCCGACGCGGACGCGGACGGCAAGACCGTGGAGCGGTTCGAGATCCTGTTCGTGAGCGGCTGGGCGCCGTCGCCCGACCAGCCCGCGCCCGCGCGGCGCGGCAGCGGCACGGCCTCGCTCGCCGACGCGCTCAAGCCAAAGCGTTAGAGAAGCGCTTCGAGGAGAGCGATCAGGGGCTCGTCAGCGGGGGGCATGGCGAGCGCGCGCATCTGCCTTGTCGTCGCCCATTGCAGCGCCGCGGCATCGAGCGGCCGGGGGGCGCCGCGCCAGGTCCGGCAGATGTAGAGCAAGAGCACCATATGCGCCTCGCCGAGCGGAGCGCTGGCGAAGCAGGCCGGATCCAGCGCGCCGGGCTCGACCTCTATGCCAAGCTCCTCCGCCAGTTCCCGGACGAGTGCCGCCTCGGGCGTTTCCCCCTGCTCGACCTTGCCGCCGGGAAATTCCCACAGTCCCGCCATCGTGCGGCCGGGGGCGCGCTGCTGCAGGAGCACGCGCCGATTCTCGTCGGCCAGCGCCGCCGCGACCACCGTCATTGTCGGAATTTTTTTCAACTCGGCCTGCTCCGCTAGGACTAACTTAACCGTACCGCGTTAGTCTGGACCGCCAGATGACGATCCGATGGGAAGGGATGGGACGTTGCGGGCATTTCTCCGTATTTTCAGGGATATTCGGGGCGCGACGGCGGTCGAGTACGGGCTGATCCTGGCGCTCATATTCCTTGCCGTGGTCGGCGCGATCGGCACCTTTTCGTCCACGACGATCAACATGTGGACCGACGTCTCCGAAAAGGTCAGCTCTTCTTAACCTCCCGCATTAAACTTTTCGAAACCGGGCGCTCCTAGAGAGCAAGATAGCTGACCCAAATTTAGCGCGGGCGGCGTGGAAAGTGGACTTTCCAGGAATGGAAACAAGGAGACCGGAAATGCAGTTCATTCGCAAGATCATTCGCGACAAAAAGGGCGCCACCGCCATCGAATATGGCCTGATCGCCGCCCTGATTGCCGTTGCCGCCATCACCGCGATGCAGGGCCTCGGCACCAGCCTCAACGAGACCTTCACCAACGTCTCGACCTCGATGAGCGGCTAATCGGCGCAAGCTGATCGGCAAGCCGACGACCGGGCGGTGGGAGCGATCCCACCGCCCGGTTTCTTTTTGGGGTCCAGACCTTGGCTCAGGCGATGGCGAGGAACTTGGCGCGCCGCCCCTCGCGCAGCTCGTCGCGAGAGAGCGGGGCGAGCGCGGCCAGCTCCTCGTCCAGCGCCGCGCCGAGCGTCGCGATCGCCTCGGCCGGCTTGCGGTGCGCGCCGCCGACCGGCTCCGGAACCACCCGCTCGATCACGCTGAGCTGGAGCAGATCGGCGGCGGTGATCCGCATAGCCTCGGCCGCGTCCGCTGCTTTCTCGGCGGTGCGCCAGAGAATCGAGGCGCAGCCTTCGGGCGAGATCACCGAATAGACGCTATGCTCGAGCATCAGCACCCGGTTCGCGGCGGCTCTCGCGATCGCGCCGCCCGAGCCTCCCTCCCCGACGATCGCCGCGACCAACGGCACGCCGCGCGCGAGGCATTGCTCGGTCGAGCGGGCGATCGCCTCGGCCTGGCCGCGCTCCTCCGCCTGGACGCCGGGAAAGGCGCCGGCTGTGTCGACCAGGGTGACGATGGGGAGGCCGAAGCGGTCCGCCAGCGCCATCAGGCGGATCGCCTTGCGATAGCCTTCGGGTCGCGCCATGCCGAAATTGTGCCTGAGGCGGCTCGCCGTATCGTCGCCTTTCTCATGACCGATCAGCATCACCTTGCGGCCGTGCAGCCGTCCCAGGCCGCCGATGATTGCCTCGTCCTCGCCAAAGGCGCGGTCGCCGGCCAGCGGCACGAAGTCCTCAACTAGAGCGGCGATATAGTCCTTGAAATGCGGCCGCTCGGGATGGCGCGCCACCTGCGATTTCTGCCAGGGCGTGAGCCTGGCATAGGTATCCTTGAGCTGGCGCTCGGCGCGCTCTTCGAGCTTGCCGATCTCCGCCTCGATATTGGCCTCGCCCGCGGACGAGGTCTCCCGGAGCTCGGCGATGCGCGCCTCGAGCTCGGCGATCGGTTTTTCGAAATCCAGGTAGGTGGCCATGCGGCGCAAGCGGTTAGGCCGCGGGCGGCTTCGCGTCAACGCGGCGGCGGTCGGCGAGCGGGTGGCGGCTGTTGACCAATTCGATGAGGCGGCGCGAGTCGACGTGCGTGTAGATCTGCGTCGTGGCGATGTCTGCATGGCCGAGCAGCATCTGCACCGCGCGCAGGTCGGCGCCGCCTTCGAGCAAATGGGTAGCGAAGGCGTGGCGCAGGACGTGCGGGCTCACCCGCTCGGGCGGGATGCCCGCGTCGGCGGCGAGCGCCTTGATCAGTTGGTGGAGCCGCACCCGGCTGAGATGCGATTTGCCGGATGGGAAGAGAAAGAGCACATCGCGCGGCACGTGCGCCGCCCATTCGGCGACGGCAGCGCGGGCGCGGTCCGAGATCGGCACCAGCCGCTCGCGCCCGCCCTTGCCCTTGAGGATCAGGAAGGGCCGGTCCGGCGCCACCGCATTGCGCGGCAGCGAAACGAGCTCGGTGGCGCGCAGGCCCGAGCCATAGAGCAGCTCGACCAGGGCGGCCGTGCGCAGCGCCGCCGGGTCGCCCTCCCCCTTGCGCCGCTCGATCTCTGCGAAGAGCGCATCGACCGCGCGATGATCGAGGATCTTGGGCAAGGGCCGCCCGGCGCCGGGGCGCGGCAGCGCGGCCGATGGATCGTCCGCGCGCAGACCCTCGTCGAGCAGGAAGCCGTAGAAACGGCGCAGCGCCGCCGCCTTGCGCGCCACCGTCGCGCGCTTGAGCGGCAGCCACGCCTCGCCAAGCTTGCGCAGCTCGGCGGTCGTGGCGCCACCCAGCCGTCCGCCGAGCAGCTCGGAAGCCCCTTCGAGGTCGCGCCCATAAGCGAGCAGGGTATTGCGCGCCGCGCCCGCCTCCGCCGCCATCATCTCGAGGAAGGCTGCGATCAGGCGCCTGTCCTCAGCTGCCGTCACAGCCGCGCGACCGCCTCGGCGGCGATCATCCGCGCCTCATAATCCATGCCGACCTCGCGCAGCGCGCGGACGATGCGCAACAGATAGTGGGGCGGCACTCCGGACCAGTCGCCTGTCTGCATGCCGACCGCGGCGAGCAGGGCGACCCGGCCCGGCTGGCGCTCGCGCACGGCGCGCTCGAGTGCGTCGCTCCAACGGTCGCTGCCGCCCAGCTCGAAGCCGGCCGAGCGCGCGAGGCCCGGCGCGTCACTGTCGCTCACCCGGCCGAGCCCGATCAGGGCGGCGACGAGCAGCTGCGCGCGCCGCCCACCGGCCGCGCCGACATAGTCCTCGACTCGCGAGACGCCGACATCAACCGCCGAAGCTGGCGCGCCGACGGCGAGCATCGCCCAGGCCTGCTGCTCGCCCGCTTCCTGGACGAGTCCCGCCCAGCGCGCGGCGCGCCGGTCGAGCCCGGCGGAGAGCATCGCCGCGACGAGATTGGCGCTGTCGGCGGCATGCTCGGCGGCGGGCTCGACCCGCGCCGCCGCGCCGGCGGTGAGGACGAGCCGGGCGTAGCGCAGGCGCGGCGCTTCGGGCTCGGACCAGAGCGTGCGCAGCGCCTCGAGCCGCTCATTGACCGATCCGCCGGTCCAGGCGGCGCGCAGGCGGGCACCGACGCTGCCGGTGATTTCGGTGGGATCGGCGCGATCGAGGATCAGCGAATGGAGCTCGACGAAGGATTGAGACGAGAACACGCCGAGCGAGGCCGCGACCGCCGCGGCGTCCGCGCGCTGCTCGGGCGCGAGCATCGGCGCGCGCGCGAACCAGGCCTGCATCTGCGGGCCCGCTCGCGCCATCAGCGGCGCGGGGATTTCCGCGCCGGTCGCGCTCGCCAGGCCGAAGCGCCAAGCGTTGAGCTCGCCGACATTGTCCCAGACCAGAGCGGCCGAGCGGCGCGCCTCGCCGCCCGCGCCGACCACTTTCTCGGCGAGGCTGAGGTCGATCCCGGTTGCGCCGGCGCCGCGCGCCTGGTCGATCAGGGCCGAGGCGCGCGCGGGCTCGCTTTCCAGCGCGGCGCACATCGCCTCGGACAGGACCCAGGCCGCCTCGCGCGAGCGCGACGCGCCGGCCAGCGGGCAGAGCCCGGCGATGTCGGCATTGGCGAGCGCGGTGCGCGCCGCGACCTCGACCATGCGCGGCGTGTAGTTCGGCTGGTCGACCGACTGGACGAGCATGCGCGCCGCGTCCGCCTCGCCCATGCGCAAGAGGAGATCGGCCCGCTCCGCCACCCAATCGACGGGGTGCACGCCAGAGGGCGCGGCGAGCCGCGACAGCAAGGCGCGGCGGAGCAGGATCGAGGTCCAGCGCGACGGCAAGGGCGCGTCCAGCCGCCGCATCAGCTCGGCGAGATAGGCGCCGCCGGTCCGCCCGAAGGCGTCGGCGCCGAGGCCGTGATTGCCGGGCTCGAGCACGCCCACGACGTCGACCGGGCGGACTGTGCCGGGCGGAATCGCGAAATAATTGGTCGGCCGCGGCCCGGCGAGGGGATCGAGCTCCTCGTCCTCCTCGCCGTCCTCCTCCGGCAGCGGAGTCACGCTCGGCGCCGGCGTGGGCGCGGCGCGGGTCGCGGCCTTGTTCTCGGGCGGCGGCAGGTTCTGCGGATCACCGAAGCCTTCGGGCAGCAGCGATTCGGGGGCG
>NZ_JBQTJC010000113.1:0-32703 GCF_052387495.1 Sphingosinicella sp. | reverse complement strand
CGCTGGCCGCGTGAACGTCACCCCGCCGCGGGTCCTGTCAAGCAGGAGCGTAATGGATGCCCAGTTCGGATGGCCATAATCCCAGGCTGTCCCCTCCACGTCCACCTCTGCCGGGTTACCGGGATTGCCGGCCGAGATGACGGCCAGCTGCGGAGACATTGCGCGGACTAGATTGCGGGTGGTGCCATCGCGAGCGCCGTGATGGCCGGGCGCGTAGACATCGACATTCAGAAGAGGAGACCTGGCGCCATATCGAGTCAGCATGCTTGGGAGGGCATCACTAGTGAGATCCCCGGTCACGAGGAAGCTGCTGCCGCCGAAGGCAACTCTCACGACGACGCTGTGATTGTTGCCATTGGAGCGCCAAGCCTGGGTACCGGTTACCGACCCCCATAAGACCCGAATGTCCGGATCCACCTGTGGACAAGCGACAGGGTCGATGCTGTCGTTGCGGAGACCCTCAGCAGCCGAGATGTCGTCCACGCTGACCTTCCCGGGCGTAATGTTGTTAGCGGTCGCATAGGCCCATAACGTGCGCTGCCCGGCGATACCTGACCCGTTGTTCTGGGCGTTGGTCACCACATTTCGAATCCGGAAGCGATTTGCAGGATTCACAAGCGCCGAAACGCCGAGCGTGTGATCAAGATGTGGATGCGTCAACAGCACAAGATCGATCGTTCGACGCAGCCCTGGCCGGCGCGCGAAAACCCTGTTTAGATATTCGACCAGGCGCTGGGGGTTGTTGCGGGCCCCCTCTTCCTGGCCACCGGTGTCGACCAGCACGAGCCCGCAGCTGAACTCAAACAAAATTGCCTGCCCTTGACCCACATCGATGAAATGGGCGGCCATCCACCGTCCGCCCGCCAAGCTAACGCCCGGCGGGGCCCTGTCACCTAGGGTGGATCGGCTCACGACCCGCAGGTCCTGACCAGGCTGTGTCTGAGCAGCCGTCCCAAGCAATAAAGTCAGAATTGCCAGCGAACGCGCTATCGGTCGAAACATAACTCCCCCTTCCCCTCGAGTCGTTACGACGACAATACTATGTTATGAGCCCCATCACGATGATCCGGAAACCTGTCTTCGGCGGCAAGGAATTCTGGCTAAGAGTCGCAACCGTCTTTATCTGCGCCGCGCTTGTCCGACAACCGCGTCGCGAACAACCTTCGAGTCAATTTGAGCGTGCGCCCGACTCGACTTGACTTCGTCCGGAACGAGAGCGGTTCAGGATGGCGCGGCTTGACGCCACCTTGTTGAGGAGAATCAACCATGACTGTTTCGCATCTGCATCAGATGGATCTAGCGCGGAGATGGCGCATCAGTCCGCGCACACTCGAGCGCTGGCGCTATGTCGGGACGGGACCGAGGTATCTCAAGATTGGCGGGCGGGTCGTTTACCGGTTGAGCGATATAGAGGATTACGAGCAGGCATCGGTCCAGAACCACGACGCCTTCATCGAGCACGGCAGAAGGGACTTGCAGCACCGGGTCCACAGCCCATCCGGGCGCAGGCCCGGTCCGCGAATGAACCTTATGTAAAATGGCGGATGGGAATACCGCGGCAGCGGCTGGATTGACTCGCCCACCGGTTAGTTCGATTCGCCCGCGGTGACGGCACCAAGATAGAAACACGCACGCGCTCGCGCCTGCTCGGGCACCCTGTCAGAATGGTCCAATCCTTAGAAACGCGACCGACACGAGCATTGCAGCCAACCCAGCTAATCCACACCACATCGCTCTTCGGAGCATTCGGTATTTCCGCGCGCACACGCTTGCAATTTCGAAATTATGCCGGAGCCGAGCATCGAGTAACGAGCTCTCATCGAGCGGAGCCAAGGCCGCCAGGAATTCGTCAGCGGAAGCCATGTTTGCAACCGCAGCAAAAAAGACCACCCCTTCTGTCGATTTACCAAGACGTGGAACGATGACCGCGAAGGCAGCCGACGCGCAAACTAAAAGAAGCGCAAAGGCGGCGGCAATCAACAGCTTCTCAAGCCAATTGCCCGGCGAAGTGACGAGCGTCCAGACGCCTTGCTGGCTCGCTAAATAGGCAATCGCCGCCGCCGGAATAGCGAATACCCAGGCCGCCTTCGTGTCAGCGAGCACAATATATCCATTTATATACTCCGAGTGAGCCTTAGCAAACTCGATCTTGCCTGGCATGTCCAATTGCATCGGCGCAGCGAGAGGGTCGCAACCTGCCGAGGCGTCCAACGTCGCACCTGTGGTTGCCGCCTCGGGTGGTATACCCGGTGGCGATGTGGCAGGTGCATTTTGTTTCTGCTCGGTATTCAACGCAGTCCCCCGCGAGCGCGTGTAGCGCAAGAGGGGACCGGATTTCTAGTTCCTCGTCATGTTCCACGACGAAGAGCACCGAGGTAGGGTTGCGCCTGATTTGCCGGGGGTCGCTGCCTACGCTACGACTGTTTCGAGGACTTATCAAAGTTGAAGGCAAGCGAATGGCAGGCGTCACGCAGCGACGTGAATCACTCTTGCGAGATGTCGCCGATCGCTTCGGTTACGACCTGAGCCTGCTTCTCCTTGCCGATTCGAAGGATGACGATCTGTGCCTATTGTGCGCGCACGCCTATGCTCGCAATGGGTCCGTGTTGAACGAGCTACAGGACAAAGTTCGGTGCATCGCTAACGGCGCACGAACGCAAGTAACCGATACGCTTCTCAAGAGGCACGCGTCGGAATTGATTGGCGAGCTTGGCCTCGAGGCACTGCTGCCAGGCGCACAGTTTTCCTATGACGTGCTTAATGCCGACTGCGCGCCTTTCGACTACGAATGCGAGCCCGGCGGCGCGAAGAGGATCGGCGTCCTTGTAACTGCAGGCGCAAACGTCTCCCGGCTTCCGGAGACCGAACTGGACAGAATCGCGACCGAGATCTCGATCGGTCGCTTTGAACGCTTTATCAGCACGGTTCTTCGCGCCCAGAACGACGTCTCTGCTACCAATGGCAGTCTAGATGACACCCTTCTCAAGGCATCAAAAGCGTTCGCGAACGAGATCGGCGCCGCCGGCTTCCTTTACCGCAACAACAACAAGGATGCTGAATGGGCGCAGCACTGGCTGCGCGAAGGCCGAGGGGATCCCATGCCAGCCGCACCTCCAGAGGGCCAGTCCCTAGGCACTGCTAGCAAAGGTGAAGACCCGGACCTCGTTCTAACGCGGCGTCCCGCTGACGGGGCCACGCTCGAAGTGACGCTCAGCCAGCGGTCCTACCGGATCGTCAATCTACCATTTGGACGTGCTGACACCCTTGCCCGCTCATTGAGAGATGTGAGGTCACAGGCGATCGGAATTTCATTCCAACAGAAGCGAAGTGCTGGCTATCTCCAAGGCCGCTTCAGCGAGACGGATGAGAGGGTAGCCGCCGCGATATATAACAACCTACAAAACTTCACCCAGCTCAAGCTCGCCGACGAGAGTAACGAACACGTCTTCGCGATATTGCACGGTAAAGCGTTGAGTATTGAAGGATCGGCCTCCGACATCTTTAGCTCAATCCGCGACCTGTCGTCACTGATAAAAAATGTCTACGTCCTTTCTATTGGAAGGCTCGAGAATGAAATTGAGATTAAGGTAGAGTCCGCAGATAAATCAGATAGGATAAGCAGCGCCTATCTAAATAGACTGAGGGCCAAGTATCTAGACAGATTTTATCACGGGGATATCCTGCCGGACTACGAAACTCTGGCGATGGGAATGGACTCCAACAACAATCATTACTACGTAGAAGCTCACATGCCACGCGAGTTCGCTGACTCTAGAGTATACGTTGTCTCGTTTAACGGTCCATATGTGGCCCAAGCAACTTTGCATTCCCTTATAAACATTTTCACGGAACTGTTTACTCGGATAAAAAACGAGGACTTCCGCGCGGCGCGCTCGAACGTGCTGACCGAAACCCGGCATGCAGTTTTTCACCATTTCGCCGCAGCAATAAACTGGATGGCGACCATCAAGGCTGATTGGAACATGGGAACCCGACACAGAGAGCACTGGGCTCGCCTCAGAGAGGATCCGGAATTCCCCGAGGGGATAGACTGGGCCAATTGGTCGCTCCAGCAAGCTAACTTGATCTTAGAAAACGGTCGGTTCCTAACGAAAGAAATTGATCGAAAAGCAATCAGCCGCAAGCCAATCAACGTTTCCCAGATCCTTCAGGACTGTCTGCGCGCCCTGTCGATCGAGGCACGGCGCAAATCCGTCAAGGTTACAACGAAGCTACACGGCGATGCGCGGGCAGTCGCCACGGGCGACGAGGTCCTCATGCGCATCGCGCTGATGAATCTTTTGGATAACGCGATCAAGTACTCCCTCAATCATGGGACCGTTAGCTGCGATGTCATATATAAATCAAAGACGTACGAAGTACGGATTACAAACCGTGGCGACCCTATCCCAGAAAAACAATTCCGTCGCCTCCTTCAGATCGGTGCCCGCGGGAAACAGCGCGACCATCTCAATCTGCGCCCTGGCACCGGCCTGGGATTGCCGGTCACCCACCGAATCTTACGTGCGCATTCTGAAACAGCATCCTTGGAGCTTCAATCGACAAACAATAATATGACATTTGGCGGGGCAAGCAATACGTTCCATTTCGAAATGCCATATCTCACTGGCCTCAGTAAGGCCACGCCGCACTTCCAAGACTCTAATGACGAGGACTCGTGAATGCAGCGCAACGTTTGCATCGTCCATATCGAGGACGAATTCCACCAGATGAAGTACCTCCCGGTACGCCTGCGGCAATACGTTCAACAGCATCTTTTGGACCGAACCGATGGAAGTGAATATCCGGTCGTATCGCTTGTTGTTTCGCATACGGGTGGGGCCGATAACGCCGAGTGGATAGTATACGATATCGTCGGTCCGGACGAACTCACTGCGAGCATCCGGTATATTTTCTCGGCTGCTGCTAGAATTCCGGAAGAGCTAGAAGCGCACATACTCGACGGCTCCCACTTTATCATCGATGTCCTTAGGGTTTCCGTGGACCGGCAGGCCTTGGAATCGACCGCCGAAGAGAGCATTCAGTCGGCGCTCGAAAATGGTGGCCGTCTGGAGGAGATTACGATTTACACGGCCTGTCAGGGAAGCGATCTCGACGAGGTACTTTCAAAATTCCCCTCCGTTAATCTGATCAGTAAGATCTGTGTAACTGAGCTCAATCTAATGTTGGGCGGGCTCGTGGTGAGGAGCCTAGGTGGTGGATCGCAGACATGAATCGGTTATTCTCTAGGCTCGGCAACAGCACGGAAAACTGCTCACTCGAGGAGTGGTACGAGGTGGCCCCCTGCAAAGACGGCGCCGCTCGCCTCGTCAGGCTGAGCAGCAAGCGGGATCCCCTAGGAGACGTGACCTTTCCGGGGATCGAGGTTGCCTTTATCGCGAGTTTCTACGTCCGAGGAGATGTCCCTGCCCTTGTCTATTTCTGGAGCCCGCACTTTGGGGGACTGAGCTATGCGAACGCGGAGGCTAGGGACGAGTTCTTCACTTTGATACGATTCGCAATGATGCTCGGGTCAGTCGGGTCTACATCGATGCCAAGCCTGCAACACGTCTCGAATGGATTTGACGCACAAGTCTCGGCGATATTTGGTCGAGATTCGGACTATCTCGACGGAAAGCACCTCTATTGGCTGCCGGACGGGGATATGATTTCGGTCGCGTTATATTCGGTTAGTGGGGCGACAGACACATTTTCTACGCGCTCAATATTAGAACACATTGCCCTTAATACAGACTACTTCAGGCTTAAATCACCGGTTTGGAATAGTGTTCCGATGGCGTTTCTATTTAGTCATGTCCACCATAAGCCGGCGTTGGTTGCGAAGGTGCTGCTAGAGCCCAAATGCTTCAATCCCTACGAAAGTGAACCGGACGGTTGGTTTTTGTGGCCTTGGCAAAGATCGTTAAAAGGGGGTGCCGAGCGTGGGAGGGTTCGCTATGCTCCAATCGATACGACGTCTCTTGTGTTTGATCTGCGTAAATCAACGATTGCTCTTGAGCAGCTTCGCGACGAAAATGTTGGGCTGTTTTCCGCGTTTATTAAAGAGGTAGTCGGCGTTGCGAAGGAGGCTGTTTTCGCCCAAGGCGGCTTTTTTGACAATGAAACGGGTGACGGTATCGTTGCGCATTTCTGTGACTTCGGTTTGCCGCTCGATGCGGCTATCAAGCCTGCCTCGCTTCGCGCTTTTGCTGCAGCCCAAGAGTTGATCAGGGCCGTGCATCGCATTTGTCATCAATTCCAAGAGCTGCTGAACATGGGTGTTGGCGGGCTAGGCGCGTCGGTCGGTCTCCATTCGGGCAAGGCAGTTTGGATTTGCGAGGATAACATAGTCAGTGCTTATGGCGAGAGCGCCATCATGGCCTCGAGGCTGACTGCCGAGGCTGATATCGGCGCGATCTTCGTATCCAACTACGAGTTCCAGAATCTTGCGAGGTGTTTGCCTGCGGAAGAGGTCTCGCGCTTTGAGCGACATCCATATGTCGGTAAGGAATTCAACGATCGTGCCCAGCTTTATGGTTACGTGATCCAGGTCGCGGATCCGCCTAACGTCGTGCTCCGCAGCCGTCGAAAGATTGTGTAGCGGACAGCAGGGATCACAGGCAAGAGTTGCAGAAGCTGGTCAATTTCGTGCCCGGGCCGAGCAAGGTCGCGCCGTAATGTGAAATTTCCCGATGTCCGTTCAGTGCTGCGAACCTTATGTAATATGCGGTTCGAGCCTCCCGGCGTCGCATCCGGGATCTGCGTGAGGCCCAGGTCGTGACGCGGACGATCGCGAAAGATATGCTGCAGCCGTGGACACGATTTCTTCCGAAGCGCGATCCGAAAATATGCGCCGCATACGCGGGCGGAACACCGTGCCGGAACTTGCGGTCCGCCGGCTGCTCCACCGTCGCGGGTATCGCTTTCGCCTGCACCGCAAGGATCTCCCCGGCAAACCGGACATCGTGCTGCCGCGTTTCAAGACGGCAATCTTCGTCCACGGCTGCTTCTGGCACGGACATGAAGGGTGCCGGCGTTCAAAGCTGCCGGAAACCCGAGCTCAATTCTGGGCGGAGAAAATCGGTTGGAACAAGCAGCGTGACGCCCGCGCGATAACGGCGTTGGCCGAGCGGGGTTATCAATCGGTGACGATTTGGCAATGCGAGCTGCGCGATCCCGGCGCGATCCTCCGGCGGGTGGCCGAGGTGACGAGGGGCGCGGCATGAGCGGGCCCGACGAGAGTGCCGACGACATCAAGTCGAAGCTCGCCCGCTTGATCGAGCCCGGAACCGGAGCGCCCGAGGCCGACCTGCGTACTCAAGCGCGCAAATTGGTGAAGGCCAGTACTTTGCTGCGGAAGCTGGGCGCACGCCTCCTCCCGGGAGGAGAAGCGCTCTCAGCCAAGGCGCGCATTCTGGAATATCTGCGTGTCAACGCCGGGTCCGTCGTGGACGGCGACGAGTTGATGGCGGTCGCGGGGATTAGTGAATATGCCCGCCGCATTCGCGAGCTGCGTGTCCAGGAGGGTTGGCCCATTCTCTCCGGGATGACCGGGAGAGATTTGCGCTCCTCCATGAGCGACGAGTTGCCTCTTCAGGAACTGCCTCCGGAAATGCGGCCGGACCAATATCTCCTTCAGGAGGACCGACGGGACCTCGACGCTGCGCGTCGCTGGGCGGCCGCCAATCAAATCCGACGTAGCCGCGCCGGCGTGCAGGCGAAGCTGCTGCGCTTCTTCCGCGAGAACGTGGGTCAGCGCATCACCTCAGAAGAGCTGCGCTACGTCTCCGGCGACACCAGCGAATGGGCGCGGCGCACGCGAGAGCTTCGGACGGAAGAAGGATGGCCGATCGTCACCAAATTCACGGGCGATCCGGATTTGCCGATGGGCGTCTACGTCTTGGCCCGCGATGAACAGGCGCCCGCCCATGACCGGCACATCCCCGAGATCGTGCGGCGCGAAGTGATGCAGCGCGACGACTGGCGGTGCCGATGGAACGGATGCGGCTGGTCACCGTCGGAAAATCATCGCGACCCGAGGTTCCTGGAAGTCCATCACCTCATCCAGCATGCGCACGGCGGGTCGAACGAGGCGGTAAACCTGGTGACGCTGTGCAACCTGCACCACGACGAAGTCCATCGCAGCGGTCGGCTGGAAATCACCGATATCTAAGCTGCCTTCCGAACGCGGTCACCGACCAGCAAATCCTTCACTGTCTCGGCGATGCATGCCGCCAAAGGCGGCGGCACGGCATTTCCGATCTGCCTTGCGACCTCGACCTTCGAGCCCAGGAACCTAAAATCGTCGGGGAAGCCCATGAGCCGCGCGGCTTCGCGGTGTGTAATCGGACGGTGCTCTTCAGGGTGAAGATATCGCCCCTTTTCCGGCTTGAAGAACTCGGTCCGGATCGTGACCGACGGCCGATTCCACCAGAGTCTACCGAACAGATCCGTTCCCCCGGATGTCTTCTTGATCCAGCAGGCGGGGGTCAGCTCAGGCGCATTGCGTTGAAGATCGAAGCGATTACCCCCGAGCGGGACGGCACGATAACGCGCCTTACTGAGCTCAGTCGGCGACCTCCCGAAATGAAGGTCGAGGGGCGCCGGTTCATCGCGAAACTCAGTGCCGCGGGGTGCCGGGAGATCGCCGATTGCATCCCTGACGGTCAGCCAAGGCGGAAGGTTGGACCGATCGCCCAGCGCGGCATGCGTGGGCAGGGGCGGAAATGCAGGTGCCCGTCCCAATGTACGCTTCCAGCCGATAAGCACCGTGCGTCGTCGGGTCTGGGGAGCGCCGTAATCGGCAGCCAACAGAACGTCGCCGACGAGATCGAAGCCCATGTCATCGGCGCGTGCTTCGATGCCCTGATGCTCGGGCGAATTATAGAGCTGCGCGACGTTTTCGATCACAAACGCGTTCGCGCCGCTGCGCTCGACCACGTCCATGAACGGCTGCCACAGCTCGCGCCGCCGGTCGCCTTTGCGACCCTTATTGAGGAGGCTGAAACCTTGGCAGGGCGGTCCGCCGATGACGACATCGGCGGCAGGAATATCGCGCTCCTCGGCGAGCCAAGTCTCGATGTCGGCACAAACGGCATGTTCGCCGAAATTCTCGTTGAAGGTGCGGACTGCCGCAGGGTCGAGATCCACCCCCCACACGCTGCGAAAACCGCCCGCGAAGCGGGAATCCACAAAGCCGAGTGTCATTCCGCCGGCGCCTGCAAATAGGTCGATCAGCTTCAGACTCATGAGACCCCACTTATCGGCGGCGACGCGTCGGTTGGTGCGGTGTTAGCTCGATTGCCGCGCAATCGGTAGTCAATTTTCTCACTATGTTCCACTTAGCTGTGGATTACCGACTGAGGCTTTGGACGGCGCGCGAGTCCTTGTAACGCGTGATGCTGCCGACCTCCGCTCGACCAGAGCCCAGGCGCCGCCGCCGGGGCATGTCGAAAGTGAAGGGGTCATTGCGGCCGGAGCCCATCGCTCCCAGGAGATACCCCGCTCGTCAGTCGCCTGTCGAAACGACTGCGTCACCAGGCTTGTCCGGCCGACGGACGGTGAATCCCAATTGGGACCTGATATTGTTCGGAGGGAAGAGCAAGGTGCACGCAACCGTGAACGGCTCCTTTGCCGGCCCCGTCTTCTGCTCTGTGACCGGATAGTAGATTAGGACCCCACGATGCGGTTTGCGTAAAGCATTCAGCTCCGCATTGGCTCCCTTCACATCGGCCTGGTTGCTGATGTGCTCGGCATATTGGCGATGGGCCGGGTCGTTGTATGTGTGGAAACGCCAAGGCTGCTCAGTGTGCCGAGAGCGATGAACGACGTCGAAAGATGCTTCGTGGATGATCGTAGTCGTCCGCGGTTTGCCGATGCGAGGAGCAAGTAAGATCCAGTCCTCGATCTCATGGTCGCCGCCCTTCTTTTCCAGGAACTCGATCTGGAGGTGCAGGGGGTTCCCACGCCAGCTTTCTTTCGATCCGGGATCGTACCACTTATAGGCCCGAAGGAATTTTATCAGCTCGGCTGTGGAGAATCCGGCGGTCAACGCCGCCTGTGCACGTTTCGCACCGCGGACAACGCCCACGAGCTCTCGCTCCGTGATCGTCTTTTCTGCGAGCAGCTCCGACAGCGCAGCGTTGTTGGCGCGGATGAATGCCTCGTCGGTCGGTGCATATGTCGACTCAGACAACTGCCCTCCGAAGTTCCGAAATTCCAGAACCGCATTTCGCATTTTGTTCGCGGCTGTAGGCCTCAGCATGTGCTGAGGAACCAACGGAGGCACGTTTACCGGAAGGACTCTCTCCTCCATCGAGGCGTAGCGTTCGAGCTCTTTCCGGAACGCTTCTTCGTCTCGGCAAACGCCGCCGAAGGCCTCGTAGAGATCAATCGTTCTGCCACTCCTGCCCACCGGCTCATTCGTCCCGATAAACAAACGGACCAGATCGTTGTAACCTCGACGAAAGCCGAACCAGCGACCCATTTGCATGAGCGTGTCGCCTGCGCCGGTGCGGCGCCGATAGTAGCTCGTGGTCAAGCCTTCGACCGTATACCCCCGGGACAGCTTGGTGCCGCCGACGAGTATCTTCCATACTGACTGCTGGTCGAAGTCCGGGGTCTGCTCTTTGTGCTCGTTGTTCACGATCAAGACCGCCTCCGCGGCCTCGCCGATTTCGGTTAGGCATTCTCCCAGATGGATCGCCAGCTCTTCAAAGCTTTCGGGAAACTCCAGATCGCCGCCGCGACGCTCGTAAACGGGGCGGAAGTCGTCCTGGAACAGTTTGACAAGCCGATCCAGGCCCTTTCCGGCGTCATACCCGGCCGCCGCATAGGTAGCACGCACAAGCTTCGCCATCGCCTTATGGTCGGACTGCTTTTCCGATAAGTGAATGAGCATCGTATGATTACGAAATTTCAGCTTCGAATTTCTAGCTGCTCGCCATCGCTTTATCGCGCCCGACAGTACGTAACTGTCGACTGCACGTTGAAGGTTTTCGGGTTTCTCGTCTTTGTCGCGGACACCACGGACAAAATCCGCCTTGTTGGGCTTAGGGTCGTCCGGACCGGCATTCAGATCATAGAAGTCGGAAACTCCCATATAACCAACCGGCCTCGGCAACGAAATTAGGAAGTCCTTTGGGAAAATGTCATCTTCACTTGACGGGTCAACAAACACATTAGCAAAAGGCGTAGCGGTATACCCGATATACTGAGATCTAGGAAGCATCCTCAATAAACTGATGATAGCTTCATTTGTTTGTGTTCTATCCCGTACGATGCCGCCTCCGGATGGACTTTTTGTGTTTATACTGGCCTGGTCGGATTCGTCGTCGATGATCAGCGTCGGAACCTGATCGAGAGGTGCACCGATCTTGCCTCTCGCCACTTTGCTGAGATCGGTAAGGAGCCTTTGGATTATCTTACTGTTCTTTTTGAGCACGGCGATGCGTGCCGGCGCACGGTAGAGATTGTCGGAATGAAAGAAGGGTTCGGAGCTGACATGCGGCTCGAACTTCAGAGCTTCCAGCGCATAGATGAGACTTTTGTAGTCCGCCTCCGGCCCGGTAAGCCGAGAAAAGTCGAATGCACCTTTCTCGCTCGGCTTTGCTCCGTGCGAGAGGAAGTCGTCCCAATCCGGATCGTTGATATATTCCCGTTGCAGGAGCTCCTTGCCGACCAGCTCTTTGTCCAGGCGCCGCTGCGTTTGTGATCGAAGCACATCCAGCATTCCGCCGAGGACGATAATCAAGCGATAGCCGGCATCGGCCGCTTTGGCGACGACGCCGGTGAAGTTCGCGGTCTTCCCGCTTTGCACGTAGCCGATAACCAAGCCTTTCGACTGCCATGCCTTTTCATCCGTGGGATCGGCCAGTCGCTCGACGATGCTGTTCGTGCTGTCGTCGAGCTGGATCAGACTGTCTTCAGCCCAACCGTTCTTGGCGAGCTGATCTCGGTAGCAGGACCAATAATAGTCGCGTCCGCGTCGGATCTCGGGAGTGTACCAGACGGCATGCTCGGTCGCGATTACGGTAGGGCGATCGAGTTTCTGGACGGGGAGCCGCTCGTCACACAGCTTTTGCCAGGGCTCGTCCAACTCCATGAGCTCGTAGATGCGGAGCCGCCGATCGTCAGAGTTCTTTTCGGTCTCGCTCGCCCATTCCGCATCTTCGTTGTCCCACTTGGCCAGCTTTCGACGCAGCAGACCGAGTCCGTCGTCGCCGGGACCGACCTCTTTGAGGTGCTTCAACAGCTGATCCTGGGTCACCTGCGAGCCGAGCCCCTCAACGGCAAACTCCAAGGCCCGGGCGAATCGCTGCGGGCCTCGGGCCATAGTCGCCAGGGTGGATTCGATAACGTCAAACATCGTCGGCGACCTTCGATGAGGGTTGTGGGATCACGGCCTCGAACTCTGGTGTCCCGTCCGGAACGCCGAGGCCGGTAACATCAATTTGATAGCTGAGCAGACCGACGCGCTCCGGCGCAAACCGCGTATCGACTTCGCCGAGCGCTTCCGGCGTGAGCCGCGGGACACCGTCGGTTATCTCTATTAAGACGGCCTCGTCGCGAAGTTTACGCCTGCGCGGATAGTGAGCAGCGTCCGCATCACGGTAACCCAGTTTGTCGAGATGCCCGCGAAAGATTGCCGGGGCGCCGGGATCCGAGGCAAAGCGCGCGGACAAGGCCGAGACAGCTTCGGGAAGGCTCAGGCCGCCGGAACCGGCATCGGTCAGTTTCAGCGACAAAAGGAAAAGGGTGCTGTCAGGGCTCGGTTGCAACTGGGAAGCCCCGTTGATCATATGGACTCGCGCCTGCCCCGAGGTCGTCTTCACTTCGATTTCGGCTGTTCCGAGCCGGAAGTCGTGCGCATGACCGCCGGGCCCGACCCATGCGTAGAGTCCGTCGCTACCCTTTGACTCGGTCAGCCGATCCAACAACCAAAGCTCGCCGAACAATCCCGCCTGTGCCTCGTCGGTCAGGAGGCTGGGCCGTGCCAGCAAGGCATCCCAACGCGCCACAGCAGACGAGAGAGCTGAAACGGGGTCTTCTCCGTCCTCGGCCACGGCACTGAGTACCTCTACGGCCAAGCCGTAGAAGTTGCGGTAGAGTCCTCGCGCGTCGGTCCAAACTTCCAAGTGTCGGGCCCCGTCGATCGCCACCTCAGCGATCCGCACTTCAATCAATGGGTCTGCGCCGGCCCAACGCGGTTCCGAAGTTCTCCTGAACCGAACGCCGAGACGCCCGGCGCTTGGATCGAGATAAAGTGCCGCCTGCGGCTCGGTGCGAACCACAATGATGTGAGGAATGCCGCTCGATACATAATCTCGCTCGAATGCCTCCCAGTCCGGAAGAAGGCCGGGGGAGTCGGTCATCGGGTCTTCACGATGTCGAAGAGAAGTGCGTTGCCGAGCTCCACCCGCTCCTGTCGCTTTCGAGACGACCGTTGCAGCGAGAAATCGTCCCGAAACAGAAGGAAAAGTAGCATTTTCACCAACGGCGCATCGGCACCCGACGCCGTCTGCCCGTCCAGGATTTCCGTGCGATAGCGCTTATTGAGAACGATCCTGGTCTCGGTGAGGTCGAGATGAAACACCGTCCCGACGGGCAGCCTTTCCCACGCAAACGCGATCTCTTCGACCTGTTTGGCTTTGCCTAGTCGTTTTGTCGCGGCGGCTCTGGCGCGCCAAGGGAAACCCTGACCCGGCACGAAGATTTCCGTCTCGGCGTGTCGCTCGCCGCGACGGTCCGCGCGATAAAGGGCGCGCGCGGCATCCAGATAGTCGAGCAGATCGACCTGGCCGTCGGTCGCATCGATCAATGCTTGGGCCTGCCCTGCGGAAACCTGCAGCTTTGACTTCTGCACATTCATATGGGTTCCGCCCGGCGGCAACTCCGCGGCCACACGAGCTAGAGAAAGGGACGGATCGGCCCTGGACTTGACCACGCCGTTCCATCCGCCCGTCTGAATCAATCGATCGTTGCGGTAGAAGTAGAAACCCTGGAATTCCACCCCTTTGCGACTGCCGAGAAGGAAGTTGTCAAGGACGGAACCGGGCGGCCAAATGTGCGCCGTCAGCTCGATTTCGCCGACTCCCGGCAAACGGGTCCTCAGCTTCTTCGGCCAAGCCGGGTCTCCCGAGTGAGGATAGGCGAAAGGATTATGAGCCCGGACAGGTCTCGGCAGGGCCAGCGGGCGCCGCTCGTGGCGAACTACGATTGTCAACGAAAGCGCTCCGCTCTGGAGAAACCTATGAAAGGTCAGACCCAAATGGGCTTCGAGGCGCGGCATCGCCGTACTGAGATATTCGTCCAATGCATCGGGTCCGGGCCCCACCGTTAACCGCTCGAGCCTGTTCCAGATAACCAGTGTCCCCGTCTTCGGCTTTCGACCCTTCAAGCATAAGGCGTCAAAAGCTTTCGTCGCGGCTTTCGGATCAAGAATATTGCATTGCCAGTCGCTGCCGATGGTTTCGAATACCCACTGGCTCCCCAGAGTGCGCCCGCCTTGTCGGGTAATGACGGACATCGTGCTGCACTGACTGAACGAGGCAGATTTCATGCCTAGGCCGTAGGTGCCGAGTTCATTGTCGCTATGCTCGACACGACCGGCAAACTGCATTCCGAGCTTGAGAGTCTCAGCGTCCATTCCCCGGCCGTTATCAGCAATTGTGACGCCCGTGATCGTATCGTCGTCGCGCAGCAGCGTGATCTCGACATCGCTTGCTGCCGCGTCGATCGAATTATCGATGATGTCTGCGAGCGCCTCTTCCAGCTCATAACCGATGCGCGACAAGGCTCGGACCGTACCGGAACCCTGTGGGGGCAGGCGCACGCGATCGACGACAGTCAGGCTCTCCATGCATCCTCCGAGGCGCAGCATTGACTTGCCGCTCTCGAAGAGGACTATATCGCTGTTCTCACCGCCGCAACCGAACTTCCTCGGTGCAATTTCGGGATTTGTCTATTCTGGGGAATTTGTTGGCTCGCCGCTCAAAAATTGGAAACCCGGAAGCCGCTCGGCGGAAACTCATTGATCTGCTGGAGCGGTTGCCGGAGCGCCTGGAAAGCGGAACGGTCGGCGAGCAGGTCGGCGGTCTCGTTGAGGTCAACTTATGCCTTCGGGAGCTCGGAGCGGGGATCGGAGCCTCCTTGGCCCCGGATGACGGCGATTCCGGGCTGGCGAGGCTACTGGCCTACCTACGCCACCAAGTTGGCCGGATCGTTCACACCGAGGAGTTGATGATCGTCGCAGGGATCGGCGATTATCCCCGCCGAATCCGTGAATTGCGCACTGATCACGGCTGGCCGATCATATCGGGCATGGCCGTCAGGGACATGCGCGCTGAAAACCCGTCGCGAGCGGCGATCGCTGCTTTGCACCTGAGCGACATGGCGCCTGAAGAGTACCTACTGATCGAAGATTGCCGAGACGCGGATGCCGTTCGGCGATGGAGCTCAGCGGCAGCGATCAAAGAAAAAGGGGAAGCCCCGAAGGACGCGCTGGCTAGCTACCTTGGACTATCTCCGGACCGGAGGATCACCGCCGAAGAACTTCGTTTTGTAGCGGGTAACAAGAAGCAATGGCCCGGGCTGGTTCGACAACTCAGGGATGAAGGCATGGAGATCCGCTCTAGAGCGTTCGGTCATCTTGAGCTTCCGCCGGGGATATTTGTCTATTCGCGCTCGGGGTCCGCATCGGGCCGAAATCGGCCAACGGCATGAAGGCCGTCTTCGATACGAAACCCAAGTCGGCCTACGATGACGAGGTTTCCGATCGGTATCAGTTTCCCCGGCGCTATGCGGCAATTGTAGCAGCGTCCTTAGGAGACTGGGTTGTGCTCCGGCGCCCACGGGCTGACCAGGGGAATCTAGCCTATTTTGCGGTGGCTAGAGTGTCGACCATAGAGCCGGACCCGGAGACCCAGTCACTTTCATATGCACGCTTAGCTGATTTCTACTCATTCGAGGTGCCGGTCCCCTGGACTTCGAACGGTCGCTATGCCGAAAAACCACTGCGACAGCTTGAGCGATCAAACGTGGGCGTGTTCCTACGGGGTCGATCGGTTCGCCCACTCGACGACGAAGATTTTGTGGAAATCGTCACCGCCGGGTTCGGCGCTACGAGTAATCCGGCGATCGCGAAGCTTCATCCTTCTCTGCAAGCCGCAATCGCCGGCGTCGCCGCGTCGAACGCGCCGGCTGGTGACCCTATCGAGTCAGCTCGCGCCGGTCGGCGGGAGACCGACATGGACGTTCCGAATTTCGAGAAGTCCTTTCGGCATTTCAGCGAGGTCGTTTACCCACGTTTCGGCGACAGCAGGTTCACCAGCTTTACCGATGGTGCAGCTCGCGGTTGGGAGGGGTACAAGCCGAAACTTCGCTCGCTCGCACTTGATAGGCTCGACCCTAAAGCTTGGCGAGAAAGTCAGATCGGGACCGGTGAAATCCTGGTGCAAGCGCTTGGCGCAATTGAAATCAGCGGCAATGAGCAGACTCGCAACAATCTTGTATCCTGGGAAGAGCGCTACGGCCCCGGCAGTGCGAGCCATTCGGCTCTTAGAGCAGCTCGTGCCGACCCGCGGCGTCGGGCAGAGTTCGAACGTTGGTTCTGGTCGGCGTTCAAAGAGGATGAACCTCCTGAGACTCTGTTCGAAAGGTTCAGGGCCTTGGCAGGTGATGGGTACCCTCTAGCTGCGTATATTTTTTTCCTCCTTGATATGGAGCGGTTCGCACCGATTGCGCCCCGCACGTTCGATGAGGCATTTCGGCGATTGGGAATGCCCATCGTCACAACCGGACGCTGCTCGTGGCAGAATTATGCTGAGTATAACGCCGCGATCGAGGCGGTCCGCTTAAGGCTAGCTGTAAAGCCCGGCCTGGGCGGCGCGCGTCATATCGACGCTCACTCATTCCTTTGGATGATGGTCCGGATGGAAGAAGAGCGTCCGGGCGGATCTCAAAAGCCCGGCGCCGTCCGCTTTGCCGGCGCGAGGGTGCGCTCAATTTTCGAGATGGCCGAGAATGCCTCGCGTGCGACAGCACAGTCCGGAAAGGAGTCTCGCTTCATCCACAAAGAGAAGCAGATGCATCATCACCGACAGGAGCTCGAACGCATAATCGCGAAGTTGGCGGATGCGCAGTCGGGTCTGTGCAGCCTCACAGGGCTTCCGCTGCAGTGGCGAGGCGATCACGAGGACGACGCGATGCTCGCTTCACTCGACCGGATCGACAGCTCAGGACACTATGTCGAAGATAACCTTCAGATCGTTTGCCGCTTCGCAAACCAATGGAAATCGTCGATGCCTGACGGCGAGTTCAGACGCCTTTTGTCATCGGTGCGCTCCGTGACGACGGTCTAGCCGGACTGCCTAATTCCGCCCTTGAGTCCGTCTCCGGCGCCACCGGCCGCGTACCACCCTGTCAATTGCTACCCCCAAGCGGCTGGAAGACCTTCCTTTGAGTAACGCAGGGATATTTCGCTCGACTGTCTCGTCAAACCAAGCATTGGTGCTGTGTGACTCGCGCCGCTAACCGGCGCGCCGCCCGACCGCGCTGACGGAGCGGGCATCCGGTGGTGGGAGCGACACTCAAGTCGCTCCGATTAGGAGCACCACCACCATGACCAAGTTCAGCGACATCCAGTCGATCCTGCTCGCCGCCGCCGCGGCCCGCGACAATGGCAGCCTGCTGCCCGCGCCGGACTCACTCGCCAACGCCGCGGATCGCGTGAAAAAGGCGATCGCCTCGCTGATCAGACGCGGCTTCGCCATCGAGACCGAGGTCTCCGACGCCGCCATCGTCCACCGCACCGACGGCGACCTGCGCTACGGCCTCTTCATCACCGACGCCGGCCGCACCGCGATCAACGTCGAGCCCGTCGGCGGTCCTGAGGCGGACAAGAGCAACTCGGCACCGGCGTCCGCCTCCAGCCCGCCGCGTCAATCAAAGAGCGCGCTGGTCGTCAGCCTGCTCCAGCGCGGTGAGGGCGCCACCCTCGCCGAGCTCATCGAGGCGACTAACTGGCTCCCCCACACCACGCGCGCCGCGCTGACCGGGCTCAGGAAGAAAGGCCACGTCATCGACAAGACTAAGCGGGACGATGCGACCTGCTATCGCATCGTTGAGGCCTGATCCGATGGTCTCTGTCGATGACCGACTGGCTGCGCTGGCGACAATGTCGTCAGCGCAGCTCCGAGCCGAATGGCAGCGCCTGACCCGCTCGCCCGTCCCCAGAATCAGTCCCAACCTCCTGCGCCTCGCTCTGGCCTGGGAGATCCAGGCCGAGGCTTGGGGCGGCCTGTCGCGCAGGACACAGCAGACCCTCGACCAGCTCGCGCGTGCGAAGACCAGCACCAGCCCGGCCAGGCCGGGCATGCGGCTGGTGCGCGAGTGGAACGGCCGGACCCATGTGGTCGAGGTCGGCGAGGACAATGTCATCCGCTGGAACGGGCGCGAGTGGCGCTCCTTAAGCGAGGTCGCCCGCGAGATCACCGGCACGCGCTGGTCGGGCCCGGCCTTCTTCGGACTGAAGAAGAGGTGTGCGGCATGAAGACTGTGCGCTGCGCGATCTATACCCGCAAATCATCCGAGGAGGGTCTGGAACAGGATTTCAACTCGCTCGATGCTCAGCGCGAGGCCTGCGCCGCCTATGTGCTGAGTCAGGCGAGCGAGGGCTGGACCGCTCTGTCCGAGGTCTATGACGATGGCGGGATATCGGGAGGAACGCTCGAGCGTCCCGCGCTTCGGCGTCTGCTGGCCGACATCGCCGCGCAGAAGATCGATATCGTCGTCGTCTACAAGGTCGACCGCCTGACCCGCTCGCTGCTGGATTTCTCGAAGCTGGTCGAGGCGTTCGATTCAGCAGGGGTCTCGTTCGTCTCGGTCACCCAGTCGTTCAACACCACGAACAGCATGGGCCGGCTGACCTTGAACATGCTCCTGTCGTTCGCGCAGTTCGAGCGCGAGGTCACCGCCGAGCGGATCCGCGACAAGATCGCTGCCTCCAAGGCGAAGGGCATGTGGATGGGCGGGGTGCCGCCGCTTGGCTATGCGCCCGATGGCCGATCGCTTCGGATCATCCCCGAGCAGGCAACGCTCGTGCGGCGGATCTACGAACGCTATCTTGCTGTGGGCAACGTGCGTCTGCTGGCACAGGAGCTGGCAAGGACTCGAACCCGAATTCCCGAGCGCACCCTTGCCAACGGACGCACGATCGGCGGGGGCCTGTTCAGCCGTGGCCAGCTCTATGCCATCCTACGCTCGCCGCTCTTCGTCGGTGACATCGGCCATGGCGGCAAGGTCTATCCCGGCAGGCACGAGGCGATCGTCGATCGCGAGCAATGGGAAGCTGTGCAGGCACGGATGACCGCGCAGCGGCAGGGTGAGCGTCGCGGCGCCCCGATCGCCAATCCAAGCCCGCTTGCCGGCAAGGTGTATGACGCGGACGGCAGTGCGCTGGTTGCCTCGCATGCGAGCAAGGGAAGCCGGCGATATCGCTATTATGTGTCCCCGCCCGAGCGGGCAGCTGATCAAGGCCCCGCGGTTCGCATCCCCGCAATCGAGCTTGAGCAGGCCGTAGCTGCATGCATCGCGACGGCGCTGGAGGATCCGATGGCGCTTCTCGCCCGGCTCGAAATCGATCCATCGGCAACCATCCTGCCGGCGCTGTTCGAGCGGGCAGCCGCGCTGGCGGCGGCCGCGCGCGCACGGGACCAGCAGTTGCTGCAGGAGTTGGTGGCGCGGGTTGAGGTCGCCGATACCCGCATCCGGGTGACATGCGACGGGGCCGCGCTCGCCCGAAGGATCATGCCGGACGCTGAAGTAACTCCCGACACCCCCGTCGTGCTCACCTCCGGGGTTCGGCTGCAGCGCTCCGGGCTCGCGCTCCGGCTGGTGCAGGACAGTGGAGCAACAGTGGCCGCCAATACTTCTCCCACAGCGACTAGGCTCCTGCTAAAGGCCCGGCGCTGGTGGAAGATCCTGCGCACCGAGCAGATCACGATCGCCGACCTCGCGCGGCGCGAAGGCGTGACCCGTTCCTATATGTGCCGGATCGTGCGGCTCACGTTCCTCGCGCCCGCCGTCGTCGATGCGATCATCACCGGCATCGCCCGGGCAGGCGTCGGTGCGAGAGTGATCTCCGCGGCGGGCGGGATCGAGCCATCATGGGCCGATCAGGTGGCGCGGCTGCTGCCCGACCACGGCGGCGGGAGGCGGGGCTCCGGCTATGAAGCTGGATATGGACTTCAGGTCGGTTCCACGCCTGTGTCGGTCTCGTGACCGACGGCGTCGATCCTGACCGACTGGCCTTGGCCAGGGGGCTATCTACCCAGGCAGGTATGCTGCTTGAGGATGCGAGCGCGCAGGCTGTTCTGGTCGGGAGATCGTCGGTCAGGGAGTTGAGGCAGAGGGTGATCGAGGTGCGGTCAGCCAATCGGAATGCCGAGACGTTGCTGGCGGCCGCGGCTTCGCTTCTGGACGGCTGACCTCGCTTTGCTGACGTCAGGAGCTGGCCGATTGCGGACGGGCAGCCTTCGCGAGGAATTTGCAGCGAGCGGACGCGAAGCCGGCGAGCAAGGGCGGATTTTGGCCTCGGTAGGCTGGGTCGACCCCACTGGGCCATGGGTTACTGGCGCTTCCAACGGGCGCTCGCCGGGGCAGCAGTCCGGAACGCTAGCTAGTGGTTAGTCGTCAGTCGGTGGCCCCTCCGAAGTTCGGGATTGGCGCTGTTCACCTCACGAGCGAACGTGAAGTCCCTCTCGCGGTTGATCACGTAGCGATAGGCCCAATTCGTTTGCAGCGAATTGTAGTACTCCATATTCTTGGGGTCGGACGGGACCGGCCTCCCTTCCGAGGTCAGCGCCAACAGGTCGTCATTGAAATGTTCGAGCCGCGCGATCCGCTCAAGCATCGCCTTCATGTCGGCGGGCGAGAGCTGACCTGCCCGGACCCTCCCAAGCAAATCGCTGCGGCGGGCCACCTTGGCCGCGTTGTGATCCTCCCTGAGCGATTCGAGCAGCGAGGGACACCACGCGCACAGCATCAAGTCGGCCGCCAGCGGCATGTAAATCTCGATGCCGGGCAGGGCGATGCCGAGATTCCCGTACGGCCCGAAGTCCCGACTGTTCGAGAGCGCGACAGCGTTGTCACCGATATAGAAGCTCGTCCCCGGCGCAGGCTCCGAAAGCACGAGGTCTTTCGTGGCGATGATCTGCGCGAACTCCGTGAGCCCGCGCTGCATGGTGGCCAGGTGTTCCCGTTTCACGCTATTCTCGGTTGCGGGCTCCCAATCCTCCCAGCCCTGTATGTCCTGCATCCGGCCGCCCTCGGCCTCCACCATGCGCACAAGCGACTCCTCGACCGCTTGCCAGCGATCCCGGTGAGCTTTCGTCCGCAGAAATTGGAACGCGATCATGAGGGCGAGCGCGGCTTTTTGCTCCGGCTGTCCGCTGAGCCGCCGCTGCTCCACAACCTCGCGAAATGCTGGGAGCACCTGGTCCTCGGCTGCGCACGCGACGGGCTCAAAGGAAGCCCGATACTCGTCGCTCAGGTCGAACTCATTGAAGCGGCGCTCCGCCATGATGTTCTTGATTGCGGTCGAGAACACCTTGTCCTCGTGCTTGTCGTAAACGTGGACGCGCTCGTTCGCCTCGTCGAACACGAACCCGCGAAGCACGAATTTCGGGACATAGTGCTGGTTCTGTGCGGCCATGGCTCAGAATAGGTCCGAGGAGGGGACGGCGCAAAGGGCTTGGCCGCGAACGGTGGGCGATGAGTGTGGCCGTCCCTGAGGTGCGCCCCGACGAGGGGCTAGTCGTAGTAGAAGATCGGGTGGCTGGAGGAGCCCTGCACCAGATTGATCGAGTGGGTGCAGTCGGACCGATTCACGTAGCTCTCGCTGCTCCTCGCGATGGCCTTGCCGTTCACCGCGTAATAGACCCAGTACCAATAGCCGCCGTTGTCCTTGCGCTCGATGTAGCAGGGGTAGGTGACGTCCGCCATTTTAGCTCTCCCAGAATGGCTGCGCCGCCCCACCCGGCGGCGCAGCCCGACTACTTCTCGTGTGTGGTGGTCCCCGGGCTTCGCTTGCCGTGCGCGGCCGTCACGAAGCGCCCCGAGATGGCGCTGCGATAGGCGCCCCCGGTGCCGCCGCTCTTGCCGCTCGACTCGCGCACCGTGGTGCGCGGGCTCGCCTTGCCGTGGGCAGTGGTGACGTACCGCCCGCTGATCGCGCTCCTGTAGGAGCCGCCGCTCTTACCCTTGCTCATACCCACTTCTCCTCGATAGGTAGGTTCGTAACTGCCATACGCTGTGTATGGGCATCGCGAGTTCGGTTGTCAAGCACTCGGAGTCAGGTTAGGACCGAACGAAACATCCAAATTGGAGGACAGATGCCGTCGCAATTGGGGATCAAGATCAACGAGCTCCGGCGCGCGAAGGGGCTAACGCTCGACCAGTTGGCGCAGGCGACGGAGAGTTCGAAGAGCTACATGTGGGAGATCGAGAACAAAGACGTGGCCCGTCCCTCCGCAGAGAAGCTGGACAAGATCGCCAGCGCCCTCGGCGTTACGGCCGCCTTCTTGATGGACGCGTCCCAGACGCAACCGTCTGAAGACGTGGAGGACACCGCCTTCTTCCAGAGGTTCCAGAAGGCGGACCCGCTCGTCAAGAATAGGCTCCGTCGCATCTTCGATGCATTGGACGATGAGGACTGACCCGACGACGCCTTGCGCTTGGGCGAACGCCCTCGTCGCCATGTGGGGACCGCGGTTCCCGGTGGACGTCCGGCAGATTGCATCCGAGTACTCGACGCGGTTCAGCGACCCGATCCTTGAGATAAGGGCGGCCGAGATGCCCGGCTTCGAGGGCGCGCTCGGCCCGCTCCGTAAGCGGGGCGGTTGGGCAATCCTCTACAACCCGGCAGTCCACTCGCCCGGACGCATCAATTACACCCTCGGACACGAATTTGGGCACTACCTATGCCACCGCCAGCAAAGCCCCGGGGGCTTCCAGTGCGGGGAGTCGGATGTGCTTGGCGGCACGCGAGATCAGGAGCGGGAGGCCGACCGTTTCGCGTCGTATCTCCTGATGCCGCTGGACGACTTCCGCGCTCAGGTCGGCAGCCAGAAGATGGACCTCGCCCTGCTGCGGCACTGCGCGGATCGCTACGACGTGTCGCTCACCGCCGCCGCACTGAAGTGGTTGGAGAGCGCCAGCCGATGTGCGGCGGTCGTCGTCGCCACAAACGGTTTCGTCCAATGGTTCCGCCGAAACGCAGCAGCCGAGCGCGCACGCATCTTCTTCCCGCCCGGCATGGAGTTGCCTGCGGGATCGGTCGCCGCAGGAGGGGACGCCACGGTGGGGAGTATAGACCACGCGCCGGGCGTATGGTGGAGCCGTCCGACGCACGAGGTCGCCATTTTCGCCGACCATTACGAGATGACGATCTCCCTGCTCGTCTTCGAGGACTTTGGGATGATGCCCGAGGGATGGGAGGACGAGCCGACCGAGGACGCTTTCGACCGCTTTACCGCCGCCTCTCGATAGCGAGTTATACCATGTCTCCGTCCTCTCTCCTCGGTGCCGCTGGCGAGCACTACGTGATGTCCCAGTTGCTGCGGCGCGGCTTCATTGCTGCCCTCGCGCCGGTCGGGGTGCCGACGGCCGACATCGTCGTGACGGACGACATTGGCGACCGGGCCTGCGCCATTCAGGTGAAAACGCGGCGCGAGCTCGGGACCGACGGCGGCTGGCACATGAAGGCGAAGCACGAAGGAATCCGGGGCGCGAGCCTGTTCTACGTATTCCTCTCCTTCCCGGCCGATGCTTCTCGCTTGCCGGACGCATTTGTCATTCCGAGCATGGTCGTCGCCGACACTCTGCACCAATCGCATCGGGCGTGGCTTGCGCGGCCGGGGCGAGGCGGTCGACCGCACAAGGACGGCGAAATGCGGCGGCTCCTGCCTGACTACAGCAAGGAGGGTATGGGAGAGACCCATGGGCCGGGTTGGCTCGAACAATACCGGGACGCGTGGGACCTCCTGAAACGAGCGGCTGACGAGAACGCATCACGAGGATAGGTCAAGCCACGACTGTAGGGATCGGGACGGTCGCCATCTATCGCCGGCGGTATGCCGAACGGTGTTCCTCACTCGGATCAGCGCATGGCGACATTCCTCGCCGAGCTCGCCTGCCACAGCGTGCTCATGCGGGCCGCCCGCGCCGCGTCCCCGCACAGCACACGGCGCCCGCAACCACGTTCGTCGAGTCCGGCGCCGGGACCCGAAGTTCGCCGCGGCGTGCGACTTGGCGATTGAGGAGGCCTGCGCCGACATCTAGCGCGAGAACTACCGCCGCGCTCCGTAGGATTGGGAGGAGTCGATCTTCGCGAGGGAAATAGAGTGAGACCATCGTCGGCACTGCCCGGACAACGACCGGCTTCCTGAGCTTTGGTCCCGGGCTGCTCCCGGCGTAACGGAACGCGGCCTCAATCAACGTGACCGGCGCGCACGCACGACCTCGGCGCGGGCAATGGCAGCTTTCAGGATTCGTGGCCCGATAGTTGAAGGGCAACAATGGGCGCAAAGCTGACATTGGTGTGCCCCGGGTCCCGAACGACCAGTTTGCGCCCATCTCCGCCGTTCGACTTCCGCTCGGACATTTCCAAAAGCGGACGCTGGCGGAAGCTGTTGAACGTGCGGCGCAGCGGTTTGGCCAAGTTGGCTTATGTCTTGACCCCCGACGATTTGGGATGTTCTTTCGGACTCTGCGCCTCGCAGTAGATAGACGAAGCGGGCGATGAAAGGTCGGCGCTAATGGCATTCGTCTTTTGGGATACCGAAACGACCGGGCTTTCGACCAACTTCGATCAGATCCTGCAATTTGCAGCCATAAGAACCGATGACAATCTCAACGAGACGGATCGGTTGGAGCTGAGGTGCAGGCTTCATCCGCACGTCGTTCCGGGACCTGGCGCCTTGCGCGTTACGCGCATGACGATCGACCGGCTGACCGATCCTGCCTTGCCCTGCCATTATGAGATGATCCGGCAGATCCGCGCCAAGCTGCTAACCTGGGCGCCGGTAGTGTTCATCGGCTATAACAGCCTGCGCTATGACGAGGAGTTGCTTCGAAAGGCGCTGTTTCGGACGCTTCATTCCCCTTATTTGACCAATACCGAGGGCAATTCCCGCGCCGACGCCCTGACCTTGGTCCAAGGCGCCTCAGTCTTCGCGCCCGAATGCCTGCAGGTTCCGGTCGGGGACGACGGCAAGCCCACGTTCAAGCTCGACAGGCTGGCGCCGCTGAACGGACATGATCATGCCCAAGCCCATGATGCAATGGGCGACGTCCTCGCCACCCTGCACCTTGCGCGCTGTGTGCGCGACCGAGCGCCGGAGGTCTGGAGCCGCTTCCTCCGGTTCGCGACGAAATCGTCGGTGGCCGCCTTCCTCGACGAGGAGGAGGCGGTCGTCGTCACCGAATTCTACGGCAAGAAGCCCTATCAACATGTCGTCTCCGCGTTCGGCACTGACCCCGGAAATCCGGTCGCTGTCCTGGCGCTTGATCTCAAAAACGACCTGGACTGGGTAGCCTCGCTGACGCCTGGCCAGCTGGAGACATGGGTTTCCCGAAGCCCGAAGCCGGTCCGGCGGATAAAGACCAACGCCGCGCCGACGTTAGCCGCCGCCGATGAGGTGCCCGCGGAGATGCTTGGGCCGCTCGACCTTGGAACCATTTCAGCGCGGGCGGCGCGCCTCCGCGGCGATGAGGCGCTTCGCGACCGGCTGGTCGCCGCCGTTGCCGCTGCGGCGCAGGAATATGAGGATTCTCCCCATGTGGAGGAGCAGCTTTATTCTGGTGGATTCGCGCCTGGCTCCGACCAGGCGCTGATGGAGCGGTTTCACGAAGCGGACTGGCCCGAGCGCGCCGTCCTGGTCGAGCAGCTGGAGGATGCGCGGCTTCGCTATCATGGCCGGCGCCTGATCCACGAGCTGCGTCCCGAGCTGCTTTTACCGGAGCATCGCCGGGAGATCGAGGATTTGATGTGGGAGAGGCTGCTGACGGAAGGCGCGCCCAAGGGCAAATGGACCAGCCTACCTGGCGCCCTTGCCGAGACCTCCATGCTTCTCGCCGGCTGCGAGGCGGATGAAGAAGCGGCGCTGACTGGGCTGCGCGAGCATCTCGTCCAAAGGATCGCCGAGGGTCGGTCTCGCGCCTGAAACCGAACGCCGCCTGACGGCCCGGCCGTCAGCCCCAGTTGACGCTGCTGGCCCGTATGAGCCGGTAGCGCATCGCCGCCGGACTAACCCGGAACTTGCGCGCGAGGACGCCCACTTCATCTTCGTCCTCGAAATCGATCGCACGCCCGCCCAGCGTGCCTGCAAGAATTTCGGTCGGGATAAGGAGTTCTGAAGCGAATGCATTTGCTTCCATCTCATGGTCATCGACCCCTTGGGAAGAAAGCCAATCGCGCCTCAAGGAGCCGCGATCGAGATGCACTTGGTCTTCCAATATGTCGCGGTGCAACTGGAGATGGCCAAGCTCATGGGCAAGGGTGAAGCGCTGGCGATGCGGCGGGTGCAGGGAATTGACCCCGATGATGCAAACGCCGGAGGTAATCGTCGCCATGCCCGAAAGATCGCCGTCGAGCGGCGCGTAGCGGATCTGAGCGCCCATTCTTCGCGCGATACGCTCGACCGGGACGGGAGCGGCGACGATCTCGTTCTGCGCGATGAGCGCCGCGGCCTCCCGACGGGCGCGGGCAATGTCAGCTGTCACGACCGCTTCCTGGTGGCGTTCGCCCGGGCGAGGCCGCTTCTCAGTATCTCTTGGATTTGCGAGACCTGGATTGGGTTGAGGCCCTTCTCCATCGCGGCATGAATAGGTTCGTAGCGCTTGACGTCGAGCGGAACCAACTCGGCGAGGCTGTCGAGCTCAAGCGCCGAGGCGAGTTGATAGGCCTGGTCCAGCGTGACCCGCTGCCGCCCTGCTTCAATGCTGGCGATCGTTGCGCGCGACATGCCGACACGCCCTGCCAATGCCTCCTGCGTGATTTTGAGGTCTCGGCGCAGCCGCGCCATTCGCTCGCCCAGCGCTGGGTAAAGGCCGTCATCCACGCCCCCGCATAGAATCCACTTCGCCTGCGACGTCAACAACAATCACAAATGTGTACTATAATCACGCGTCAAATATTTTTGCGATCAGGATTTGACATTTCGACGACCCGCACTCATTTGGGCATCGGCGGACGGGTGAGTCGCCCGCCCCCCAAAGACGGAGGTCGAAGATGAAAGAAGAGAAGGACAAGCCGGACGGCGGCAAAAGCGACAAGGACGGGCCGGGTAACTCGACCGTCGACGTCACCGTCAACTATCAGGCGGCGAACAAGACGCACGCCTTCCCGCGCGGCGCCAAGGTGTCCGACGTGCTTGCCTGGGCGATCGGCGCGTTCGCGATCGACGATTCGGTCGCGACCGAGCTGGAGTTGGTCGTCGCCGGGACCAAGGAGGAGCTGCCGGGGTCGAAGCCGATCGCCTCGCTGGTCAAGGGCGACGCCACGCTGACGCTGGATCTCGTCCGCGGCGACATCGCCAACGGGGTCTGCTGATCGTGGAGGATCCCGCTGTCGCGCTGATCCAGGCCGACCTGGATTGCGAGGCCTTTCAGGCCGGTTGCCGCGAAGGTCGATGGCGGGTGGTGGCGTTCGCTTACCCCCGCCTCGACTTCAAGATCGCCGCAATCAAGCCGAACGGCACCCCGACCGAATGTGGATTTCGCGCGGACCTGACCAACTATCCGGCGGTCGCGCCCGAGGTCAAACTCTGGGACTTGGAGAATGACCGGCAGCCCGTCGGCGCGGAGCGGCCGCAAGGCGGCCAGCGGACCACGCAGACCTTCAAGATCTGGGGGAAGGGTACGGTTTACCGGCCTTGGGACCGCCAGACCGGCCCGCACAGCAACAATGCCGCGACCAAGCCGCATCTCGCCTGGAATGCGTCGCGCGACCTCACCTTCATTTTCGAGGATCTCCATGGGATATTGGTCAGCAACGCTCGCCCGCTCGCTGCTGGGGCGGCGGCCTGAGCTGATCTGCGAGCCCGCGATCTGGGAGGATGGTGTCGCCGAGCTCGCCCGGCGGACGCTCGGCGGCCACCGAGAAAGCGGCGCGTTCCTGCTCGGCGAGAAGGGCTCGCCGCGCCGGATCCATCGCTTCGTCTATTATGACGACATCGACCCCAACGCGCTGGACACCGGCATCGTCCTGATCAACGGCCGGCTGCTCGGCGACCTCTGGAAGATCTGCCGGGAAGAAAAGCTGGAGGTGGTGGCGGACGTCCACGTCCATCCCGGCTGCTACCGCCAGAGCGCCTCAGACAAGGCCAACCCCATCATCCCCGAAGCCGATCATCTCGCGCTCATCCTCCCCAATTTTGCTGAAGGGTCCAACCTGCCCGGCGCAATCGGGGTTCACCGCTATTTGGGGAATCGGCGCTGGCGCGATGAAAGCGAGCGGTGGTTTCCGCCTTTTCACATGGGGTGGTACGCATGGCTCTGAACGGCGAAATCTCCCGCTTGGCGAAGCTGCTGATCGATGCCGAGGGGATCGATCAGGCCGCGGCCGAGGCGCGGCTTCGCGCCCTGACCCTTGAGATCGTGGTCGGCGCCGGCGTCGACAACGTCGCTGGCCACAGCGCCATCCTGACGGCCGTCGCCAGCGGCGTTCGCAGCTTCGTCGGCGGCGTCAGCGTCAGGCTCGCTGAGGACGCGGCTCTACAGTCCCGGCTGCCTCTTGGCGCGTCCGTCCAAGAAGCGATTACCGTCCTTGGCGCCCAGCAGCTTGATCATGACCCGTCTGCCAGGATCCTGATCGGTGAAGTGGGTTCCGGCCGCGCCGGCGACGTTCATGCCTGGTGGGACAGCTGGAAGGCAGGCGCGAGTGCCGCGCCTCGGGTGTGTGGCGATGGCGATAACCCGCTCGCCGGCATCGTGGCTGGCGCGGCCAGTGTCGCGCGGGCCTTCGCGCCCGCCAGCAAGCGCGATTATCCGCTCAACTCGATGTTCGATCTGTGGCCCGGAAGCGACGGCCCCCCGCCCGCGTTCGGGTCGGTTTTCCTGCCAGGCGCGCTCTGGCTGCTCGGCCTCGGCAATCTCGGGCAGGCCATTTTGTGGGCGCTCGCTGCGTTGCCTTACCCTGACCCGGACGCCGTGAAGGTCGTCCTGCAGGACCGCGATCAGATCAGCCCCGAGAATTGGGGAACGTCGGTGCTGGTTCGGTCTGAGGTCTATGGCGCTTATAAGACTTCGGTCGGGGAGGATTGGGCTAAGGCCAGAGGTTTCGACGCGCGGCGCGTGGATCGCTGGCTGGATGAGCGTCAGCGGGTGCAGGACGGCGACCCGGTCCTGGCGATTTGCGGCTTCGACAGCGCCGAGGCGCGAAAGCACCTTGACGGCTGCGGGTTCGATGCCGTGATCGATGCCGGCCTCGGGCGGAAGCATTCGGACTTCGACAGCTATCGTGTGACGATCTTCGACCCGCAATATTCGGCGACGGCTCATTTCCGCGACGTGGCGCCGCGGGCCGAGGCTCCGCCTCAGGATTATGAGGCGCTTCTGGGGCTGGACGATTGTGGCGCGGCCGAGGTGCACGGGGTGGCGGTTGCGGCGCCGTTCGTTAGCGCCATCGCCGGCGCCGTGACGGTCGCGCGGGCGGTCGCGATCGTGAGCGGCGCCAACGTTCCGAGAAATGAGGTCCGGCGACTTTGGAGGGATGAGGCGCGGACGGCGCAAGCGACCAGAGTGACCGGACGCGGGATCTTGCGCCTCAGCCAAGAGAGGTGACCGCGGCTCCTATAGCGGTGGGTCCGCTATCGGCCATTATTCGCCGTCCACGAACAGCTCCGCGATCGGCACCTCAAGAGCATCGGCGAGCCGCTGGACCACTGTAATGGTGGGGTTTCGTACCCCGCGCTCGATGCCGCTCACATAGGTTCGGTCGATACCATGCTCGAGCGCGAACTTCTCCTGGCCGATGCCGCGCTCCTGGCGCAGCCGGCGCAGGTTCTTGCCGAGACGCTTGCGCACATCCATCGCGCGCAGCAGAGCAACGTCGTGGACTTTCGATCCACGGCCGATGAGTCACATTTCACTGGACTTGTCGCGGCGGCGAAGCGACCCGGTGCGCATGGCGCCCCTCGCTCCGACCCGTATTCGCTACATCAAGCTCGGCGCCGGCGGGCGCTGGGAGAACGTGGCGCTAGAGGAGGGGACGCTGGAATGGGGCGATAAGGCCGATCCGCACGAGGAAGCGCTGCGCGGCGATTGGGAGGCGGTGAGGAAGGCCTATATCGAACAGGGCCGTTTGGCGGGGACCGCCACCGGCTATGTCAACGAGGCCAGGGCGGTCTACGATGGTGACCCCGACGCGCTCTGGATCACCTTTGCTCGCGGCCGCATGTGGTGGGCTTTCGCGGGGCCCGAGGTGCGCTGGACCGGCGGCGATGGGACCAAGCGAGGCACCCGGCATCGTATCGCGCGAGGCGGCTGGAGCGGCCGCGACCTGAACGGCGTCCCGCTCGATCTTCACCGCCTCAGCACGCGCCTCACCAAGCTCGCCGCCTATCGCCGCACCATCTGCCGGCTAACATCGGATCAGGAGCGGCTCTGCCTCGCCTATATCAACGCCGAGCCCGATGCCGACCGCGCCGCCGTGCTCGCCGCTCAGGCCGCGCTTGAGGCCAAGCTTCTGGTACTGATCCAGCGACTGTCCTGGGCCGATTTCGAGGAGCTGGTGGATTTGATCCTGGCCCGTAGCGGCTGGACCCGGGTTTCGGCGCTGGGCGGCCACCAGAAGGATGTCGATCTCGTCGTGGAACAGCCCCTGACCGGCGAGCGGATGGCGGTGCAGGTGAAGTCCGAGGTCAGCCAGAAGATCGTCGAGGATTGCGCGGCGCGGCTCGCCTTCCATGCCGACGGCGGCCGCGCGATGCTGGTCTATCACGGCGCGAGCGCAACTGTGCGCACTCCACCCAATGGCCTGGAGCTCATGGCGGGCGACGCCGTCGCCCGCCATGCCGCCCGTGCCGGGCTTACGGCTTGGATCCTGGACCGGAGTTAGCCTGTCCGGGCTGCCATTCCTCCGCGCGCCGGGCCTCCTCCGCAAGGCGCTCGAAGAACTTCTTCCTCGCTTCTGGGGACGGCTTGTGATCCTCGGGCAGGGTGTCGAACGCGCCGAGCCGGCGCAGCTCCTTGAATGCGCGAAGGCGCTCCGCGCGGGTTCCCTGGAGGAAGTCGTCATAGAGCAGTTCGATGCCGAGCCGGTTCTTGGTCATCTTACGCACCCCCTTGGGCGTCGGCACCCGCACCACCTGGTTGCCGGCCTCGATCAGCTGCTCGCGCAAGGGCTGGCGACGCTTGTGCCTCTTCTTGCCGGTGGGGTTGCCGGACTGGCCTTTCTTGAACTTGTGCTCCGGGGGCGGCTTACCCTTGCCCACCGCATAGGGCCGATCAGCATATTCACTCATGGCCGCCGCCCTCCCGGTCCTCGGCGCCGGCGTCATTGTCCGCCAGCGCCTCGATCAGCTCGGCCTTGCGGCCGGTGAGCTTCTCCCAGCGCGCGATGGTCCGATCGACATAGCGAGGCTCATATTCGACGAGGCGCGCTCGGCGCCCGGTTCGCTCCGCCGCGATTAGCGTACTGCCCGAGCCCCCAAAGGCGTCGAGCACGACATCGCCGGGGGCCGTGACGTCGAGCAAGGCCTCCGCGACCAGGGCCACCGGCTTCACGGTCGGGTGAAGTTCACGCGCCTTCCTGCGACTCTTCCCGAACCCGCCCATGCCGGGGAACGACCAGATGTTGGTTCGGTCCCGGCCGTTCTTGCCGAGCAGCACGTTGTTGAGGTGAGGCGCGGCGCCCTTCTTGAACACCACGACCAGCTCGTGCTGGCTTCGGTAGAGCGAGCCCATTCCGCCCTGGCCCTTGTCCCAGACGCAGAGGTTGAGCCGCTCGTCGAACGCCGCCTCGCCGGCCGCCAACAGTTCGCCGAGGTGAGCGTGATCCATACAGACGAACGCGATACCGCCGTCGATAAGGTGCGTGGCGATATTGGCGAGCGCGGCCCTCAGGAACGCGGCCAGCTCCTCGCGCGAGGTAGCGCCATTACCCATGGCGAACTCCGGGTGGAGGCCCGAGCTGGTGACGTGGCCCTCGATCTTCACCCCGTAGGGCGGATCGGTAAAGCAGCAGCGCGCGTTCTCCGTCCCCATCAGCCTGGCAATGACCTCGGGATCGAGGCTGTCGCCGCAGATTAGGCGGTGATCGCCCAGGGTATAGAGGTTGCCGCGCGCTGATATCGGCGGCGCCGAGTCCAGGCCCGCCTCACCGTCGTCGAGGTCGTCATAGAGCCCCGCGAGATAAGCCCCATTGAGCCGATCGACCTCCGCTGGCGTGTAGCCCAGTAGCCGGACGTCGAGCTTCGGGATCTCGGCGCGGATCTCCTCGAGCTCCAGCCGCAGCGCGGCCACGTCATAGTTCGCGACCGCCGGCAGCTTGTTGGTCGCGATGGCGAACGCGCGCAGTTCCGCGTCGCTCAAATGCTCGATCATGATCACCGGCACCATCTCAAGACCCAGCGCCCGCGCCACCTCCCAGCGCAGGTGACCATCGACTATGACCTTGGCGCTGTTGATGATCGGCGGGTCGAT
>NZ_JBQTJC010000112.1:0-4135 GCF_052387495.1 Sphingosinicella sp. | reverse complement strand
CGGCGGCGAGCACGGCGAGGGTGACGAGATCGGAGGCGGTCGCCGTCATCGGCGCGATCTGCACCCGCTCCTTCATGCCGACCAGCATCGGGCCGATCACCGAATCGCCGCCCAGCTCCCTGAGCAGCTTGGCCGAGATGTTCGCGGTCTGCAGGCCCGGCATGACGAGGACGTTGGCGGGGCCGGTGAGGCGGCTGAACGGATAGATTTTCTGAAGCGCCGGATTGAGCGCGACGTCGGGCGCCATCTCGCCTTCATATTCGAAGTCCACATCGTCCCGCGCGTCGAGCAGCTTCACGCCCTGGCGGATGCGATCGAGGAAGCTGCCTTCCGGATTGCCGAAGTTCGAATAGGAAAGGAAGGCGACGCGCGGCTCGTGGCCCATGCGGCGCGCGACCTGCGCGGTCTGGATCGCGATCTCGGCGAGCTGCTCCGGCGTCGGCCGCTCGGTCGCGGTCGTGTCGGCGATGAACACAGTGTGCGCCTGCCCGACCATGACGTGGATGCCGAACGGGGTGACGCCCTCCTGAGGATCGAGGACGCGGCGGATCTGGCGCAGGTTTTGCGCATAGGTGCGAGTGAGGCCGGTGATCATCGCATCCGCCTCACCGACCGCGAGCAGGCAGGCGGCGAAGATATTGCGGTCCTGATTGACCAGCCGCTCGACCTCGCGCGGCAGATAGCCGCGACGCTGGAGGCGTTTGTAAAGGTAGTCGGCGAGCTCGGCGACGCGGGGATAATTGCGGCTGTTATAGACTTCGAACGCCTCGGGATCGTCCACGCCCAATGCGCGGAGGCGGTCGTGGACGTCGTCGCGGCCGACCAGCACCGGAATGCCGTAGCCGCCGTCGCGAAACGCGATCGCGGCGCGCAGCACGACATCCTCCTCGCCTTCCGCGAAGAGCACCCGGCGCGGATTGGCCCGCGCCGCTTCGTAGGCGAGGGTGAGCACCGACGTGGTCGGGTTGAGCCTGGCCCGCAGCGCCGTGCGATAGGCATCCATATCCTCGATCGCGCGCCGGGCGACGCCGGTGTCCATCGCCGCCTGCGCGACCGCGGCGGGAACGATTTCCATCAGCCGCGGATCGAACGGGGCGGGGATGATGTAATCGGGGCCGAAGCTGTGCGCCTTGCCGCCATAGGCCGCCGCCACCTCTTCCGGCACCGCCTCGCGCGCCAGCTGCGCGAGCGCGCGGGCGGCGGCGATCTTCATCTCCTCGTTGATCGTCGTCGCCCTCACGTCGAGCGCGCCGCGGAAGATGAAGGGGAAGCCGAGCACATTGTTGACCTGGTTGGGATAGTCCGAGCGGCCGGTGGCTACGATCGCGTCGGGCCGCGCCGCCTTCGCCTCGGGCGGGGTGATCTCCGGGTCCGGATTGGCCATCGCGAAGATGATCGGCTTCTTCGCCATCTCCTTGACCATTTCGGGCTTGAGCGCGCCGGCGGCGGAGAGGCCGAGAAAGACGTCGGCGCCCTTGAGCGCCTGCTCAAGCGTCCGCACGTCGGTCTTGGCGGCGTGGGCGGACTTCCATTGGTCCATCCCCCCCTCGCGGCCCTGATAGATCACGCCCTTGCGGTCGCACATGATGACATGATCGTGCGGCACGCCCATCGCCTTGATCAGCTCGGTGCAGGCGATCGCCGCCGCGCCCGCGCCGTTCACCACCACCTTGACGTCCTTCAGCTTGCGCCCGGTCAGATGGCAGGCGTTGATCAGCCCGGCGGCGCTGATGATCGCGGTGCCGTGCTGGTCGTCGTGCATGATCGGGATGTTCATCCGCTCGCGCAGGGCCTGCTCGATGATGAAGCATTCGGGGGCCTTGATGTCCTCGAGATTGATCCCGCCGAAGCTCGGCTCCATCAGGGCGACGGCGTTGATGAAGGCGTCGGGATCCTCGGTGTCGAGCTCGATGTCGATCGAATCGACGTCGGCGAAGCGCTTGAAGAGGACGGCCTTGCCTTCCATCACCGGCTTGGAGGCCAGCGCGCCCAGATTGCCGAGGCCGAGGATCGCGGTGCCGTTCGAGATCACCGCGACGAGATTGCCCTTGGCGGTGTAATCATAGGCGCAATCGGGATTTTCGGCGATGGCGCGGACCGGGACGGCGACGCCGGGAGAGTAAGCGAGGCTCAGATCGCGCTGCGTCGCCATCGGCTTGGAAGCGATGATCTCGATCTTGCCGGGGCGGCCGGTCGAATGGAATTCGAGCGCCTCGGCCTCCGAGAATTTGACGTTGCTGCCCTCGCTCACATGGTCTCTCCCTGTTGTGGCGAAGCTGTAGGACTCAAGTCGTGACGGGGGCAAGTCAAAGCCGTCAGGCTTCTCAACCCCGTTCGGGCTGAGCCTGTCGAGGCCTCTTCCTTCTCCTGATCGGCAAGGCAGCAAGGAACGCCCTTCGAGAGGCTCAGGGCGAGCGGCGGTGGGTTCCTCCCGACGCCTCGAATCTCTATCGTCGCCCTGTGGCCACTCAGAGCAAATCCGACTCCCCGGCGACGCCGATGATGGCGCAATATCTCGCGCTGAAGGCGGAGGTGGACGGTTGCCTGCTTTTCTATCGGATGGGCGATTTCTTCGAGCTTTTCTTCGAGGACGCAAAGGTCGCGGCGGCCTGTCTCGACATCGCCCTCACCGCGCGCGGCGAGCATGAGGGCGCGCCGATCCCGATGTGCGGCGTGCCGATCCACGCCGCCGAAGCCTATCTCGCCCGGCTGATCAGGGCCGGCCACCGCGTCGCGATCGCCGAGCAGACCGAGAACCCGGCCGAGGCGAGGAAGCGCGGGGCCAAGTCGGTCGTCAACCGGGCGATCGTCCGGGTCGTCACGGCGGGCACGCTGACCGAGGAGGCCTTGCTCGATTCGCGCAGCGCCAACTGGCTGGTCGCGGTGGCGAAGGTCGGGGAGCGGGTCGGGCTGGCGGCGGCCGATATCTCGACCGGGCGCTTCGAGCTGGGCTCGGTCCCCGCAGCCGCGCTCGACGCCGAGCTGGCCCGGCTCGCCGCCGCCGAGGTCATCGCCCAGGAAGGCCGCGCCGGCTTCGACAGCATCGCGGCCGAGCGACGGCTGAAGGAGAGGTTCGGTGTCGCCACGCTCGACGGCTTCGGTGGGTTCGACCGGGCGGCGCTCGCGGCGGCGGGCGGCCTGCTCGCCTATCTCGACGAGGCGGCGCGCGATTCGCTCCCCTTCTTGCGGCCGCCCGCGAAGCTCTCGGCGGGCGACCATATGGCGATCGACGCGGCGACGCGCGAGAGCCTGGAGCTGACCCAGTCGGTCGCCGGCGGACGGGCGGGCAGCCTGCTCGGCGCGGTCGACCGGACGGTGACCGGCGCCGGGGCGCGGCTGCTCGCAGCCGATCTCGGCGCGCCTCTGCTCGACCGTTCGGGAATCGAGGCGCGGCTCGATCTGGTCGCGCTGTTCGAGCGCGACGGCGTGCTGCGCGACACCCTTCGCCGCCAGCTCCGTGCCTTGCCCGACATTGGCCGCGCGCTCGGTCGGCTGGTCGCCGGGCGCGGCGGCCCGCGCGATCTGGGGCAGCTGCGCGACGGGCTCGACGAGGCGCGGCGGCTGCACGAGAAGCTCGCCAAGCTGCCGGATCGCCCGGCCCTGCTCAAGGCGCTGCTCCCGGCGCTTGCCGGCCACGGCGCGCTGGTCGATCTGCTCTCCCGCGCGCTGGTGCCGTCGCCGCCGCTCGACAGCGCCCAGGGCGGTTATATCGCCGAAGGCTATGACGCCGCGCTGGATGCGCTCCGCGCGACCGGCGGCGAGGGGCGGCGGGCGATCGCCGCGCTCGAGGCGCGCTACCGCACCCAGACCGGGATCGCGACGCTCAAGATCCGGCACAACAATGTCCTCGGCTATCATGTCGAGGTGCCGGCCAGGGCCGCCGACCGGCTGATGGTCGCCGATTCGGGGTTCACCCACCGCCAGACGCTCGCCGGCGTCGTCCGCTTCAACGCGCCGGACCTGCACGAGCAAGCGCTGCGCGTCGGTCAGGCCGGCGCCCACGCCCTCGCCGCCGAGGCCGCACATCTGGAGGAGCTCACCGAGGAGGCGCTGAACCGCGCCGAGCCGATCGCCGCGACCGCCGACGCGCTCGCCCGGCTCGACGTCGCCGCCGCGCTCGCCGAGCGCGCGGTGG
>NZ_JBQTJC010000111.1:0-3788 GCF_052387495.1 Sphingosinicella sp. | reverse complement strand
TCCACCGCTGGTGTAGCACGCGTGCGTCTAGCGGCTAGCCCCGCGCTATCGATCGCGCGGAGCTCGCTGGTTCAGGCCGAGGTGGAGGCGCGTGGGGCGCGCTTCGGTTTCGCAGCAGAGGCGGCCGCTGCCTTGGCCTGCCTGCCCTTTTGCCCCAGCCCGATCTTGTGCGCCATCGCGCGGCGCGCTTCCGAATAAGTCGGCGCGACCATCGGGTAATCGGCCTTGAGATTGTAGCGCTGGCGATACTCGGCCGGCGTCAGGCCATGCGTCGACAGATGACGGCGCAGCGTCTTGTAGGGCTTGCCGTCGATCATCGAGAGGATGTGGTCCTTCGAGGCCAGCGAGCGTCGCACGGTGACCGCAGGAACATGTTCGGGCTGCGCGGGTGCTTCGGCGGCATCTTCGGCTTCGCCGGTCGGGACGCCGGCGAGCTCGCTCACGGTCGCATGGATATTGCGGAAGAACGTCGGCACTTCATCGGCCGCCGGGCGACTATTCGGATTGCCGAGCCAGGCAATGGTAATCTCTGTCGCCAGCTCAATCGTGCTCACGCTTTCGGTATCGGACATGCTTCATTCTCCCTCTGCGCACTTCCCTTATCTATCGAAGCTGGAGCGTCAACCGTGCATTCGTCGGCAATTGTTCGGCAAACATTGAGAGGTCGAGCAAGTCATTGGGCCGCAACCACCTGACCATTGGCGCTTGAGCGACGTGTTGCCCTGGTCGGTCATCTCCTAAACTAGCCAAAGCCGCCGCACGGCCTCTTCGAATGGCTGCCTGGCGAGGCGGTACGGGCGCGCAGGGGCGCGCCCCGGCCTTGAGCCCGCAACGGCGTCGCGCCGGTCTTCTTCCCCGCCGCTGTCGCGGCTCCTCGCGAGACAAGAAGCCTTGAGCTCCCGCCGTCCTTCGCTTTGCTGCGGCCCTCAGGGGTGCGGGCCGGCCGCCGCCTCGCCCGTGATGGCGCCATCGAGGCCGCATCGGGCGGCTTCGGCAACAGGAGACAGACAATGGCACAGATCGGCACCTTCAAAAGCGACAATGGCGGGTTCACCGGCATCATCAGGACGCTCACCCTCAACGCCAAGGCGACGTTCCGCCCGTCCGACAAGGACAACGACAAGGCTCCCGACTATCGCATCTTCTCCGGGGCGATCGAATGCGGCGCGGCCTGGAAGAAGACCACGCGAGACGATCGCGACTATCTCTCGCTCAAGCTCGACGATCCGAGCTTCCCGGCCCCGATCTACGCCTCGCTGCTCGAATGCGAGGGCGGCGAGCACCGGCTGATCTGGTCCCGCTGAGCGAATGGCTGCGGCGCCCATGAAGGGCGCCGCGGCCAACCGCCAAGCGCTCAAGAAGTGACATCGTCGCGCAGCGCCGCATTCATCCCGAATGCGCGCCGGCCCCGTCGGCCCCACGACTCCAGCGCGCGCTCGCGATCCTCGCCGCGCAAGGTCGCCGCGCCCGCGTCGAGCAGCCCAAGGATCACCGCTCGGTCGTCATCGGTCAGCTCGACCAGCCCGGCCTTCACGACGAGGCCGCCAAGCTCGATCAACTGCCGCGTGCGCTCGCGGCGCTTCACGACCCAGTCTCGATTGTCACGCCTTGCCTGTCTCAGCGCCAGCCGGGAGCGTGCCGCCTTGAGCCGCCGCCCCGTCGCGCGCGCGGTCGCCAGCTCCGCCAGCAGCGCCGCGAGGCGACCGCTGAAAGAACGCGGTGCCGCGACGACGCCACGCCTCCTTCGTCGCATTGTCCTTTGACTCGACGGCGGCGAGCAGTGCCCCGGTGAGCATCTCGACATCGAGCGCGTCGGCACCGGTCGCGATGACCAGCTCGCCGAACTGGGCGAGCCTGCGTGTCCGTAACTCCCTGGCGCGCTCGTCCAAGGCCTTCAGCTCGGCATCATAGTCGCGGGGTTTGCGCATGGATTCGTCCTCCAAGTGGATGTGGGGACGCTCCAGCTATTGGGCGTTCCGGCCGAGCTCAATCGCTTGAGACTGCATGGGATCGGGCCTGGTCCCGAGACGAACGAGATTCGTCGAGGGCGCGCTTATACGTCGTGCCGACGTGCGCTTTGATGGGGATCGCGATGGCGATCTACCACTTCTCCGCCAAGGTCATTTCCCGCGCGGCCGGATCCTCGGCGCTCGCGGCGGCGGCCTATCGCTCGGCGTCACGACTCCATGACGCGCGGCTCGACCGGCACCACGACTTCTCGAACAAGGCCGGCGTCATCCACTCCGAGGTGATGCTGCCGGAAGGCGTGCCCGAGCACTTCTCGGATCGGGAGCGGCTATGGAACGAGGTCGAGGCGTCCGAGAAAAGGATCGACGCCCAGCTCGCCCGCGAGATCGAGTTCGCGATTCCCCGGGAGCTATCCCCAGAAATGGGCATATCCCTTGCCCGCGACTTCGTTAGCCAAGAGTTCGTCGGACTCGGCATGATCGCCGACCTCAATGTGCACCAAGATATCGGCGCGGACGGCGAGTCCAAGCCGCACGCGCATGTCATGCTCACGATGCGCGAAGCCGACGAGAACGGCTTCGGCGCCAAGGTCCGCGAGTGGAACCGCACTGAGCTGCTTCAGCATTGGCGCGAGGCCTGGGCGGGGCATGTCAACGAGCGGCTTGCCGCGCTAGATATCGACGCGCGCATCGATCACCGCTCGCTCGAAGCCCAAGGCATCGATCTTGAGCCGCAGCACAAGATCGGCCCGGCCGCATCGCGGATGGCCGGGAAAGGGCTCGCGCTGGAGCGGGTCGACGAGCATCGAGAGATTGCTCGCACGAATGGCGAGAAGCTGCTCGCAAAGCCTGCGCTCGCGCTGGACGCGATCACGAACGGGCAGGCGACCTTCACGACACGCGACCTCGCCATGTTCGTGCACCGGCACAGCGAGGGAAAGGACCAGTTCGACCGCATCATGACGGCCGTCCGGGCGGCGCCCGAGCTGGTCGCGCTCGGCAAGGACGGCCGGGGCGACGAGCGCTTCACCAGCCGTTCTATGATCGAGACCGAGCAGCGGATGGAGCGCGCGACGATCCGGCTCGAGGCGCGCCGTCATCATGGCGTTGCGGAGCGGCATCAGAAGACCGCGCTGGCTCGCGCCGAGCGGCGCGAAATGACCCTTTCGGCGGAGCAGCGCAGCGCGTTCGAGCATGTCACCGACGCGAAGGGCGTCAGCACGGTGATCGGCTATGCCGGCACCGGCAAGTCGGCTATGCTCGGCGTGGCGCGCGAAGCCTGGGAGGCGGAGGGCTATCACGTCCAGGGCGCCGCGCTATCCGGCATCGCGGCCGAGAATCTGGAGGCCGGATCGGGCATCCAGTCGCGCACGCTGGCGAGCCTGGAGCATCAGTGGAAGCAGGGACGGGAGTTGCTGGGCGCGGATGACGTGCTCGTCATCGACGAAGCGGGAATGATCGGCAGCCGGCAGATGGAGCGCGTCGTCTCGGAAGCCGAGAAGCGCGGCGCCAAGGTGGTGCTCGTCGGAGATCCCGAGCAGCTTCAGGCGATCGAGGCCGGCGCAGCGTTCCGCTCGATTGCGGAGCGGCACGGCAGCGTCGAGATCACCGATATTCGCCGCCAGCGCGACGACTGGCAGCGCCGCGCGACGCGCCAGCTCGCCACCGGCCGCACGGCCGAGGCGATCGCCAGCTATGAGGATCGCGGGAACGTGCACGCGGCCGACACCCGCGAGCAGGCGCGGGCCTAGCTGATCGAGTGCTGGGATGATGATCGCATCGCAGCGCCGGGCGATAACCGGATCATCCTGACAGGATGAG
>NZ_JBQTJC010000110.1:0-3082 GCF_052387495.1 Sphingosinicella sp. | reverse complement strand
GCTCGAGACGCTGCGGCGCAGGACGTCGCTGTAGTCGATCACGTACGTGTCGAGCCGGTCCATCAGCTTGACGTGGCGCGCGCTGCAGTAGTTGTAGGCGATCACGGCGGGGATCGCGGCGAACAGGCCCAAGGCGGTTGCGAACAGGGCCTCGGCGATGCCGGGCGCGACCACGGCGAGGCTGGTGCTTTGCTGCCCCGCAATGTCGGAGAAGCTGCGCATGATCCCCCAGACGGTGCCGAACAGGCCGACGAAGGGCGCCACCGAGCCAACCGTCGCGAGGATGTTGAGCCGCCCCGCGAGGCGGTCCGTCTCCGCCGCCACGGCCGAGTGAAGCGCGACGGCAAGGCGCGACCGCGTCCCCTCCCGGTCGACCGACCGCCCGGCGGTCGAGCGGCGCCATTCGGCGATGCCCGCCGCGAGCACCTTCGAGGCCGGCTGCTCCTCGCGGCCGCGCAGCTCGTAGAAGGCGTCGATATCCTCCGCCTTCCAGAAATCGCGCTCGAACCGTTCGCTCTCTCGCACGGTGTTGCGGAGCTTCATCCACTGGCCGACGATGATCGTCCAGGTCCAGATGCTCGCCGCGAGCAGGCCGATCATCACCGACTTGACGACGATATCCGCCTGCAGAAACAGCGCCACCGGCGACATCGCGTCGCCCGAAAGTCCCAAATCCCCCACTAGGCTCCTTCCCTCTTCAGCCGTTCGAACCGCTCCACCCAGTCGCGCGGCTGGCGCTTCGGCCGGCCGTTCGGCGCGACGAAGGCGGCCGTGATCATTGCGTCGGCCAGCATGGCCGTTCCGCGCATGACTCGCTGATGAATGACGCAGCTCGCGCCGCGAACTTCCTCGATGGTGCTGAGAATGAGCAACGCATCGTCGAGCCTGGCCGAGCCGCGGTACTTGATGTGGGCTTCGGTCACGACATAGACGCCGTCGCCGGCCTCCAGCGCTCCGCGCTGGTCGATGCCCGCCGCGCGGAGCATGTCGGACCGCGCTCTTTCCATATATTTCAGGTAATTGGCATAATAGACAATGCCCGCCGTGTCCGTGTCCTCGAAATAGACACGGATCGCGAAATGATGGGTCGTCCCCCGCCAGGCGCCCGCATAGGGCTGATCGACATCGCCGGTCACGGGCGCGGGCTTAACCGTGGCGGCCGGGGGACGAAACCCCGTGGAAACGCGCAGAGACGAAGCGAGCCGATTTTGCGTTCAGGGCCGGCGGGCGCGGGCGAGATAGGCGTCGCGCTGCGCCGCCACCGCCCGGATCAGGTCACCCTGGGCGAGGTGGACGTCGACGAGATGAATGCCCCAGCCCGGCGCCGGCTGGCCCAAGAGTCGGACATCTCCCGGGATCTGATCGGTGCGGGCGTCAGCGGGATCGGCATTCACGCGGACTGCGAGATAGCCGAGCGGCCCCTCGGTCACGCAGGCGGCGGAGACCAGCCCTTCGGTGCGCAGGAAGGGCGTCGGCGGCGGGCCTTCGGACGACCATAGGATCGCATCGGCGCCGCCGCTCGGCGAGGCGGTGAACCAATAGCTGTCGAGCGGCACCGAGGCCGCGCTGCCGAGCGCGGCGGGGTTGGTGCAGCCGACCGTATGACCGGGCCGCGCGGCGCGGCCGACGAAGGCGACGGGAGGCGGCGGCGCCTCGGCGCGGAAGGAGACGTAGGTGATTACGCAGCCGGTCTCGCCGGGGCGCGTGCACAACGGCGTGCGCTGGAGGCTGCCGCCGGTCAGCCGACCCTCGGGCACCTCGACATTGTAGCCGATCAGCAGCGCCGAGAGCATCCGCGCCGCCTCGGGCCGGCCCTCGATCTCGTCGGCGAGCAGACGAATGAGGTGGATCGTGCCCTGGCTGTGGCCGATCAGGACGAACGGCCGCCCCTGATTGTGTTGGGCGAGATAGTGGCGCCAGGCGGCGGCGACGTCGCGATAGGCGAAATCGGCGACGGCGGTCATGTCCTGGCCCGCGGCGACCGCCATGACGCTGCGCAACGTCCCCTGCCGGTAGAGCGGCGCATAGGTCCGGCAGACTGAGGCGAAGCGGGCGAACTGGACGGCGGCGGCGGAATTCTCCTCCGGCCCGGCGTTCATATCGCTGTTCAACTCCGGATCGCGCGAGACGGTGGGGTAGACGTAGAAGCAGTCGATCGGCGGATCGGCGGCGGGGACGGCCGCGCCATTCGCGCCGTAGCCGTTCGGATTGAGCGCCGTCGTCGGTAGCGGCCGGCCGCAGGCGTCCTGCCGTCCGGGAAGACAGAGCCAGCTGGCGTCGTTCGAATAATCGACCGCCGGCGCCTCGGCGGGCGGCTGCGCCAGAGCGGGCGATCCGGCCAGGGCCAGCGCCAATGCGAGCAGTCTCTTCATCCCCTCCCCCTTCATTTTCCGTCGAACAGGCCCGCCTGCCCCTTCGGCTGCGGCAGGCCGAGGTGGGTCCAGCCGGGGCCGTTGAGGCAGCGGCCGCGGGCGGTGCGCGCGATCAGGCCCAGTTGGATCAGGAAAGGCTCGATCACCTCCTCGATCGTGTCGCGCGGCTCCGAGAGGCCGGCGGCGAGCGTCTCGACGCCGACCGGGCCGCCGCGATAGATGTCGGCGATCATCATGAGGTAGCGCCGGTCCATCGCGTCGAGGCCGAGCTGGTCGACCTCCATCCGGTTGAGCGCGGCGTCGGCGACGGTGGCGCTGACCTCCGCCTCGCCGCCCGATTGAGCGAAATCGCGGACGCGGCGGAGCAGCCGCCCGGCGATGCGCGGCGTCCCGCGCGAGCGCTTCGCCACCTCCTTCGCGCCGTCGTCGGTGAGGGCGAGGCCGAGCAGCCGCGCGGCGCGGCGGACGACCTGCTCGAGCTCGTCCACGGCGTAGAAATTGAGCCGCACCGGAATGCCGAAGCGGTCGCGCAAGGGGGTGGTGATCAGCCCCTGCCGCGTGGTCGCGCCGACCAGGGTGAATGTGGGCAGGTCGATCCGCACCGAGCGCGCCGACGGCCCCTCGCCGATCATCAGATCGAGGACGCGGTCCTCCATCGCCGGATAGAGGATCTCCTCGACCGCGGGCGCGAGACGATGAATCTCGTCGAT
>NZ_JBQTJC010000109.1:0-2370 GCF_052387495.1 Sphingosinicella sp. | reverse complement strand
TTCTTGCAGCGGAACGGCTTGATTTCGTCGGCGCGCCTGCGGACGGACGGCTTCGATCCTGCTTTTTCCTCCATGTCACGCTCCAAGTCGCTCACCCCACACTCACAAAGCTGTCCAGCACGCGCTTGCGACCGGCTTTTTCGAAGTCGATCTCGAGCTTGTTGCCTTCGATCTCCGCGATAGTGCCGTAGCCGAACTTGGAGTGGAAGACGCGCTGGCCCAGCGCGATGTCGGTGCGGCCGGGATTGCCGAGGCTGACGGCGCTGGCGCGGGCTTCGATGGGGGGGCGGGTGTAGGTCGTGCGTGACTCTCCGACGCCGTATCCCCTCACCCCGCTCGCCCCGGTCCGGGGCGAGTCGCCCTCTCCCCTGAAGGGAGAGGGGTTTGAGGCGGCGGCGCGTTGCCAGCCGGGGCCTCGGCCCGTCCCCCGCGCGACATCCGCGAAGGGGTCGGCGCGTTCGGACCAGTTGGCGCGCCAGAGCGATTCGCCGCCGGTCATCGTGGTTTCCTCGTCGGTGTGGGCGGGCGGGAGCTCGGCGACGAAGCGGCTGGGGATCGAGCTGGTCCACTGGCCGTAGATGCGGCGGTTGGCGGCGTGGAGGATGATGCAGCGGCGGCGCGCGCGGGTGATCGCGACATAGGCCAGGCGCCGCTCCTCCTCGAGGCTCGCCATGCCGCCTTCGTCGAGCGCGCGCTGCGAGGGGAAGACGCCTTCCTCCCAGCCGGCGAGGAAGACGGTATCGAACTCCAGCCCCTTGGCGGCGTGGATGGTCATGATCGTGACCATGTCGGCGTCGGCGTCCGCGTCATTGTCCATGACCAGGCTGACATGTTCGAGGAAGGCGCCGAGATTTTCATATTCCTCCATCGCGCGGGCGAGCTCGGCGAGGTTCTCGAGCCGCCCGGCGCTCTCGGCCGAGCGGTCGGCCTGGAGCATCGCGGTGTAGCCGCTTTCGTCGAGGATCAGGCGAGCGAGCTCGGGGTGGGGAAGCTCGTCGAGCTTGGCGCGCCAGCGGGCGAAATCGCCGACGAGATTGCCCAATGAGCGGCGCGCCTGCGCGGTGAGCTCGTCGCTGTCGAGGATGCGGGCGGCGGCGACGCTCAGGGGAATGTCCTCGGCGCGGGCGAGGGCGTGGAGCTTGGCCACCGCCTTGTCGCCGAGGCCGCGCTTGGGGGTGTTGACGATCCGTTCGAAGGCGAGGTCGTCGGCTGGCTGGGCGATGACGCGCAGATAAGCGAGCGCGTCGCGGATCTCGGCGCGCTCGTAGAAGCGGAAGCCGCCGACGATGCGGTAGGGGAGGCCGATGGCGATGAAGCGGTCCTCGAACTCGCGGGTCTGGAACTGGGCGCGGACGAGGATGGCGGAATCGTCGAGGCGGCCCCCGCGGCGCTGGAGCGTCTCCAGCTCCTCGCCGACGCGGCGCGCCTCCTCGGGCCCGTCCCAGATGCCGATCACCTGGACCTTCTCGCCCTCGCCGCCCGCCTCGTCCTTCGCCTCGGTCCAGAGCGTCTTGCCGAGGCGGCCGGCATTCTGCGCGATCAGCCCGGAGGCGGCGCCGAGGATGTGCGGGGTCGAGCGGTAATTCTGCTCCAAGCGGATGATAACAGCGCCGGGGAAGTCCTTCTCGAAGCGCAATATGTTCGAAACCTCCGCCCCGCGCCACGAGTAGATCGACTGATCGTCGTCGCCGACGCAGCAGATGTTCTTGTGGCTTTGCGCGAGCAGGCGGAGCCAGAGATACTGGCTCTGGTTGGTGTCCTGATATTCGTCGACGAGGATATATTTGAAGCGCTGCTGATAGAGCGCGAGCACGTCGCGATGGGTGCGCAGGATCACGAGCATGTGGAGCAGGAGATCGCCGAAATCGCAGGCGTTCAGCTGCTTCAACCGCTCCTGATAGACGGCGTAGAGCTTCGCCCCCTTGCCGTTGGCATAGGCCTCCGCCTCGCCGGCATCGACCTGGTCCGGGGTGAGCCCCTTGTTCTTCCAGCGGTCGATCAGCCCGGCGATCAGGCGCGCCGGCCAGCGCTTTTCGTCGATGTCGGCGGCGGTGATCAGCTGCTTCAGCAGGCGGAGCTGATCGTCGGTGTCGAGGATGGTGAAATTGGACTTGAGCCCGACCAGCTCGGCGTGGCGGCGGAGCATGCGCGCGCCGATCGAATGGAAGGTGCCGAGCCAGGGCATACCCTCCACCGCCTCCCCGACGAGGCGGCCGACCCGCGCCTTCATCTCGCGCGCCGCCTTGTTGGTGAAGGTGACGGCGAGCAGCTCCGACGGCCACGCCTTGCGGGTGTAAAGCAGATGCGCAAGCCGCGCGGTGAGCGCCGCGGTCTTCCCCGTGCCGGCGCCGGCGAGGACCAGCACCGGCC
>NZ_JBQTJC010000108.1:0-19663 GCF_052387495.1 Sphingosinicella sp. | reverse complement strand
TGGACCCCGGCCTCCGCCGGGGAACAGCAAGTTCAAGCGGCGGTGGGCTCCGCAAGCGCGGCTTCCGCCGGCGGCTCGGCCTGCGCGCCGATATCCTCGCCGCGGGCGGCGGCGCCGCCCTGCGTGCCGGCGAGCACCGCGTCGGCGATCGCGTCGCAATAGAGGCGGATCGCGCGGCTTGCATCGTCATTGCCCGGAACCGGGAAGGCGATGCCCTGCGGGCTGACGTTCGAATCGAGAATCGCGACGACCGGAATGCCGAGCGTGTTGGCCTCCTTGATCGCGAGCTCCTCCTTGTTGGCGTCGATCACGAACATCACGTCCGGGATGCCGCCCATGTCGCGGATGCCGCCGAGCGAGAGCTCGAACTTGTCGCGCTCGCGGGTGAGCTGGAGCACCTCTTTCTTGGTGAGGCCGGCGGTGTCGCCCGCGAGCTGCTCCTCTAGGCTCTTGAAGCGCTTGATCGAGTTGGAGATCGTCTTCCAGTTGGTGAGCATGCCGCCGAGCCAGCGATGGTTGACGAAATGCTGGCCCGAGCGCTTCGCCGCCTCGGCGATCGGCTCCTGCGCCTGGCGCTTGGTACCGACGTACAGCACCTTGCCGCCCGCGGCGGCGGTCGAGCGCACGAAATCGAGCGCGCGCGCAAAGAGCGGCACGGTCTGCGACAGATCGATGATGTGCACCCCGTTGCGATCGCCGAAAATGTACGGCTTCATCTTGGGGTTCCAGCGGTGGGTCTGGTGGCCGAAATGCGCTCCGGCCTCGAGCAATTGCTGCATGGTGACGTCGGTGGACGCCATGGTCAGTCTCCTTCCGGTTGTGCCTCTGCGGGGCCGAGAAATCCCGGACGAATCCGGGACACCGGTATGATGGCCACCGCATGTGGAATGCGGGCGCACTTAAGGGGGGCGAGCGCGGAAATCAACCCGGCGCCATTTTCGGATTGACGTAAGAACAAAACAGGAACATAAGTCATTTCCCCTTCGGCACCACGGAACCTTGGGCGGCGGTTGGGGATTCTGCTGTGGATAAAAAGGGGAAAAGCTGTGGCTTACCTACTCTCCATTCTCTTCTTCACCGGGCTGCTGATCGCGCTGGCGACCCTGCTCGAGACTTTGGTCAGGTCGAACTGGGCGGCGATTTCCGCCGCCTTGCGGATGGAGGCGCCGGGATCGGGATCGGCAGTTCGGGCGCCGCGCCGGCCGCCGCTGCGGCGCGCTGCCGCCTGACCCGGGCATAGCTCATCATGCTGAAGGGAATCAGCGCGAGGTAGATGAGCGCGACGAGGCTCAGCGTCTCCCACGGCGCCGAGACGAGCGCGCCGCCGAGCAAAGCGATAATGACGATGGCCTCGAGCCGGACGTTGCGCCTGAGCTTGAGCGAGGCCCAAGAATAGGTCGCGACGCTCGAAATGGCGAGGAAGGCGATCAAAGCCGCCCAGGGCGCGACCAGCCGGTAATCCTGCAGCCAGGTCCATTGCCGGTCGCTGGCGAGCCAGAGGAAGATCGGCAGGAGCAACAGCCCCGCCCCCACTGGCGCCGGCACCCCGGTCAGGAAGCCCGCCGATTTGTGCGGCTGGTCCTCGAGGTCGATGCGGGCGTTGAAGCGGGCGAGGCGGAGCGCCATGCAGACCGCGTAAGCGAGCGCGAACAGCCAGCCGATCCGCGGCCAATCGTGCAGCACCCAGAGATGGAGGATGATCGCCGGCGAGACGCCGAAGGCGATGACGTCGGAGAGCGAGTCCAGTTCCGCGCCGAACCGGGTCTGGCCGCGCAGCGCCCGCGCGATCCGGCCGTCCATCCCGTCCAGGATCGCGGCGGCGATGATCATGAAGATCGCGCTCTCCCACTCGCCGTTAATCGCAAAGCGCACGCCGGTGAGGCCGACGCAGAGCGCGAGCGCGGTGACCGCGTTGGGCACGACCGCGCGCAGCGGGATGCCGGTGCGCGGGACCGCCCGGCGCTCCTCTCTCATGACATCGGCCTCATTGCGCGACACCTTCGATCAGCTCGGAGACGCCGAGCCGCGCGACGATCGTCTCGCCGGCGATGGTGCGCTGGCCGAGCAGCACCTGGCTCGACGTGCCGACCGGCAGATAGACGTCGACCCTGCTGCCGAAGCGGATGAGTCCGACGCGCTGGCCGGCGGCGACGCGGTCGCCGGTCTTAACCCAGGGCACGATCCGCCGCGCGACCAGCCCGGCAATCTGGGTGAAGGCGATCCGCGTCCCGTCCTCGCCCTCGACCAGGATGTGCTGGCGCTCGTTGTCCTCGCTCGCCTTGTCGAGATCGGCGTTCAAAAACTTGCCGGCGATATAGACCATCTTGACGATCGTGCCCGCGATCGGGGTGCGGTTGATGTGGACGTCGAAGACGCTCATGAAGATCGAGACTCGGATGTGCGGCTCGTCGGTCAGGCCGCCTTCCCCTCCGATCATCTCCCTGGGCGGCGGCACCGTCGCGATCATCGTCACCATGCCGTCGGCGGGCGCGACGATCAGCCCCTCGCCGGTCGGCGTGGTGCGGACGGGGTCGCGGAAGAAGGCGGCGGTCCACACGGTCAAGCCCGCCGCGAGCCAGCCGAGGATTTCCCAGCCCAGCACGAACCACAGCACGAGCGTGATCGCGCCGGCGATAACGGCGAACTTGCGCCCTTCCGGATGCACGCTCGGCATCCGGTAGCGAACGGTGGGAGTGGTGACGTCGGACGTCTCGAGCGAGCTCATGCGCCAGCCTTTAGGCGGAGCGCTTGAGGGAGACAACCGCGCCGCCCATCGCGCGCCCGGCCCGGTTGATCGCCGGCCCGCCTCCGCCTAAGGCCATCGCCGACATCCATCCCGGCAGGAAAGCGCGAAGCCCGACATGGCGAAGATCAAGGTGAAGAATCCCGTCGTCGAACTCGACGGCGACGAGATGACCCGCATCATCTGGCAGTGGATCCGCGAGCGGCTGATCCTGCCCTATCTCGACATCGAGCTGCTTTACTACGATCTCGGCATCGAGAAGCGCGATGAGACCGAGGACCGGATCACGGTCGACGCGGCCAACGCGATCAAGCAGCACGGCGTCGGCGTCAAATGCGCCACGATCACGCCGGACGAGGCGCGGGTCGAGGAATTCGGCCTCAAGAAGATGTGGCGCTCGCCCAACGGCACGATCCGCAACATCCTGGGCGGCACTATCTTCCGCGAGCCGATCGTGATCGAGAACGTGCCGCGACTCATCCCCGGCTGGACCGACCCGATCGTCGTCGGCCGTCACGCTTTCGGTGATCAGTACAAGGCCACCGATTTCGTCGTGCCGGGCGCCGGCAAGCTGACCATGAAATGGGAAGGCGAGAATGGCGAGGTCATCGAGCGCGAGGTGTTCGACTTCCCCGGCGGTGGCGTGGCCATGGGCATGTACAATCTCGACGAATCGATCCGCGACTTTGCCCATGCCTCGCTCAATTACGGCCTGCAGCGCGAATGGCCGGTCTATCTTTCGACCAAGAACACCATCCTCAAGGCCTATGACGGGCGCTTCAAGGACATCTTCCAGGAGGTGTACGAGAAGGAGTTCAAGGACCGGTTCGTCGCCAAGCAGATCGTCTACGAGCACCGGCTGATCGACGACATGGTCGCCTCGGCGCTCAAGTGGAGCGGCAAGTTCGTCTGGGCCTGCAAGAATTACGACGGCGACGTCCAGTCGGACCAGGTCGCGCAGGGCTTCGGCAGCCTCGGCCTGATGACTTCGATCCTGATGACTCCGGACGGCAACACCGTCGAGGCCGAGGCCGCGCACGGCACCGTTACCCGCCATTACCGCATGCATCAGGCCGGCAAGGCGACCTCGACCAATCCGATCGCCTCGATCTTCGCCTGGACCGGCGGCCTCAAGTTCCGCGGCAAGTTCGACGGCACCCCAGAGGTGACGAAGTTCGCCGAGACGCTCGAGCGGGTCTGTATCGAGACCGTCGAGCAGGGCAAGATGACCAAGGATCTCGCCATCCTGATCGGCCCCGACCAGAGCTGGATGACGACCGAGCAATTCTTCGAGGCGATCGTCGAGAATCTCGAAAAGGCGATGGCCGCGGCGGAGTGAGCGAGCCCAGACGCACCGGCCGCAAGGCGAAGCTGGAGGTCCGCCAGGCGGGACCCGGGGACGTCGACGGCATCGTCGACCTGGTCGATCGCGCCTATGACCGCATCTCCGGCTACAGCCGCGGCATGATCCGCGGGCAGGTCAACAATTTCCCGGAAGGCCAGTGGGTCGCGCTCTACGATGGGCGGATCTCCGGCTATTCCGCCTCGATGCGCCTGGACGAGCGGCTCGCCTTGGCCCCGCACGACTGGGAGGAGATCACCAATGACGGCTTCGCCTCCCGTCACGATCCGACCGGCGACTGGCTCTACGGCTTCGAAATGTGCGTCGATCCGGAATTGCGCGGGGTCCGCATCGGCCAGCGGCTCTACGACGCGCGCAAGGCGCTCGCCGAAAGGCTCGAGCTCAAGGGGATCGTGATCGGCGGGCGGCTGCCCAACTACGCCAAGCACGCGCGCAAGGTCGACTCGGCGGAGGATTACATCGCCGAGGTCATGCGCGGCCGGATCAAGGACCCGACGCTCGGCTTTCAACTGCGCAACGGCTTCGAGCCGATCGGCGTGCTCGAGGACTATCTGCCCGAGGACAAGCGCTCGAAGGGCTATGCCGCCCACCTCGTCTGGCGCAATCCCTATGTGGACCCGGACGAGCCCGTGCGTTTCCGGGTGCCGCGCGACGTCGAGAGCGTCCGCGTCGCGACCTGCCAGCTGCAGATGCGCGCCGTGAAGGATTTCGCGGAGTTCATCGCCAATATCGAATATTTCGTCGATGTCGCCGCCGATTACCGATCGGACTTCATCGTCTTTCCCGAGCTGTTCACGCTCCAGCTGCTCGCCTTCGAGAAAGATCATCTGACGCCCGCCGAGGCGATCGACCGGCTGACCGCGCATACGCCCAATATCACTGCCGAGCTCTCGCGCATGGCGCTGCGCTACAACGTCAACATCGTCGGCGGCTCGCACCCGACCCGGACCGAGGACGGCGACGTCCAGAACGTCGCCTACGTCTGCCTGCGCGACGGCTCGGTCCACGCGCAGGAGAAGGTCCACCCCACCCCCAACGAGCGCTATTGGTGGAAGATCAGAGGCGGAGACCGGATCGACGCGATCCAGACCGATTGCGGACCGATCGGCGTGCTGATCTGCTACGACAGCGAGTTTCCCGAGCTGGCGCGGCGGCTGGTCGACGAGGGCGCCCGCATCCTCTTCGTCCCCTTCTGCACCGACAACCGTCAGGGCTATTTGCGCGTGCGCTATTGCGCGCAGGCGCGGGCGATCGAGAATCAGTGCTTCGTCGTCCTTTCCGGCAATGTCGGCAATTTGCCGAACGTCGAGAATATGGACATCCAATACGCGCAAAGCTGCATCCTGACGCCCTGCGATTTCCCGTTCGCGCGCGACGGCATCGCCGCCGAGGCGAGCGAGAATGTCGAGACGCTGACCATCTCCGACATCAACCTCGCCGATCTCACCTGGGCGCGCGCGGAAGGGACAGTCCAGAACCTCGCCGACCGCCGCTTCGACCTCTACAAGATTTCGTGGAGCCGCCGCCCGACCGGCAAGCGGCCGCTGCCGCATCCGCCGACCACCGGCACGGAGACTCCCGGCGGCGGCTGACAAGCCCCGGCAATCCTGCATAAAGGCTTCATGGCCCACCCCACCGAGTTCGCCACGTCCGGAGTGAGCGACGCCCTCGTCATCCTGGGCGCGGCCGGGGTCGTCATCCCGGCCTTCGCGCGCTTCAAGGTCAACCCGGTGATCGGCTTCATCCTGGTCGGCCTGCTCGTCGGGCCGACCGGATTGGGCGGGATGACGGGCGAATATCCTTGGCTCCGTTACATCACCATCTCGAATCGCGAGGCGATCGAGCCGTTCGCCGAGTTCGGCGTCATCCTGCTGCTGTTCTCGATCGGGCTCGAGCTGTCGTTCAAGCGGCTGTGGGGAATGCGGCGGCTCGTCTTCGGCGTCGGCGCGGCCGAGCTGCTGCTCGGCGCCCTGTTCATCGGCGCCGGGCTGTTCGCGTTCGGCTACAGCACGACGGCGTCGGTCGCGCTCGGCCTTGCCCTCGCTCTGTCCTCGACGGCGTTGGTCCTGCCGCTGGTCAACACCGCGACCGCCGTCGGACGCTCGGCGCTCTCGATGCTGCTGTTCGAGGATCTCGCGATCGTCCCGATCATCTTCGCGCTGGGCGCGCTCGCGCCGCATGCGGGAAGCGGGTTCGATGCGATCGGTTCGACCCTGCTCTGGGGCTCGATCACCGTCGTCGCAATGCTCGTCCTTGGCCGCTTCTTCCTGCCGCGCCTGTTCGCGCAGGCGGCACGGACCAAGAGCCCGGAGCTTTTCCTCGCCGTCAGCCTGCTCGTCGTCATCGCCGCGAGCCTCGCCACCGCCGCGGCGGGCCTCTCGCCCATCGTCGGCGCGATCGTCGCCGGCATATTGATCGCCGAGACCGACTATCACGACGAGGTCGAGGTGATCACCGCGCCGTTTCGGGGGCTGGCGCTCGGTGTCTTCCTGATCACCGTCGGGATGAGCGTCGATCTCGGCTTCGTTGTCGCCAACTGGCCCGCTTTGCTCGGCGCGGTGCTGGGCGTGATCGTGATCAAGGCCGTGGTGACCGGCCTGCTGCTGCGCCTTTCGGGGGCGAGCCCCGCCGTGGCGGCCGAGACCGGCGTCGTCATGGCGTCGCCGTCCGAGACCACCCTGATCGTGCTGGCGGCGGCCGGCGCGGCCGGTCTGATCAGCGCCGAGAATGCCGCCTTCTGGCAAATCGTCACCGCGCTGGGCCTCACCATCACGCCATTGCTCGCCAAGCTCGGCCAGGTGGCGGGGCGCCAGGTCGACATCCAGGCCGAAGTCGACGTCCCGCTGCCCGGCGCCGGGCAAGAGGAGCCCGCGGCCGTGATCATCGGCTTCGGGCGGGTCGGTCGGCTGGTCGCCGAGATGCTGACGAAGCATGACCGTCGGTTCATCGCGGTCGATTCGGATGTGGACGCGGTCGCCGCGGCGCGGCGCGAGGGCGTGCCGGTGATCTTCGGCGACGTTTCACGCCCGGAGCTGGTCGATAAGCTCAACCTCGGCCATGCCAGCGCGCTCATCCTCACCATGGACGATCCGGTGCTGACCGTGCGGCTGATCAAGCGGGTGCGCGCCTGGTGCCCGAGCCTCACCATCGTCGCGCGCGCCCGCGACCCGCAGCACGCGGCCGAGCTCTACCGCGCGGGCGCGACCGACGCGGTGCCGGAGACGCTCGAATCCTCGCTCCAGCTTTCGGAGGCGGTGCTGGTCGATCTCGGCATGGCAATGGGGCCGGTGATCGCCTCGATCCACGAGAAGCGCGCGGAACTCCGTCAGCAGATCATGGAAATGGGCCGGCTGCGCGAAGAGCCGCCGCAGCGCGGCAAGCGGCTGCGGGATTCTAAGCCGGCATAGGCTCGGCGAGCGCCGCCTTCACCGCATCGAGCGCGGCCTGGGCCTGGCCGCCGTCCGGGCCGCCGCCCTGGGCCATGTCCGGCCGCCCACCGCCGCCCTGCCCGCCGACCGCCTCGACCGCCCTGCGGACGAGATCGACGGCGTTGCGGCTTGGCGTCAGGTCGTCAGTCACGCCGACCGCGACGGTGGCGCGGCCGTCATTGACCGCGACGAGCGCGACCACGCCCGAGCCGACCCGGGCCTTGGCCTCGTCGACCAGGGAGCGCAGCGCTTTGGGATCGAGCCCGTCGAGCACCTGGCCGATGAAACCGTGGCCGCCGACCTGCTCGGGGCCAGCAGCCGCGGCCTTGCCGCCGCCGCCCAGCGCCAGCGCCTTCTTCGCCTCGGCCAGCTCGCGCTCGAGCCGGCGGCGCTCCTCGACGAGCGCGGCGACGCGGGCGGGCACCTCGTCCGGCGCGGCCCTGAGCGCGGCGGCGGCCTCCTTGAGCCGCTCCTCGCGCTGCGACAGATATTGCCGCGCCGCCTCGCCGGTCAGCGCCTCGAGGCGGCGCACGCCGGAGGCGACCGCGCCCTCCGACGTGATCTTGAGGAGCTGGATGTCGCCGAGCGCCTCGACATGGGTGCCGCCGCACAGTTCGACCGAGTAGCTGGCCTCGTCCTCCAGCCCCATCGAGAGGACTCGGACTTCCTCGCCATATTTCTCGCCGAACAGCGCCATCGCGCCGGCCGCGAGCGCCTCGTCCATGCCCATCAGGCGGATGCCGACCGGGTGGTTCGTGCGGATCAGGCGGTTCACGTCGGCCTCGACCGTGGCGATCTCCTCGGCGGTCATCGGCTTGGGGTGCGAAAAGTCGAAGCGGAAATAGTCCGGCGCGACGAGGCTGCCCTTTTGGGTGACATGGTCGCCGAGCCGCTTGCGCAGGGCGGCGTGGAGGAGATGGGTCGCGCTGTGGTTCGCGCGGACCTTGGCGCGGCGCGCGGCGTCGACATGGAGCTGGACCGCGTCGCCGACCGCGACCTCGCCCTCGGCGATCGCGGCATGATGGGCGTGAAGTTTGCCGAGCGGCTTCGATGTGTCCTCAACATCGGCCCGCAAGCCTTTGTCAGACATGATCGTTCCCGTGTCGCCGATCTGGCCGCCGCTCTCGCCGTAGAAGGGCGTCTGGTTGGTCAGGATGACGACCTTGTCGCCGGCTTTGGCGGTCTCGACGCGGGTGCCGTCCTTGACCAAAGCGACCACCTGACCCTCGCCGTCGTGACCGAGATAGCCGGTGAACTCGGTCGCGCCCTGCTCCTCGGCGATGTCGAACCAGATTTCCTCGCTCGCCTTGGCGCCCGAGCCTTTCCAGGCGGCGCGGGCGGCGGTCTTCTGCTCGGCCATGGCGGCGTCGAAACCGGCGCGGTCGACGCCATAGCCCTGGGCGCGCAGGGCGTCCTCGGTGAGATCGTAGGGAAAACCGAATGTGTCGTAGAGTTTGAACGCGGTCGCGCCAGAAAGCGTGTCGCCCGGCGCCATGCTCGCCGTCGCCTCGTCGAGAAGCCGGAGGCCGTTGGCGAGGGTCTGGCGGAAGCGCGTCTCCTCGAGCTTCAGCGTCTCCTGAATCAAAGGCTGGGCGCGGAGCAGCTCGGGGAAAGCACCGCCCATCTCCGCGACCAGCTCCGGGACCAGCCGGTGCATCAGCGGCTCCGCCGAGCCCAGCAGATGCGCACGGCGCATCGCCCGGCGCATGATCCGGCGGAGAACGTAGCCCCTGCCCTCGTTCGAGGGCAGCACGCCGTCGGCGATCAGGAAGCCCGAAGCGCGCAGATGATCGGCGATGACTCGGTGGCTGGCCTTGGTCTCGCCTTCGGCCTTCGTCTTCGTCAGCTCGCAAGAGGCGGCGATCAGGGCCCTGAACGTGTCCGTGTCGTAATTGTCATGCACGCCCTGCAGCACGGCGGCGATCCGCTCCAGCCCCATGCCGGTGTCGATCGAGGGACGCGGCAGATCGCGGACGATCTCGTTGTCCTCCTGCTCGTACTGCATGAAGACGAGGTTCCAGATCTCGGTGAAGCGGTCGCCGTCCTCGTCCGCCGAGCCGGGCGGGCCGCCGGGGATATGCTCGCCATGATCGTAGAAGATTTCCGAGCAGGGCCCGCACGGGCCGTTGTCGCCCATCGCCCAGAAATTGTCCTTGGTGGGGATGCGGATGATCCGCGCGTCAGGCAGGCCGGCGATCTTCTTCCACAAATTCCAGGCGTCGTCGTCGGTATGGTAGACGGTGGCGGTCAGCCGGTCGGGCGAGAGGCCCCATTCCTTCGTGATCAGCTCCCAAGCGAGCAGGATCGCCCGCTCCTTGAAGTAATCGCCGAAGGAGAAATTCCCCAGCATCTCGAAGAAGGTATGGTGGCGCGCGGTATAGCCGACATTGTCGAGATCGTTGTGCTTGCCGCCGGCGCGCACGCATTTCTGGCTGGAGGTCGCGGTCGAATAAGGCCGGCTCTCCTGGCCGGTGAAGACGTTCTTGAACGGCACCATGCCGGCGTTGACGAACATCAGGGTCGGATCGTTCTGCGGCACGAGCGGCGCCGACGGCACGATCTCATGGCCCTCCCGCCCGAAAAACTCGAGGAAGCCGCGCCGGATGTCGTTGGTCGAGGTCATCGCCCGGATTTAGGCGACGTGCTGCGCTGCGGCAAGCGACGGGGCGAGCGTCGCGCCCTTCACGATCCGGCGCCCAGCAACTAGAATGCCCTCGAACGTCAAGTGGAGAGGGAAGATGAAGCGGATCGCCGCCACCCTGTTCGTCGCCGTCGCCGGGCTCGTCGCCTCGCCTGCCTGCGCCCAGCCGCCCGGACAACAGCAGCAACAAAGCGAGCGCGCCCCGGCGCGCGGCGACCTCGCCGCCAACGTGCGCATCTACGAAGTACCGCAGGGCAGCCGCCCGCACGACGTCGCGCCGGGGCCGGACGGGCTGGTCTGGTATACCGGCCAGCGGCGCGGCACGCTCGGCATCCTCAATCCCGAGACCGGCGCCGTGCGCGAGGTTCCGCTCGGCGAGGGCTCGGCGCCGCACGGCGTGATCATGGGCCCGGACGGCGCCGCATGGATCACCGACGGCGGCCTCAACGCGATCGTCCGCGTTGATCCGGCGACCGATGCGGTCCGCGTCTGGCGGCTGCCGGAGGAATTTCCCGATTCGAACCTCAACACCGCCGCCTTCGACCGCGAGGGGCGGATTTGGTTCACCGGCCAGACCGGCGTCTACGGCCGGCTCGATCCGCGCACCGACGAGATGCGGGTGTGGCGGGACCCCGAGGGGCGCGGCCCTTATGGCATCGCCGCTACGCCAGACGGCGAAATCTATTACGTCTCGCTCGCCGGCAGCCACCTCGCGCGAGTGAATCGCGAGACCGGCGCCACGACCATCATCGAGCCGCCGACCGCGAACCAGGGCGCGCGTCGGGTGTGGGCCGACAGCCGCGGCAATCTGTGGATCTCGGAATGGAATGGCGGGCAGCTGACCCGCTACACGCCTTCGACGGGCGAGTGGCGGAGCTGGCGGCCCGAGGGCGAGCGGCCGCGCGTCTACGCCGTTTATGTGGACGACCGCGACATCGTCTGGATCACCGATTTCGGTGGCAACGCCACCCTCGCCTTCGATCCCGGGACCGAGCGCTGGACCCGCTATCCGGGGAGCGGAGACAACGCCAATGTCCGCCAGATCCTCGGCCGGCCCGGCTGGGTCTATCTCCCCGAATCGGGGCTCGACCGGATCATGGTGGTGCGCACCGGCTCATGAGCTTTCCGCTTGTGGCGCTCGCGGCGCTCGCGGCGGCGTTCCAGCCGCCTATGCAAAGCGAAGGCGCGCGGCTCTACCGCCAATGCTTCGCCTGCCACGCGCTGGAACCGGGGCGGCACACACCGGCGGGGCCGAGTCTTGCCGGCATCGTTGGACGGCCAATCGCCAGCCAGCGCGGCTTCGACTATTCGCCGGCGTTGCGCCGCTACGCCCAGCGCGAGCGAATCTGGACCACGGCGCTGCTCGATCGCTTCCTCGCAGACCCCGAGGCGCTCGTCCCCGGCACCGAGATGGGCCTCGTCGGCATGCGCGATCCCCGTCAGCGCCGAATCCTGATCGACTGGCTCGCCCGGCGCGACCGTTAGCGGCTTTTTCGCGGCCTTTTGCGCCGCGCCCCTTGCGCTTTGCGGCCGAGAGGAGGAAGCTGAGGGTTTCCCATTAGGCGCGAGTGGCCGCGTCTTCTTCGCGGACCGCGCACGCGGACGAAGGAGACGAATATGCCCGACAGAGCTGCAGGCACCAGAACGATCGCACTCGTGGGCCCCGGCGGGGCGGGTAAGACCAGCCTAGCCGAGGCCCTTCTTTTTGCGGCCGGCGCGGTCGGGCGGCAGGGCAATGTCGCGGACGGATCGAGCGTCGGCGACGCCAGCCCGGAAGCGCGGGCGCGCGGCGGCTCGACCGAGCTCAACCTGATGCATTACGACTATATGGGCGATCGCTACGCGCTGATCGACGGCCCCGGCTCGGTCGGCTTCGCCGCCGACGCCGCGCTCGGCACCGCGGTCGCGGACCTCGCCATCGTCGTCGTCGATCCCGACGCCGACCGCGCTCTGCTCGCCGAGCCGACGCTCCGCCAGCTGGAGGCGCAAGGCGTCCCGCACATGATTTTCGTCAACAAGATCGACCATGCCCGCGGCTCGATCCAGACGCTGCTCGAGGCGCTTCAGCCGATGTCCAAATCGCCGCTCGTCGCGCGCTGGATCCCGATCCGCGAGGGCGAAAGCGTGACCGGTTTCGTCGATATCGCGCTGGAGCGGGCTTATTATTACCGTAAGGGGAAGGAATCGGAGCAGCGCGAAATCCCCGCCGACCTCGCCGACCGCGAGGCGCTGGAGCGCACCCAGATGCTGGAGACGCTCGCCGACCATGACGACGTCTTGCTCGAGGCGTTGCTGATGGACGAGGTGCCGACGCGGGAAACCGTCTACGCCGATCTCGCCAAGGAGACCGGTGCGGGCCAGATCGTCCCGATCCTGTTCGGCTCGGCGACCGGCGCGCAGGGCGTGCGCCGCCTGATGAAGGCGCTGCGCCACGAAGCGCCGGCACCGAGCGCGGCCGCCGCGCGGCTGGGCGCGCAGGGCAGTTGCGCGGTCGTCTTCAAGGTCAGCCATGGCGGGGCGATGGGGCGGCTCTCTTTTGCCCGCGTCTTCGGCGGCGCGCTCAAGGAAGGCGCCGAGCTCGATTCGAGCGGCGGCGAGACGGTGCGCGTCGGCACGCTGTTCGCGGTGCAGGGCGACAAGACCGCGAAGCTCGCCGAGGCGAAATCCGGCGACGTCGTCGCGATCGCCAAGCTGGAGGACGTCCATGCCGGCGAATGGCTCGCCGCGGGCAAGGCGCCGCGCCCGCTCGACGTGGCCGCGCCCACCCGCAATTACGCGCTCGCCATCGCCACCAAGGACCGCAAGGACGACGTCCGCCTTTCGACCGCGCTCCACAAGCTCACCGAGGAGGACCGCGCGCTCGAATGGGAGCAGGACGAGGCGCTGCACGAAACCCGCCTCAAGGGCGTCAACGACGAGCATCTCAAGGTGACGCTGGAGCGGCTGAAGCGGCGATACGGCGTCGCGGTCGATTCGCGCGCGCCCGCGATCGGCTACAAGGAATCGATCCGCAAATCGGTCACCCAGCGCGGGCGCCACAAGAAGCAGTCCGGCGGGCACGGCCAGTTCGGCGACGTCGTGCTTGAGGTGAAGCCCCTGCCCCGCGGCGGCGGCTTCAAGTTCGGCGATCGGATTTCGGGCGGCGTCGTGCCGAAGCAGTGGATCCCGGCGGTCGAGGCGGGCGTCCGCGATGCTTTGGGCAAAGGGCCGCTGGGCTTCCCTGTGGTCGATGTCGAGGTGACCCTGGTCGACGGCTCCTATCATACCGTCGACAGCTCCGAGATCGCATTTCGCACTGCGGGTCGGATCGGCATGTCGGAAGCGATGGGCCAGGCCGCGCCGCACCTGCTCGAGCCGGTGATGAAGGTGATCGTCACCGCGCCCGGCTCGGCGACGTCGCGCGTCACCTCCGCGATCGCCTCGCGACGCGGGCAAATGCTCGGCATGGGCCCGCGCGAAGGCTGGTCGCGCTGGGATCAGGTCGAGGCGCTGATCCCCGAGGCCGAGATGCAGGGCTTCGACGCGGAGCTCCGCTCGCTGAGCCAGGGGTTGGCGACCTACGAGGCGGCGTTCGACCATCTCGCCGAGCTCAATGGCACGCTCGCCGACAAGGTCGTCCAGCGCGAGTTGGAGCCGGCCTGACGAGCGCCTAGCTCGGGTGCGCCTCCGCAGCCGTGGCCGGCTCGTCCGCCGCGGTCGCCGCCGTTTCGGGCTCGTGCTCCTCGCCCTTCGAGACGATCTGGGCGATCGTGAGGTCGCCGGCGACGTTGAGCGTCGTGCGGCACATGTCGAGCAGGCGATCGACGCCGAGGACGAGGCCGATCCCTTCGGGCGGAACGCCGACCATTCCGAGGATGATCGCTATGACCGGCAGCGAGCCCGAGGGCACGCCCGCCGTGCCGATCCCGCCGAGGATGCAGACCAACAGCACGGTCACCTGCTGGAAGAGGGTCAGCTCGACGCCGAAGAATTGAGCGAGGAAGAGCACGGTCACGCCCTCGAAAATGGCGGTGCCGTTCTGGTTGGCGGTGGCGCCGATGGTGAGGACGAAGCGCGAGACGCGCCCCGGCAGTTTGAGCTGGGTTTCGGCGACGCGAAGCGCCGTGGGCAGGGTCGCGTTCGACGAGGAGGTCGAAAAAGCGACCACCATCGCCTCCTGGATCTGACGGAAAAAGGCGATCGGCGATTTGCCGGCGATCAGCTTCAGCACAAGCGGATAGGTCACGAACATGTGCAGGCCGAGCGCGAACAGGACGACGCCGGCGAAGGCGCCCAAGCGGACGAGCAGATCCCAGCCGAACAAAGCAGCGAGATTGAACATGAAGCAGGCGACGGCGATCGGGGCCAGCTTGAGGACGATGCCGATCAGTTTCATCATGACATGGAACAGGCCCTCGATCGCCTCCTGTAGCCGCTGCGCCTGCGGCGTGTTGACGAGCAGCAGGCCGATGCCGAAGACCAAAGCGAAGAACATCACGGCGAGGATGTCGTTGGCGGAGGCCGCGGCAAAAACGTTGTTGGGGATGATGTTGAGGAAGGCGGCGACGCCCGACGGCCGCTCGGCATTGGCCGAGATGATCGCGCCGGCATTCTCTCGCGCGTCGGCGAGGAGCTGTTGCGCGAGCGCCGGATCGACCCCGTCGCCGGGACGGAAGCCGTTGGCGACGGCGAGCGCGATCACCACCGCGATCGACGAGAGCAATACGGTGTAGACGAGGGTCTTCATCCCGACCCGTTTCAGCGCGCGGATATCGCCCATTTCGGCGATACCGCTGACGAGGGCCGCGAACAGCAGCGGCAGGACGAGCATGAACAGGAGGCGCAGGAAGATCTGGCCAATCGGCGCGGTCACATAGGTGGTCAGCGTTTCGACCCATGCGGCGTCCGGCTGGGTCATGTTGACGGCGAGGCCGCCGACCAGGCCAATCAGGAAGCCGATCAGCATCTTCATCTGCAGCGACATGCCGCGGCTCTCGGCGCTTTCCATCCTAATCCCCTTTTTCGACGCGGGCACATCCCGGCCTCTGAGCAGACAAAAGTCAACCCGTTGCACCGGCGCGCGGGTGGTGCCAGCGTCGGTGCGGAGGTGATGCGATGCTGGAGATCGCGGGAATCGAGCTGCTGCCGGCCTGGCCGGTCTTCCTGACCTTCGTCGCGGCGGGCCTGGCGCTCAACATCGTCCCGGGCGCCGACATGACCTTCATCGTCGCCAGCGCCGCGCGAGGCGGCCGGCGCGACGGCGTGATCGCCTCGCTGGGTGTCGGCGCCGGGGCGCTGGTTCATATCCTCGCCGCCGTGCTCGGCCTGTCGGCGATCCTCGCTTCGTCGCAATGGCTGTTCGACACGATCAAATGGGCCGGAGCGGCCTATCTGCTTTGGCTCGCGGTCGGCCTGCTGCGCGAGGGGAAGCCGGCGACGGAAGCGGCCGAGGCGGCGCGCCCGCGCGGCTCGGGCTGGCGGCTGTTCCGGCAGGCGATGCTGGTCAACATCCTCAATCCCAAGGTCGCGCTCTTCTTCCTCGCCTTCCTGCCCCAATTCGTAGATCCGGCGGCGAGCGTGCCGGCGCTGCAAATCCTCGCGCTCGGCCTCTGGTTCGATTTCGCCGGGACGCTCGTCAACATCGCCATCGCCCTCGCCGCGGCGGGCGCGGCGGGGCGCCTGCGGCATATCGCCTGGCTCGGCCGCGCGGCGCGCTGGCTGGCAGCAACGGCGATGGGCGCGCTCGCGGTGCAGATGGCGCTGAGCGCGCGCCGTCAGGCGTAGGCGTAGGGACCGCCTGTCTTCAGCGCCGCCGCATAAGCCGGGCGGGCGTGTATCCGCTCGAGCCAGTCGGTGAGGCTCGGGCGCGATTCGTCGAGGCCCGCGCGCTGGCGCGCCGCCTCCAGCGGGAAGCTCATCATGATGTCGGCCGCGCTGAACTCCTCGCCCGCGAACCAGGCCCGCGTTTCCAGCTCGCTCTCCAGCCAATCGAGATGTCGGCCGAACATGGCGAGCAGCGGCTTCTTCGCCGGGCGCCCGAGCAGGCCTAGCCGGTTGACGACGAGCAGCGCCAGCAGCGGCGGCATCATCGAGCCTTCGGCATAATGGAGGAAGTGGCGGTAGCGCAGCACGCCGTCGCGGCTCGACGAGGGCCCAAGCCGCCCATCGGACTTCTCGACCAGATATTCGACGATCGCGCCGGTCTCGGCGATCGCGCGCATGCCGCCGCCCCCGGCCGAGCGGTCCTCGATCACCGGCGACTTGCCGAGCGGGTGGATGCGGGCAAGCTCGGGCGGGGCGAGCATCGTCTTCGGGTTCCGCGCGTAGCGGACAACTTCATATTCGAGGCCCAGTTCCTCAAGCAGCCAGAGCACGCGCTGCGAGCGCGAATTTTCGAGATGGTGGACGACGATCATGTGCTTCCTTTCGCGGCCAGCGCGGCCAGCTCCTTGACCAGCTTGGCGGCGAGCACGGCGGTGATCCCGTTCACGTCGCGCGACGGGTTGTACTCGACGATGTCGGCGCCGACGATCGGGCCGGGCACGCGCAGGAGCACGTGGAGGAACTCGCGCACGGTCGGGCCGCCCGGCTCGTGATGCGAGACGCCCGGCGCGAAGGCCGGATCGAAGCCGTCGAGGTCGATGCTGATGTAGAGCGGCGGCTCGGGGATCGGCACCGTCTCGGGCGCGAAATCGCGCATCTCGAAGATCTCGACGCCGAAGCGCTCGGCCTGCTCGCGACAATGGCGGTTGAGGGTGCGGATGCCGAACTGGACGAGGCGGCGCGCATGGCCCGCCTCCATGATCCGGGCGAAGGGCGAGGCGTGGCTGAGCGGATCGCCCTCGAAATCGTCATAGAGATCCGGGTGGGCGTCGAAATGGAGGATGTTAAGCGGGCCGCGCAGCTCGGCCAAGGCGGCGACGATCGGACCGGTCACCATATGGTCGCCGCCGAGCGAAATCGGCATGGCGCCCGAATTGGCGGCGTCGGCGACCGCGGCACGGATCAGGGCGGGATCGCCCTCCCCTTCGGCAAGCGGCAAGTCGCCCGCGTCCTCAAACGCAATGTCGGCGCCGAGCTCGAGTCCCGATTCGCTCGCCGCATTGCCATGGTCCGAGGCGAGCGCGGCGCGGATCGCGGCGGGCGCGGCCGCGGCGCCGCGCAGGAAAGAGGAATGGCTGTCGGTCGGCAGGCCGATTAGCCGGACGCGCATGTGACGATCCAGACGGCGGCGGGAAAGACGATGCGGTCGCCCGAACGGCGCGCGGCGGCGATCGCCTCGACCATGGCGAGCGCTTCGTCCCTGCGCGGCGCATCGAGTTCGCGCAGCAGGGCGGCGAAGGGACCGATCCGGCGGAAGTAAGCGAGCGTCTCGGCGAGCGGGTCCGGCCCCTCCCCGGTCACGAACTCGACGTCGAGCGGCACGATCTCGGGCGCGGCGAAGCCGGCGGCGGCGAGAATGGAGCGGATCCGCTCGGGATCGGCGAAAGCGAAGGGGCCCTGCGCGGGCGGCGGCGCGGCGGCCGCCTCGGGTGCGAAGCGCGCGATGACCGGCGCCAGCTCCGCGGCCCAGGGGTTCTCATCGCGTGCCCGAAAGCAGGAGAAGACGAACGGCCCGCCGGGCGCGGTCAGGCTGTTGAGGTGGGCGAAGGCGGCAAAGGGATCGTCGAAAAACATGACGCCGTGGCGCGAGACCAAAGCGTCGAAGCGGCGGCCGTCGGCCGGCGTCCAGGTGGACGCGTCTCCGACCTCGAACCGGGCGCGTCCGCCTGCCCGCTCCCGAGCCGCTTCGACCAACGCCTCCGAGAGATCGAGGCCGGTAACCCGCGCGTCGGGCCGTGCCTTGGCCAGCGCGAGGCTGATCGAACCCGCGCCGCAGCCAATGTCGAGGACAGCCGCGCCCTCGGGGAGTCGTGGCAGCAGGGTGTCGAGCAGCGCCGCCTGGACGGGCGCGAGCGAACGGTCGGTGCGCCGCCATTCCTCAGCCCAGGCGTCGCCGACCCGGCCGCGCCATTCGGATGCATCGGTCATTCGCCGCTCCTAGCCTCGCGCCGACCAGATTGAAACTTGCCCGCGCCGGGCGGGTCGGGCAGAGCGGCGGCCCTTTTCCGCAAAGCCTGGACGATGGCGCGAACGACTGAGACCAACCTGCCCGGACGGCGCGAGTTCGTCGTGCTGATGGCCGCGCTGATGGCCTCGAACGCGCTGGCGATCGACGCGATGCTGCCGGCGTTGCCCGCGATTGGCGAATCGCTCGGCGTCGCCGAGGACAATCGCCGCCAGCTCGTCATCACTTTCTACCTGCTCGGCTTCGGCGCCGCCCAGCTCGCCTATGGGCCGCTCGCCGACCGCTTCGGGCGCAAGCCGCTGCTGATCGGTGCGGTGCTGCTCTACGCCCTCTTCGGGGCGCTGGCGGGAATCGCGGGCAGCATGAACCTGCTCCTCGCCGCCCGTTTCGCGCAGGGCGTGGCGGCGGCGGGGACGCGGGTGCTGGTCGTGGCGATCGTCCGCGACCGCTTCCACGGGCCGGCGATGGCGCAGATCATGTCGCTGGTCATGATCGTGTTCATGATCGTGCCCGTGCTCGCGCCCGCTTTCGGGCAGGGAGTGCTCGCGATCGGCACCTGGCGGCACATCTTCATCGGCCTCGCCGTCTACGGCCTGCTGCTCGCTCTGTGGGGGGGCACGCGCATGCCCGAGACGCTGGCGCCCGAGGCGCGGCGGCCGCTCTCGGCGCGGGCGATCGGTTCGGCGGTGGCGGAGACGCTGAAGGTGCGCGCCTCGCTCGGCAACACGCTCGCCTCGACCTTGGCGTTCGGCGGGCTGTTCGCCTTCATCAACTCGATCCAGCAGATCGTCTTCGACGTGTTCGGCCGGCCCGAGCTGATCGGGCTGGTCTTCGCCTGCATCGCCGGGCCGATGGCGGCGAGCTCCTACGCCAATTCGCGGCTCGTCATGCGGCTCGGCCCGCGCCGGTTGCTGCTCGCCGCGCTCGCCACCTTCACCGTGTTCGCGGCGCTGCATCTGGGGGTCATCCTCGTTCAGGGCGAGACGATCTGGAGCTTCGTCGCGCTGCAGGCGCTGACCATGGCCTGCTTCGGGCTGGTCGGCGCCAATGCGGGCGCGCTGGCGATGGCGCCGATGGGCCATAGCGCCGGCACCGCCTCGGCGGTGCAGGGACTGGTGACCACGATCGGCGGCGCGCTGATCGGGCTCGTCATCGGCCAGCTCTTCGACGGCACAACGGTGCCGATGGTCGCCGGCTTCGCGGCTTGCGGCGCCCTCGCCGTCCTCGCCGCGCTCTGGGCGAATCCCGTTCAGCCTGGTGCGCCCAAAGCTGAATAAGTTTCGGAAGTTTCAGGTCCCTGGAGCAAAAAATCCAGGGACCCGAAGCTTCCTCAATCAGGCGTCGTCCTCGGGCGAGGGGCCCGTCATCAGCGCCTCGCCGACCTCGTCGGTGCGACCGCGGATTGCGCGCTCGATCCGCTCGGCGACCTCGGGATTCTCGG
>NZ_JBQTJC010000107.1:0-15318 GCF_052387495.1 Sphingosinicella sp. | reverse complement strand
GAACTCCAACCCCGCGCGCGTTCCTCGGGTCCAGGTGACGCGACACGGGATTGACAGTTCGCCACGGGTCAAGGTCAGCGCATCGCCAACGGTCAAGGCGACCGTGCAATCCAGGCGCGCCCCGAGGTTCGACACGTCGAGAATCTTTGCCGACGCATCGCCGAAATCGCCGGAGAGCCGGACCATGACGAACACGTGCTTGCGCTGCTCGCGCCGCTGCCGACCGTCCGGCATGGTTCGATGATTGGCGTCTCTCATTTTCGACTCCGCATCCCCATAAGGCGCCCGCGTTAATACGCGCTAAACGGTGGGAGATGATCGCGGGAGAAAGGGAGCGGCCGTGCAGCGCGGGCGCAAACCCTGGGCGCCCACTGATGAGCAGTCGCTCGATTAAAGGCGGTTTCGATCGAAGGCGGATTCGGACCCATGACCATCGCAAGGCTCGGCAGCTTGAAGAATGGATCACCGAGGCCGCCACTTGGCCCGCGATGGCGAAGTGACCCGAAGCCAGCTCCGCGACATCCATCCCGATGTCGACATAGGGTAGGCCGAAGCGTCGAGCGGCGTTCTCCCAATAATCACGCTGCTGGTAGCCGTCGACATGGCCAAACACGACATGAGCGTCTTTGATGAGCGCGTCGCCCTGCTGCCACCTTTTCTGCGCGGTCTCGACCGCGTGGTCGGACGGATGTCGAGAATGAGCCAACGGAGAAACTCCACTTTGGGTCGCGCCGTTTCGGCGTCTCCCTGCGTCGAGCTTCGAAGAGCGCGCGCGAGAGAGCCAGATCTTCGATGACGCCGAGGTCCGCGCCATCATCTCCACGGCCATTGAGACCGATCTCGACGGCGATATGGCGCGCCTGATCATCCTGCTCGCCGCGACGGGCTCACGCTTCTCCCAGGTTACGCGCATGATCCGGCGTCGAGCGGGTTCCTGCCAACGCATCGTGGCACTTTCCCCTATTTTGAACGTTGGCCTCAGTTCAAAGCGAAGGAGGCTGGGCGTGCGATCGGAGATAGAGCGCATTCACGATGACTTGCTCGCGCTGATCGCGGAACTCGAAGCACTGACCGAATATGAAACCCCGGACCGGCAAGCGTTGGCAAGCGTGCGATGGAGGCTAAGTCGCGCCAGTGGTCGACGATTGAAGCTCCTGGAAGAAATTGTCTACCCATGGCTGCTTGAGCGCTCCTCCGCTGCCGAAGCGCGCACGGTGTCAAACCTGCGGGAAAGCAATGCCGGCCTGCTTGCCGCATCGCGGATGCACGTCGCTAAGTGGAGTGTCGACAAGATCATGGTGGATTGGGCGGACTATTGCCAGGACTCCGCCGCGATGCGCGGCGTGATGCGCATGCGTATCGGTCTTGAAAAGGCCCTGCTCTATCCGCTGCTCGTCAAATATGCCGAGGTGGAAGAATGGGGCCAAGGGCTCCCGAAGCGGCTCGCTCAGTGAGGGGTGGCTCTTGAGGTTGCTGAAGAGAGGCTCGACGGGCTTATTCCGCCGCTCGGAAATTGAGGCCGAGGGCCAATCTCGCTCAAGCCTAAATGACCTAGCCAGAGCAGACTGGCCGCTCCCATGGCCAGCAGCGTCCGCGCAAGAGCGGCGCTTCGCCGGAGCATGACGGCAAGCGTTGCTCCAGCGAGGGCGACACCGGGAAGAAAGAGGGTAGCCCTCCTGCCACACATAAAAAACAGTGGCCAGTGCAGCGCTGAAAGCGCCCAAATGAGCCAAGACATAAGTGTCTCCTTAACTCATTGGGCTAAAGGTTTCTAAATCAAGTTGGTCGCTAGTCGCTGTGACCGCGTGGACCAGAAGCACGGTAGTGTGTAATTCAATTCGAGCCAGGCGCGGGAAGGGGATCCGAAGTGTCGGCTATCGAGCTTCAAAGAAGACGAGCGACCTCGTTCGGCGAGGAAGATGTCGAGCTGCTCCGCAACCGGGTGGCCAGGCTTGAGCGGGCGCTGGAGGAAAAGACTCATCTCCTGAAGGAGGTCAATCACCGAGCGAAGAACAGCCTGCAAATGGCAATGGCGCTGCTGTCGATGCAGGCTCTCGCAATCGACAATCCGACGGTGAGCGCGGCACTTAATGCCGCCTCGAAACGGCTCGGCCATCTCGCCCGCGTGCACGAGCTGCTTTACCAGCGCGGCGACGATCTTCAGGAGATCGACATCAGCTTGTTTCTGCGGGATATCGGCGACGCGCTGGAACAGGCTTTTCAGCGCCCCGAGGTTTCTCTTTCCTATGACGTCCCGCCGCTGGAACTCGACGTCGGGCGAGCGATTAGCGTCGCCCTCATCGTCGGGGAGGCAATTCTGAACAGTTTCAAATATGCGTTTCCGCCGTCGACCAGCGGCCGGATTCGAGTTGTCTGCAGGCGTGAACAGGGTGCGATCCGATTGGCTGTCATCGACAACGGCGCAGGGTTTCCGGTTGAACAGCGTCGAGGGTCATTAGGCATGCGGCTTCTTCGCGCCCTCGGGCGCAGCCTGGGAGGAGAGACGTTGGTGACGGCCAAAGCAGGGACGGCTGTGGAGATCTCCTTCCCAATGATTCCGACGAGCGAATAGCGCCGGCAGTCGCAAACCTATTCCTCGGCGCGAGCCAAGGGCTGACCTGGTCGACGGCCGTGATCATGAAGATCGATCTCGTTGGGCCGCGCAATCGGGGCTTCGCCATAGGGCTGAACGAATAAGTCTACAACTGTTGACGTGTGATGAATGGCCGCTAGACGCGTCGGCTCGGCATCGACGAGCTGGCCTGGCTTGCCGGGCGGATCGAAGAGCTCGGACAGGCCGTACACGCGGTCTGCGTAGAGCGAATTGTGCGCCTGGAGGCAGAGGTCGCGGGGGATGCTGGCTAGGTGAGCATCGATCTTGTCCGCTCTGCGCCCGTTTCGGACGTACAGCGCTGGGCTAGCTTCTCCCGAAAGCGGCCGCGCCCGTGTGTTGTGCTGTGATGGACTGTTCGTCGTGCAGTAGACTCGCCCCTATTGCGCGGGCGTCCACCAGGTTGGCTCTGTCCGCGCATGGGACGCTCTGATTTCAACATTGGCGGATCAAGATTCCACGGCTCGTCGCCGGCGCACGGCTGGCGTTTTGGCCTTCAGTCGCGGTCTGCCGGTCGAGCATCGCCTCCAACTCGCGCGAACCCAAGGAGAGAGATGATGAAAAAGCTAGCCCTTATCGGCCTGGTGGCGACTTTGAGCGCTCCGGTGGTGAGCGTCAATGCCAGCTCCAACGCCTGCTTCGGGCAGGCGCGGACCTTCAATGTCCATCTTCTCGGCGGCCGCACGTGGGGCGACATCGCCTCCGACCGCGCCGGATCGAACGCGGCCCTGAACCGCGACTATCGGGACTCCTGCCGGGGCTAGGACGGCTCCGAGAGAATGCCGATTGGTGTCGCGCCCGGGCGAATCCGGGCGTGGCGCCGTCCGTCCATCCGAACCTCGACTTATTGTTCCAGCCTCCCCCCGCTTTCAGAGTCGATCAGGGGCCGGCAAAGGGCGGCGCCTGCGCGGCTCAGCCTGGAGCCCATATCCGCGCGAGCCTTCGTTCTTCCGCCCGGCTGAGCGCGCGCATCGGCTCAGCGCGAAACGCTTCGGGCACGGCTTCGATGCCGGCCGGCGCTGCACCAGAAGCCGCCGCAATCAGCGCTTCGGGCGGGGTGGCTTCAAGGAACTCCAGCCCGACGCTCTTCCCCCGCATCCAGCAGACGCGGGCTGGCAAGGATATGTCCCCCGGGTCAGCGTGAGCGTATCGCCCAAGTTCAGGGCGATCGGGCAATCCAGCCGTGCGCCGAGGTTCGACAGGTCGCGCAGCTTCACGGTCGTATCCCCGAAATCGCCGACGAGCTGAACGAGGATGAATACGTTCTTGCGCTGCGCGCGCCTTTGCCGTTCGGCAGGCATGGCTGAGTGTTCAGGGTCGCTCATTTCGGTCCCTGACCACTTGTAAGCACTCCGGGTTAAGGGCACGCTAAGGGCCCCCTCTCGTGGCCGCACGGGCGCTGGGAGGCAGCCCGATTGTCCTCGACCGACTAATCAGTGAGGTGTGAGTCCTATTGCGTCAGCCTCAGCGCGCCGATGTTGCTTCCGATCTCGCGGAAGCGCGCGATCAGCGTTCGCTGAGCCACACGCCGCGTTTAAGCAAGCTAAGAGCATACAGGCGAGCTGACGCATCTTTGGATTCTAGGGTTTCTGCCGCCCAAGCTCAATGTGCCGAATGTCCGCAATGAGTCGCAAGCGGACTGACCGCTCAGCGGCCGGCTCCTAGCTCTTGGCAGCCTATGCGATCACAAGCCTCAGTGCTCCCGGCGGCGCGGCAAAGACCCTTGGCTGGAGCCTGAATTAAGTTGGAACAATCGCTAGATCGGCTGAGTCGAACAGCGCCATATATTGGGGTACCGTAAGAACCCGATATCCTGCGCCGCAGTGCGAGGGATGGCCAGGGCCGGCGAATCCCCCGGATTCGTCGGCCCACCTCGGAGGTCAGCGACGGCGGCCGCGATGTTGCCGACTCCACGCGTCGCGTTCGTCCATCCACCGCCGTCTCGCGGCGAACCACTCGGACCGTGTCATGTTGCGGCGCGCCCCCTGCCACGTGTCGCGCGAGCCCTGCCACGCCTCTCGTCCTGAAAGGAACTGCTCGCGCCATAGCCGCAGATCATTCTCATAGATCCGACGATCGCGGGCGTTCAGACGCGCCAGCTCGGCACGCGCAAGACCCGGCGCGCCCCGTTGTTCAGCCCGCAGGCGACCTCGCTCGCTATTCGCACGAGCCGCATTGCGGCGCTCTCGTGCAAACCGACGCTCCTCGGCACGCCTTTGCGCGGCAAAATCGCGACCGAACTGACCCCGTTGAACGCCGATGTCACGCGCCAGGTCTCGGGTCCCTATCCCTCCACCCATCTGTCCGGGGGGAGTCATTGGCGGGCCGGCGCCACGCCCGCCGCCACGACCCTGCGCGATGACTGGTGCAGCTGCGACAGCGACGATAGCGGCGACGATGATCAGTGGTTTACGCATGTCAACTTCCTTTGTGGCCGGGAGGCAATGCCCACTCCTCCTGCACTCATACGCTTGAACGACGGCAAAGTTTCTTGGCTGGAGCTAGTCCGAATTTGGCGCGCGGCAGATCAGTGGGCACTTGCCTTGGCCGCGACGAGGGCCGGGTGGCGAATTTCCGGGCCATACCGGCATTCGTGCTGCTCGTCCGTGACCATCAAGTGACTAGTAACGATAGCCCCGCGAGCGAAAGGCTCAGCTTGCCAGCGGAAGCGTGAGCGCCCGGATCGACTCGTAGTTATCGGCGGGCTCCGTGAACTCCAGCCCGGCCCGATACTCGTTAGTCCATACGACGCGCGCCAACCCCGGCTGGTCAGTGTGCGTCTGTCGAACGCCCGCTAAGGCTGGAAAACGGATGGTTCATACCCACATTCGAGCAATGGCATTTTCGATCCATGTGCGCGTCAGCGTACCACTAGGCTTGAAGCCGCCCCGCTTCACGGCGCCGCGGCGCAAGCGCTCCGGTGGCGACGAGGGCGAAGCGATGCCTGCGAAGCCGGACAGGCCGTTGCCGCTTTTGGGCGGTGCCGCAGCCGCGCTGGAGTTTGACGACTAGCTCCCGGCCCGGCGTCACCGGCGCTTGTACAATCGCCTGCTTTGGGTCGAAAGCCGCCAAAAGCCGACAGTCTGCTTTCGGCCAAAAAACGCTCCTCAGCTTAGATCCGGCATGGTTCTCGGCGCCACTGCCCTGGCGTGCGGCCTGAAAGTCAAAGAACGGCACGCGTCATGTGCGCTTGGTCGCTGAAGCCAAGATGCGAGGCGATTGCAGCCAATGGTCGTTCGCTGGCTCGAATAGCGGCGATCGCGCGACGGGCTCGAGCTTCTGCGCGATAGAGATGCGGAGTCACGCCATAGGCGCGCGCGAATCCGCGACTCACTGATTCCGGCGCAAGGCCGTGCGCCGAGGCCCACTCCGCGAGGCAGAGTGGGGCGAGTTCTCGCAGTCCAGACGCGAGAAGGTCGGGCCAATCGGAGAAGCGATCGCTGCACGGAAGCGCCTGCTCGGCAAACAGTCGGGCCGCTTCCCGCGGGTCACGCGCGGCGATCACCGCCAGAGCTTCCGGATCGGTCATTCGCCAACGGGGAGTGTCCTGCACTTCAACGGGGCAGGGCAAGTTTATGACTGTCGCGCCGGCAGCCGAAATATGATCGCGATGCGCTTCGAAGGGCGCATGGACAAGAGCATCGCCCGCGACGACGTCAAACCGCCCGGCATCGCCACTTTCCTGATAGGCGCCGGAGAGAACGATCGCGATGAAGCCGTCATAGTGACGGTGCCGCGGCAGCCGCGCTCGCCGGCCGATCATTTCAAGACCAACTGGGGGCGGCAAAAGCGAGCGGGTGGCCATACCGCCAGTAAGGCAGAGTGGCGGGCGCCAGGTCAATCGAGTTCAAGACGGGTGGTCCCGCGCTCTTTAACACGCACGGATCCGAATGGAGGTAAGTGATGGCCAAACTGATCTTTCTCGTACTGGCACTCGTCGGCGGATTTGCGCACTCATCCGCTGAGGCGGCCTTGCGTGAGATCCCGGTTTCGTATCCGTCGGGCGACATCGAGCTCGCCGCGCTCCTGCTGCTTCCTGACGGTCCCGGCCCTTACCCGGCGGCGGTGGTCGTGCACGGCTCGGGCGACTCTGATCGGACGAACCTTTGGGCGAGGGCAATCGCCGAGACAGTGGCTGAAGCTGGTTTCGCCGTTCTCCTCACCGACAAGCGTGGGAGTGGTGACTCGGAGGGGGATTGGCGCACGGTCGGCTTTCACGCGCTCGCGGCGGATGCGCTTGCCGGAGTGGCGTTCCTGTCGTCACGCGCTGACATTGACGAGGCGCGGATCGGACTGGTCGGCTTAAGCCAGGGCGGGCGGATAGTACCGATTGCTGCCGCACAATCAGACGCCGTTGCGTTTGTTCTGAACTTGGTCGGAGACGCAGTATCCTTCGCCGAGCAGTCCGCCCATGAAATGGGGAACATCGCTCGGCAGGCCGGACTCCCCGAGCCGATGCAGCAAGAGGTGCTGCGGCTGAACGGGGCTGCCGGACGAGCATTGCTGACCGGCAACTGGGACGAGTATCGGCGGCTGCGTGAGGCAGCGCTCGCCTCTCCGTGGGCACGGATCGCTCAGGGGTTTCCTCCGGCTGACGATCCGGTCTGGACGTTTTACCGAGAGGTCATCTATTTCGATCCGATGCCCTATTGGACGCTGGTCCGGCAGCCCGCGCTCATCCTCTATGGCGAGGAGGATGAGCAAGATAATGTCGCGGTTGCCGAAAGCGTGCGCCGGCTTCACTTCGGCTTCCGTCAGAGCGGCAAGGCCAACTACGAAATTGTTGTTCTTCCCGGCGTCGGCCATTCACTCGGCTGGACGCGCTCGAATGGCCTCGGCGAACACGCTAAGGCGGCTATCCAGAGCTGGTTGGGGGAGAACGTCGAAGCGGGCCGGTAGATGCGTACAGGCAAGCGCGCCGCGCTCGATGTCGGCTATTCGCGGTATCTCATCTGAAACGGCCTGTCCGCTTACGGCCAACCTTTGACGGCTGGGCACGACCTACCGCACCCACCGGGATCGAACATCGGCACATGCGGCTGAGCAGCAGCGCCTGACGCTTTATCACGCCTGCGGCGATGGCCTGGAAGTCCCTGATAGGTAGAATCTACAGGTAGGACTGACGACGGCAATCAGGCATCTCCTGTATCAGATGGAGGGTCAAAATGAAACCAGCTAGTCAAATCGCGCTCGCCGATACTTCCGCGCATGTTGCATTCAATTGTTCCATGCCGGTTTTGCAACGGGTGGAGCGGCGAACCGATCCCCGCGTCTTCACGATTCTGCGCGTTGCGCGCGCCAGTGTCGAAAACGACACAGGACTTTGCCGTGTTCAGAATATCTCGGACGACGGCATGATGGTGATTACCGGCCTCGTCGTTGTCGAAGGCGACCCGATCGCCGTGTCGCTCTCCGAGACCGTGTGCATATCCGGGCAAGTGAGTTGGACGGATGGTGCGCGCGTCGGCATCCAGTTCAACGAAGCGATCGATTGCGCAGAGCTGCTGCAGCTTCTGGCCGCGGAAAGAAGCTCAGGCGATCAGCGCCCGTCCCGTCTTCCCACGGACGCGGTCGGCGTCGCCACGACGGGGTCGGGTCTTCAAGCTATCCGCGTGGTCGACATATCGCAGGTCGGCATGAAGATCCGCCACAATGGCGGCCTTACCCTCGGCCATCCAGTGACCATCGTCCTCGAAAACGGTCTCCAACGACGCGGCATCGTGCGCTGGACCGACGATGACTTGGCGGGCCTCAGGCTGCTCGAGCCCATCGCCTATCAGCAACTGGAAAGCGCCGGCAGTCTCTGATCGATAGGGTGAAGCCATTCGATTTGCCATCCAAGGGGGTGTCATTATGAGGGAGGGACTTGAACGGAGGTTACGGTGCCGATCAATTCCTCCTCTCCCGTCCAGCAGACGCTCATATTCTGGGCCGCGATCATCCTCATCTCGGCTGCAAGCCTGCTGTCCCTGCTCAGCACGCAGCGCCTGGTGACGCTCGCTTCACGCGTGGAGCAGAGTCAGAACGTGCTGGTCGAGCTGAACAGGTCCGTGTCCCACCTGAAGGACGTCGAGACCGGGCTGCGCGGCTACATCATCACCAGCGACTCCCGTTACCTTCAATCCTACAATGCCGGTCGCGACAATTTCGGATCGTCGGTGCGTCGCCTCCGTGAGCTTGCACAGAACGATCCCGTGTTGCAGCTGCGCGTCCACGAGCTCGAGGCGCTGGGACAGCAAAGAATCCGCATCGCAGGCCAGGCGGTTGCTTCGCGGACCGAAGACGCGCCGCCGCGGGCTGCACTGCCCTTCATCACCGCGGGCAAGGCGACGATGGATCAAATCCGCAGGCAGGCCGATTCGATCATCTCCGCGGAACAGAGCGTTTACCGCGCTCGTGAGCGAGCTGTCGCGCGGCAGGCGCAGATCACCAACATCATATTGGTGGTCGGGGTCGCGCTGAGCCTCGCCGCCATGATCTGGCTGTTTACAATACGCGGCCGCGAGGTGGAGCGCCGACGGCGGGCGGAGGACGAATTAAGGGCCCTTAACGCGGAGCTGGAGGACCGGGTTCAAGAGCGCACCTCCGAGGTCCGCCGCTCGCGCGAGCTGCTCGATGCAGTGATCGAGAACATGCCCGATGCATTGATCCTCCAGGACGCCGACGACGACTTCCGCTATGTCCTCGTAAACCGCGCCGGCGAGCGGCTGATGGGCAAGGAACGTGGAGAGATCGTCGGCCGGGTCGATCAAGAGCTATTTCCGCCCGACCAGGCGGCCGCGTTTCTGGAGGAAGACAGGGCGGTCGTGGCAACGGGCCAGCCGCGCTTCTGCGCGGAGCGACCTATCTCCACGGCGAACGGCATCCGCTTGATCGACACCAGCAAGGTGCCGATCCCGAGCGGAAATGGTGGCCGCGGCTTCGTGCTTGGTATCGTCCGCGACGTCACGGAGCAGAAGGCGCTCGAAGCTCAGTTGCGTCAAAGCCAGCGAATGCACGCCGTGGGTCGGCTGACCGGGGGTATTGCGCACGACTTCAATAACATCCTCGCGATTATCCTGGGCAATGCCGACCTCCTGCGCGAGCAACTCGCCGAGGGCACCGAGAGCGCCGAGATGGCCGAGGAGGTGCTCGGAGCGGCGGCGCATGGGGCGGAGCTCGTGCGTCGGCTCCTGGCCTTCTCGCGGATGCAGCATCTCGAGCCGACCGCGCTCGATCTCAACGAGCGGCTACCCGCAATCATCGGGCTATTGAAACGAACTCTCGGGGAGGCGATCAATATCCAGACCAAGCCCGTCGAAGGACTATGGCCGGCAATGGTCGACCCGACCCAGGTCGATGACGCTCTCGTCAACCTCGCAATCAACGCTCGGGACGCAATGCCCGAAGGCGGATCGCTGACTATAGAAACCGGCAACGAGGTCCTCGACGAGGATTATGCGGCCCAGAACGCCGAGGTCGCGCCAGGCGACTATGTCATGCTCGCGGTCAGTGACACTGGCACAGGCATGGCGCCAGCGGTGATTACCCGCGCCTTCGAGCCCTTCTTCACAACCAAAGCGGAGGGGAAGGGTAGCGGACTTGGCCTCAGCCAAGTCTATGGCTGGGTGAAGCAGTCAGGTGGCCACATCAAGATCTATTCCGAGCTCGGTCACGGCACGACGATCAAGCTCTTCCTGCCGCGGGCAAGCGCCACGGCGGACGAGGTTCGGGACGAGGCTGATCGAGATGCAATCGCGATTCGCGGCCACGAAACCATTTTGGTGGTCGAGGACAATCCCAATGTTCTGCGAACCGTGGTCCGGCAGCTTGGTGACCTTGGTTATGCCAGCATCGAGGCGACCAATGGTGCCGAAGCGCTGGACTTGATCCGATCGGGCGTCGGATTTGACCTGCTGCTCACCGATATAGTGATGCCGGGAGGCATTACCGGCTATGAGCTCGCCGCTCGGGTGAGAGAGATTCAGCCAGCCGTCAAAGTTCTGTTCACTTCAGGCTACACCGAGCTGGCGGCGACTGGCGGCGATGCCAACAGGGGGCCGCTGCTGAGTAAGCCCTATAGGAAGCAGGATCTCGGCCGCGCTATCCGCGCCGTGGTCGACAACGGCCACTGATCCGGGGGCTGACGTGCGGCCTCCATCGCGCTGCGTCTAACGGGAGTTTCCCATTTGCAGCAACCCCACGGCTTGAGACGTGTTGCGCGCGCCCAGCTTGTTGAGGATATTTGAGCGGTGCATCTCTACCGTTCGCGTGCTGATACCGAGTTGCCAGGCGATCGTCTTGCTTTGCAGGCCGTCGGCGAGCGCTCCCAGGACTTCCGTTTCGCGTTTCGTCAGTTTCTCCAGGGCCTTCGACTGCTGCCGTCGATGAGATTCCTGTTGGCGCCGCGTGCCGACGTCGACGGCTTCGCCCAGCGCCGAAAGAAAATCCGCACGCTTGAACGGCTTCTGGAGGAAATGGACCGCCCCGTGCCGGAAGGATCGAATGGCCGCCGTTACCTCGCCAAAGGCGGTCATCATGATGACGGGCCATTCCGGGCATCGGGCGTGGAGAGCCTCAATCAGCTCGATTCCGTTCATTCCCGGCATGTTGATGTCGGAGACGATGCACCCAAACGGAAGCTCATCGATCCGCGCCAGAAACCCGTCGGCTGAATCAAAGCAATCGGTGTCCCATCCGGCGCGATTCGCAAATCTGGCGATGGTTCGACCGACCGCTTCATCATCGTCAATGATGTAGACCTGCATGAAACAACCTTTTGGACCCTTACATTGTGGCCGGGGCTGGTAAAGAAATGCTTTCTTTCCCACCGGCTAAAAGATGTCCGCCTGCTCGCGCCAGGGTCAAGGCCGCAACAACTCCGGTTGTCCGGCCCGCTCCATTGGCCGAGCCAGCGGGATGCCGATCTTCGCGCTCATCTGTCCGAGCCTGTCCGGATGCCCGGCGGAGATTCGATCAGAATCCCCAACCAACCTGTAGATTCCTACAGCTTATGTCGCAGCATGCGGGGGCCTAGAAGACGGTGATCCAGCGGGCGAAACAAGAAGCTGGCGCCGGAGGCGATGTGTTTTCAGGTTTACGCCTTTCAGCAGCGTTGATAACGGCAACGGCCGGTCTGGGGATTGCTACAGGAGCTCCGGCTCAGGTTGCGCATGGCAGCCTGGGCGTAAGCGCACGCGTCATGAATTGCGGCGCGTCCAGCAATCCTGCGGCATCCCCGCCCGCGAGACGCGGACATAATCCACCTGGGAACGTCGCCGGAGTTCAGGTTGCGTGTCCTCCAGGCATGTCGTGGACAAGTAACGTGGAAGAAGGAGTGGTCGGGGGCTTGATTGGCACGCCGTCGTCGCGCGCGCTGGAACCCCGGGCCGAGGGCCAACTCGGCCTCTCGACCTCCGATGGTCCTCATATCCCTCAGGCGCGTACGACGGTACGGGTGATCACGGTTACCTTTTGAACGGTCCGCGATGTTGGTCAGCGCCGAGCCCCTCCGACCGAGGCCAGCGTTCGGCCGGAGGGTCGTTCAGGGCGCTGCTCTGGGCCACGGCCTCTGTGTCCGCACGTCGGTTTGAGGACATGAATCTGGTCGCGGAGCATTCCGGCGCAAACCCGCATTTGCCGTGCGGACAAAATCGTCTCCTGGCCCCCAAGGGGCCGCATTCGAATGTCCGCTTCTGCGCCTCCGCGCTCCCGAGCGGAACGGCCGCTACCGGCCACATCCTGTCGGACATGCCCGCGACTGCCGAATAGATCGCTGCACTGATCATATAGGCGCCCTGCGGATTACCCGACTTATAGCCATCGAGCCGCTGGAGTGACCGTGATCCGCTAGCCGCTCTGCCGCGGCGCGCAGAATAGGAGCGATAGTGGGGTCGTTCGGCATCACGAACGCCGGCAGAAACTGCGCCATGTCGCCGACGCCGCCCCGTTCGTCTCGCGCTAGCAGGCGGACCGCAAACCGCTGCTCGTCCAGCGTCACGCCATTCGCCGTCAGCCTCAGAGTGATCTCGCCGCGCTCGGCTTGGCGTGGCATTTGCTTTTGGCCAGCTTCGCCGTCTCCTCGATCGACACATCGAGCCCCAAAGCACTCCATCGTCCGTCTCCCCGTCGTGTTGAGAGGCGGCGATTTTGCGCCGGATTGCGGCTTCGATGGAAGGGTCGAGGCGGCCGGCGCCGCGGCGATGCTCACCAGCAGCTCGTCGTGCCCGATTACCTCGGCATTCCCCTGTCCCCTTCCCCTGCGCACCGGCCTCCGCCACCTTCATATGGCGCTGTCCAAGCGAGCTTGGATCGATAGGTTACCTCTGTCGCGTCACGAGACCGGGACGGCGCTCGACTAGAAAACCGAAGCAAATCTCTCGGCGGACGGGAAACGAATCGCGTTCGCGGGCGTTTGATCGGGATTAAATTTGGCGCACTCAACTGCGCGAAACGAGGCGGGACTACCATTGGATGAATCGGTCCGCATCCTCGTCGTTGACGACGAGGCAATGATCATCGTCATGATCGAGGACGCGTTGCGGGATGCCGGATATGAGGTGGAAGTCGCTCATTCCGGGGAGGAGGCGCTGTCGATAATCGAACAGGCAACTGAACTGGCGGGCATCGTGACGGACATTCAGACAGGGACCGGAGCCGATGGCTGGGAGATCGGGCGGCAGGCGCGTCGACGCAGTCCTGTCGTCGCGGTCGTCTATATGTCGGGGGCCAGCGCCGGAGAATATGCCGCAGAGGGAGTGCCGGGGAGCGTCATGATCCAAAAGCCGTTCGCCCCGGATCAGATCGTTACAGGCATCTCGACACAGCTCAACAAGATTGCCAGCGCACCTGAATGAGCCGACTCGATGCTGCGGTGCGCGCGCCGTTCCCTTCCCACCAATCAAGGCTCCCCCGGCTCGCTCAAAAAAAAGAGGAAGCGTTGCACCGGGCGCCGCTCCTTTGAATATCAGCCATCGAGCCGCCGCCTATGAAGACCGAACGGCGCGCGCAGCTGGGTATTCACTATGCGGAGCCACCGGTCAGCTTCGAAGACCGGGGCCAGAAGGCGCGGCGCCCCACCACGATCGCCGATGGGCGACTCGCCACCGCCTCGATACCAGTTTGCTGTTCGCGGCGGCGCTGGAAGGGGCGGGGCTGCACCCGGTGATTCTAATGTTCCAGGGCCATGCGCGATTGGCGTATGTCTGGCCATGGCCGCGACCTGCAGCGCAGCTTCGCCGCCGAGGCATTGTAGCGTGACGAGCTGCCATCACCGCGCGATGCGCGGCAGCTCGAGGCGCGGCTGATCGAGCTGCACCGGCAGGTCCACAACGATTTCGCAGAGGGCCGCGCGAACACGTTGTTCCTCGTAGTCGGCTTCCTACGCTGGAAGAAGAAGCCGGAGGAAGAGCGCAGCTATCGTGCCCCGCTGCTTCTCATTCCGGTCACCGCCGTCGCCGCCGGCGACACCTTGCGCTGGATCGTCGGCGACACCAGCAGCGGCAGCGGCACGACGCGCCGCGTCCACATTCTGGTCAAGCCGTTCTCGGCGGGCCTCAGGACCAACCTTGTCATCACCACCGACCGGCGCGTCTACCATCTCCAGCTCGAGAGCACCCGAGCGACCGCAATGGCGGCTTTGTCCTGGACCTATCCGCAGGACGCATTGATCGCCCTGCAGCGGTCGGAGGCTGAAGCGGAGGCGGCGATGCCGGTCGCCACCGGCCTCGCGATCGAGAATCTGCGATTCGGCTACCGCATCGACGGCGACAACCCGCCCTGGCGCCCGCTGCGCGCGTTCGACGACGGCCGCCAGACGTTCATCGAATTCCCGCCCACGATCGCTCGCCCGCATTCCGGACCGGACACCCGGTCAAGCTGACGATCCTCGTCCCGCCCGAGCTCCATCAGAGCTTGGCCGCTTATGGCGCGCCCTATCAGGAGGCCTTTGACGAAACCGTGCCGGTGGCGGAGCTTGTGCCCGCCATGCTGGCCGCATTCCTCGAAAGCGACCGGAACTTCTGCCGCGGGCGCCAATCGCCGCGGAAGGGGAGGGGCGGTTGAGGGCGCGGCGCCAGCTGGGTGAGATCGAGCCCGTCGGCCCAGCACGAAGTCCAAAATCGCTTGCGGCTCGAAATCAGGTGCAGGCGCAGTTGCTTGCAGGCGCAGTTGCTACGGTCGGCTTCGATTCGGACGTGCCGGCTGCCGTCGAGCTCCGGTTCTGCGCGGGAAATGTCCGTCTGTTTCCGTCCAACTCTGCTGACGACGGTTTGACGAACGTTTGACGGTTTCGCTTACGCAACGACTTTTCAGGCGTAAGTTATTGATTTCGCTGGTGACCCCTACGGGACTCGAACCCGTGTTTTCGCCGTGAGAGGGCGACGTCCTGGACCGCTAGACGAAGGGGCCGTCGATGCGCGCGCGGAAGCGGCGCATATGGGCGCGCGGGCCGCGCTGTCACGCCGCGGCCCGCGTCGCGATTGGGCGTACTGGCCGCCCTCGGCCGGCTTGTCGCCGCCGGCTGCCGCGGCGCCGCCGCCCTCCGCCGCCGGGGCCTCGCCACCTTCGGCCGGAGCGGCTGCGGCGCCGTCGGCGGGCTTGGCTTCATTGCCGTCGGCCGATGCATTGCCGTCGGCCGGCGCCGCGGTGTTGGCGTCGGCCGGCGCGGCCATATTGGCGTCGGCGGCATTGTTGCCGGCCTCGCCGCCGCGGTCGCAGGCGGCCAGCGC
>NZ_JBQTJC010000106.1:0-7052 GCF_052387495.1 Sphingosinicella sp. | reverse complement strand
AATATGGCGGCGCGGCGATCTACGTCGCGGAGCATTCGCCGCCGGGCAAGGCGGGCTTCTACACCAGCTTCATCCAGGCGAGCGTGGTCGGCGGCTTCATCCTGAGCCTCGCCGTCGTGCTCGGCTTCAAGGCGCTGGTCTCGGACGCGGAGTGGATCGCCTGGGGCTGGCGGCTGCCCTTCCTCTTCTCGATCCTGCTGCTCGCCGTGTCGCTCTGGATGCGGCTCAAGCTCAACGAGAGCCCGGTGTTCAAGGCGCTCAAGGAGAGCGGCGGCTGCGCCAAGAATCCGTTCAAGGAAAGTTTCACCTATCCGGGAAACCTCAAGCGGCTGTTCGTCGCCTTGTTCGGGATTGCCGCCGGGCTGACCGTGATCTGGTACACGGCGATGTTCTCGGTGCTGGCCTTCCTGCAGAATCCGCTGCGGGTCGATCAGACGGTGGCGCAGCTTGTCGTCGCGGCGGGCGCGCTGGTCGGGCTGGCCTTCTACGTCGTCACAGGCGCCTGGTCGGATCGGGTGGGGCGCAAGAAGCCGATCGTGATCGGCTATGCGCTGACCCTGCTGCTCCTCTTCCCGCTCTTCTGGGCGATCGGCGACGCGGCGGGCAACGGCGCGGGCGCGCCGGCGGGGGAGAGCTTCGTGCCCGACGCGGGCAGCCTCGCGCTCATGTTCGCGGCGATCCTCGGGCTGATGGCCTTGTCAGGGCTCACCTACGGCTCGGTCGCGGCGTTGCTCGCCGAGATGTTCCCGCCCAACATCCGCTACAGCTCGATGTCGATCCCCTACCATTTCGGAACCGGCTATTTCGGGGGCTTTCTGCCGCTGATCAGCGCCTATGTCGTCGCCGAGACCGGCGATCCCTATGCCGGTCTCTGGTACACTTGGGGGGTGGTCGCGATGGCGCTGATCGTGACCTGGTTCTGGCTGCCGGATCGCCCCGCCGAGGCGTTGGACTAAGCCCGCGCACCGGGCTACCGACCGCCCTCATGGTCCATTATCCCCTGCGCCTGACCCTCGACGGCGACGCCCTCGCCAGCAACTGGCACTGGCTCGCCCACCGCAGCGGCGGTGCCGCCTGCGGTGCGGCGGTGAAGGCGGATGCCTACGGGCTCGGCGCGCGCCAGGCGGTGAAGCGGCTGCAGGAGGCTGGCTGCCGCGATTTCTTCGTCGCGACCTGGGCGGAGGCGGAGGCGCTGATGCCATGGCCCGGCGACCTTTCGCTCTCCGTCCTCCACGGCATCGGCCCGCGCGACAAGGCGGCGACCGCGATGGAGCGGGCGCGGCCGGTGCTGAACAGTGTCGAACAGGTGAAGCGCTGGCGTGAAACCGGACGGTCCTGCGACGTGATGATCGACACCGGGATCAACCGGCTCGGTCTCGGCCTGACCGAGGTGGCGGACGGGGCGCTCGAGGGGCTCAGGATCGAGACGCTGATGAGCCATCTCGCCTGCGCCGACGAGGATTCGCCGGCCAACGAGAAGCAGCGCAAGGCCTTCCACGAGATCGCCAGCCGCGTCGAAGCGCGGCGCCGTAGCCTCGCCAACAGTGCCGGCATCTGCCTCGGCCGCGACTATGCCTTCGATCTCACCCGCCCCGGCCTCGCCCTCTACGGCGGCGTGCCGCGGCCCGAGGCGGCGGGCCATATCCGCCAGGTCGCGCGGGTGGAGGCGGAAATCGTCCAGCGCCGCCGCGTCGAGCGGGGCGGGGCGGTGGGCTATGGCGGCACCTTCGTCGCCGAACGGCCGGCCGAGCTGGCGATCGTCAATCTGGGCTATGCCGACGGCTATCTGTGCGGCTTTTCCGGCACCGGCCGCGCGCGGATCGGCGAGCGCTTCGCCCCCGTCGTCGGCCGGGTCTCGATGGACCTGACCGCGATCCGCGTCGACGAGGCGCCGGAGCTCCAGGAAGGCGACTGGATCGAGCTGGATTACGACCTGCCGAGCGCCGCGGCGCAATCTGGGCTCAGCCAATACGAACTGCTGACCACGCTCGGCCACCGCCTGAAGCGGCGCTGGATCTAAGCCAAAGAAAAGGGCCGCCCCGAAGGGCGGCCCTGAAGATCGGGTCCGATCCGCGCCCTAGAAGCGGATACGGGCACCAGCGTAGAAGAAGCGTCCGGTGTTGGGGTAGATCGCGCCACCCGCGCCGGTACCGTCGAGGCCGAAGCTTGGCATCCGGTTCAGCAGGTTGTCCACGCCGAAATAGATGCGGTGCCGCGTTCCCGAAGGCTCGAAGCCGACGCGGATCGCATGGTAGAGCGCTTCCGGATGCCGATCCTCGCCTGGCGCGCGGAGATCGGGGTTGGTCGGCGCACGGCCCTGATGGGAGTTCATCGTTTCCCACGCATCCACCGTCATCTCGCCGATGTAGCGGCCGTTCCACGTCACGTCGATCTCGCCAAAGTCGAGCCCGGCACTGAGCGCGGCAGCCCAGATCGGATCGCCGAGCGTGCCGTGCAGGCGAGTTGAGCGATCCGGATCGGTGATGAAGGTGAACTGGACCCGATTGCGAACGTAGCTGACCAGCGTCCTCAGATTCAGCGTCACGTTGCCGAAGATCTGGCGGCGATAGCTGATGTCCGCGTCCACGCCGGAGGTTTCCAGCGCCTGGAAGTTGAAGGGCTGGTTGAGGAAGGCCGGCCCGAGTCTTGGGAACACAATCTGCGGCTGGGAAGATCCCGGGAAGTTGCGGTCTCCCTGGCCTTCGAAGGTGAAATCGGTCAGCGGATCGCCCGGAGTGCGGCGGCGGAAGACCGCGGCGCAGAACGGATTGTTGATCGAGACCGGATCGTCATAGCAGCGGTTGATGATCGCCTGCCCGCTCAGGCCAGCGATCGCCTCGGTGATCCGGATGTCGTAATAGTCGATCGAGATGGCGAGGCCCGGAATCCAGCGCGGCTGGATCACGGCCCCAACGGTCCAGCTCGTGCCGACCTCGGGCTGGAGGTCGATATTGCCCTGGTTGAAGCCGGACACGCCAGACGCCGGCGTGTTGATCCACGGCTGGGTCACGCCGTCGACGACGATCGTGGTCGGAATGCCGGCCTCGGCGCAGTTTCGCACGCGGTTCGGATCCTGATTGATCACCGTCTGGCTGCACGGATCGACCAGACCATTGGCGAAGGTTTGGCTGCGCGTGGCATAGAGATCGCCAAGGTTCGGCGCGCGCACCGATCGGGCATAGCCGCCGCGGAAGCGAAGGTCGCGCACCGGAGACCAGATCGCGCCGATATTATAGGCCCAGACGCCGCCCGTGCTGCTGTAGTCCGAATAGCGCGCGGCGCCTTCGATCGTCAGCTCGTGGAAGAAGGGCCTGTCGCGCAGGATCGGGATCCGGATCTCGCCGAAAGCCTCCCTCAGCTCGATCGCCGGCGGATCGAACTCCGAGATCGCGTTGAGAAAGGTCGCACCGGACTGGGTGAAGTCGTCATAGTCGGAGAAGGCGTCCTCACGGCGATATTCAAGACCGAAGACGACGCCGATCGGACCCCCCGGAAGCTCGAAGAAGCCCGAGGTGTCGCCGGAAATGAAGGCGGTTGCATTGATCTGCTCTGCCCACTGATTTCGCGAGGACGTGTAGAGCACGTAATCGAGGCCGTCCGGAGTCGTCGCGGGCGCACCGAAGCCGAACAAGTTGATCGGCCGGCAGGCCGGATCGTCATTGTTGGGATTGGCGTCGATATTAATCCGGCAGACAATCGATCCGCCGGGCCCCACCGCCGCATTGGAGGCCGCGTTGAACCTGGCAATGTCGACGTTGCCACCCGTTTCATAGAACGTCTCAGTGCGACCGTAGTTGAATGCTACCTCATAATTCCAGTTGCCCGTGGTCGCGAGCTCGCCGCGTACGCCGGCAACGGCGCGGAAGGTGCTGCGCTCATGGTCCTCGGCGCGGGTGCCGATGTCGTTGTTGAAGCGGAAGAAGAGAAAGCTCTGCAGCGTGCCCAGCGGCAGGCCGCTGATCTGGTTGATCGTGTTCCGCGCCTGCTGGCTCAGAAACGGATTGTCGGTGCGGAAGACCGGGTTCAGCGTCGCATTGATGAAGGTCGGCTGCGTCGAGGTCTGCTGCGAGGTGATCCAGACCTGCTTGATTTCGAGGAAGGGCTGGATCGCCGAGGAGATATCCGCATTGAGCAGCAAATTGACCGCGAAACGCTCCAGCCCCGGAGCGAGCTGCGCGCCCTCAACGCCGGAGGCGCCGAAGCCGCCGAAGGTGCCGCCGCCGAACTGGCGCAGATCCAGCGCCAGCTCGTTGCGCCGCAACGTCCCGTCAGGAAAGAAGAAGTAGTTGTCGGACAGCTCGGCGCCGGTATTCGGACCGGCCGCGGTCGGCGTCCGGTCGCCCGTGCAGACCAGCGAACGGCGCAGGGTGACGAGCGGGTTCGCCGGGTTCGCCGCCGCGCAGGAGGTCAGCACCGTGCCACCCAGCCCGATGATGTTGAAGTTTAGCCCCGGCGGCCCCTGGAAAAAGGCCGTATCCGGAATACCGTCGCCCGTGCCCGGCTCGCCCACCGTATTCTCGACCGTTGAGAAGCCCGGCCTGCCGTCGTAGACGCCGGTCATATCGGGACGGTCGCCGTGGAAGAGCGCGTCCTGCTCGGCATATTCGACCGCGACCGCGACGTTCAGCGTGTTGTCGAGGAAGTTGCGGCCCCAAACTCCCGAAACGAAGAAGGACGGGCGGTCGCCATAGGAGGTGATGCCGCTCTGACCACGAATCTGGAAGCCCTCGAAGTCGCGGCGAAGGATGAAGTTGACCACGCCGGCCACGGCGTCCGAGCCATAGACGGCGGAATTGCCGCCAGTCACCACGTCGACGCGCTCGAGCAAGTCGGCGGGGATCGTGTTGACGTCGACCGAATAACCACCCGGCGACGAGGTCACGTGGCGCCGGCCGTTCACCAGGACGAGCGTGCGCGCCGTACCGAGGCCGCGCAGATCGAGCGTGTTGATGCCGGCCGTGCCGATGAAGCGCGTCGAGTTCGCCTGGCTGAAGGTCGCGCGGAGCGACGGCAGGTCGTTGAGCGCATCGCCGAGCGAGACGTTGGCCTGCTCGGTCAGTTCCTGCGCATCGACGCTGGTGATCGGCACCGTCGCCTGGAGGTTCGGACGGCGAATGCGCGAGCCAGTGATGAGGATGGTTTGCTCGCCGGTCGTGTCCTGCGCCGTCTCATCTTGCGAAGCCGCCGCGGCCGCGGCCGCTTCGTCTTCCTCGGTCATGCCGGTGCCAGGCTGCGCGAGAGCTGGCGAAGCGGCGCCAAGGGCAAAAGCGAAGACAGCACCGGAGCGCAGCGCGCTGGAGCCGAGCAGACCCGAATTCCTCATGGTTTCCAACCCCCTGTTACGAGCCAGCCTCGTACGCATAGCTCCCAGATTGAGGGTGCTACGGATTCGCGGTCTTATTCAAGCAGTTCGGCCACTGCGGTTCATCGATTGTTCAGGGGTGTAGCAGTTGTGCAACAATGTCACCCGGGCGTCACCCGTCCCGCGACGCTCAGCCCGCCACCTCATATTCCCCGAGCCGGTGCTCGCAGCGGCTCAGCGGCTCGGTCTCCCGGTCGAGCGCTTCGTAGGCGGGGCCGTGATCGGCGAGGAAAGTGTCGAAATCGGCCTTGCTGCGCCAGACGTCGAGAGTGAGATAGGAGCCGTCCTCGGCGCGGAGCAATTCGGTGCCGCGAAAGCCGCCGCTTTGCGCGAACAGCCGTGCCCAGGCGCCTTCCGGTCCATAGGCCGCCTCGAACGCCGCCCGCTCCTCGTCGCGCACCTCGAACCGCCAGATCAGCGCGATCATCCCGCCATCCCCCTGTTTCGCGGGAATTTTACCGGCCGGGTCGTCTCTGCGCCACCGGAGGGGAGGCTTGGCCATCACCATGTGCCGGATTGGGACGAGCCTCGCTCAGTCTCTTTCGACGCACAGGGCGATGCCCATGCCGCCGCCAATGCACAAGGTGGCGAGGCCCTTCTTGGCGTCGCGGCGCTGCATTTCGTAGATCAGGGTGGTGAGGACGCGGGCGCCCGAGGCGCCGATCGGGTGGCCGATGGCGATCGCGCCGCCGTTGACGTTGACCTTGTCCGGATCCCAGCCGAGCTCCTTGCCGACCGCGAGCGCCTGCGCGGCGAAGGCTTCGTTGGCCTCGATCAGGTCGAGGTCCTGAATCGTCCAGCCGGCTTTCTCCAGCGCCCTGCGCGAGGCCGGGACGGGGCCGATGCCCATGATCGAGGGATCGACGCCGGCCGAGGCCCAGCTCTTCACCGTGGCGAGGATCGGCGCGCCGCGCTTCTCGGCCTCCTCGCGGCTCATCAGGACGAGCGCGGCGGCGCCGTCGTTGAGCCCCGAGGCATTGGCGGCGGTGACCGTGCCTTCCTTCTTGAAGGCGGGCTTGAGGCCCGAGAGGCCCTCAATGACGACGCCCTCGCGGATATATTCGTCCAGGTCGACGACCGTCTCGCCCTTGCGGCTCTTCACCGTGACCGGCGCGATCTCGTCCTTGAAGCGTCCCTCGCGGCGGGCGGCCTCCGCCTTGTTCTGCGAGGCGACCGCGAAATTGTCCTGCGCGTCGCGGGTGATCTGATATTGCTCGGCCAGGTTCTCGGCGGTGATGCCCATGTGATAGCCGTTGAACACGTCGGTGAGGCCATCCTTGATCATCGTGTCGATCAGGCCGACGTCGCCCATCTTGGTGCCGCCGCGCAGGTGTTGGGCGTGGGCGGAAAGGCTCATGCTCTCCTGCCCGCCGGCGACGACGATGCTCGCATCGCCGGTCTGGATCGCCTGGCTGGCGAGGGCGACGGTGCGCAGGCCCGAGCCGCAGACCTGGTTGACGCTCCAGGCGGGCACCTCCTTCGGGATTCCGGCGGCCATCGCGGCCTGGCGGGCGGGGTTCTGACCCTGGGCGGCGGTCAGCACCTGGCCGAGGATCACTTCGGAGACCTCCTCGGGCGCGACGCCGGCCTGATCTAGCGCCGCTTCGATCGCGGCGCGGCCGAGCTCGTGCGCCGGGGTGGTGGCGAAGCTGCCGAGAAAGGCGCCGACCGGGGTGCGCTTGGCGGCGGT
>NZ_JBQTJC010000105.1:0-14177 GCF_052387495.1 Sphingosinicella sp. | reverse complement strand
ATGACATGGGTCGTCGTATACCGTGAAATTACGGTAACAGGTCGTTAACTACGTTCCCCTATTTCTGCCCGCCTTGGCATCCAGGAGGGGGTTGCATGTTGAGGGACGGAAGCAGTCATTCGGTGGGCCACGGTGCCGGACGGGCGCTGCCGCTTTATCAGGCGCTGCTCGAATGCAGGCATCGCGATGGACCCCGGCTCGTGCCGGGCACGGCGGCCTCTATCTGGCACGCGATCGATCGGCTGCGAGCCGAAAATGGTGCCGGCGACGAAGTTTCCATTCTGGAAGAGATCGCCGTCCAGGTGCACCTGCTCAGGCAGCGGCTCGACCGGCTTGACGAGGATGCGAACGGCGACCTCGCACCGCGCGGCCGGATCGCTCTCCTCACGCGCCAGTGGCTGGAGGTCGCTACGCTGAGGGCTTAGCCTGCTACAGGCTGCGGATCAGGCGGACCGCCACCGCCGCCCAGGGCGGGTCGGTGATGACCGTCTGGCGCTGGCCGGCGCCGAAGGGGAGGATGTGGAGCTTGTCGCCTTCCCGGCCGATCAGCCTGCCGAAAATGTAGCGGCCGGCGGGGCGGGGGATGAGGACGTCGCGGTTCAGCGCGACGGCGAAGGCTTCGGGGGCGAGGCGCCTGAGCCAGATCTCGTCGCCGCTGCGATAGTCGCCGACGCTCGACCCGACGGTGACCGCGACCAGGCCCGGCTCGGGGTGGGGCGGCACCACCATCCCCTCGCGGCGCGGCGCATGGGCGCCGTCATGATCGAGCGTCGCAGCGACCGGAATGTCGGCCCGGTCGGGGAGCTGGACGAGATCGGCCGCTTCGACGTCCAGCGCTTTGGCGATGCGGTTGAGCCAGCCAACCGAGACGGTGCGCGTGCCTGTTTCGAGCCGGCCGATCGTCTGCGGTGTCGTCGGCGGATCGCAGCGGTCGGCGACGTCCTGGAGCGTCATCTTGCGGGCGCGGCGCACTTCGCGAATGCGGGTGATCATCGGCGATTTCCCTTCCTGCCTGGGCCTCGGCCTTCGCCGGGGCGCGCTGGTTTGCGCTGTCGCGTCAAACCAGCACGGTTATTTCGCTTTCCTACAGCCTAGCCGGAATGGCAAGAGCTTTCGACAGCGATTCGGGAGACCGGGATGAAGAGCAGATTGTTGGCCGAACGGCCCCTGCCGCGCGACGGGGCGGAGCGCAGGCGAACCGCGCGGGTTCGGCGGGCGGTGCGCACGGTGACGGTGAACCTCACCGAGTCGCCTTTGGGCTGGCTCAAGGCGCGCGGCCTGATCGACCGGCGACAGTTCGACGCGGGCGAGCAGTTGAGGGCCGATTGGGAATGGGCGCAGCTCTCGCCGTCGGTGACGATGCGCTGGGATGCCGCGCAGGCCGGCGACGGCGGTGGTCCGATAGAGCCCGAGGATCTGACCGTGACCCAGCTCGCCGCGAAGCGCCGGTTCGAGGAGGCGGTCGCGGCGGCCGGCGCCGGCCTCAGCGACATCCTCTGGCGGATCGTCTGCGCCGGCGAGGGGATGCGCGACGCGGAGCGGGCGCTGGGCTGGCCCGCGCGGGCGGGCCGCCTCGTCCTCGCCATGGCGCTCGACCGGCTGGCGGATCATTACCGGCTGCGCTGACCGGCGAATCGGCTTGCCCCCGTAACGATCGCGCGCGACAAGGGCGCGGGGAGTGCAGCGGGGGGAGGCGGCCGTGCCGGCAGCGGGTGACGAGAAAACCGTGGTGATGACCGCGCCGCCCGCCGCGGCGCCGGCGGCGCAGCGGATCGAGGCGCTGGATTTCGTGCGGGGCGTCGCCCTGTTCGGCATATTGCTGATGAACATCACCGGCTTCGGCCTGCCCGACGCCTATACCAATCCGCAAAATTCGGGCGGGGCGGAGGGCGTCAATCTGCTTGCCTGGATCGTCACCCAGGTCGGCTTCGAAGGGACTCAGCGCGCGCTGTTCTCGATGCTGTTCGGGGCGAGCGTGATCCTGCTCACCTCCCGGCTCGAGGCCTCCGGGCGGGCGGACGCCGCCGACATCTATTTCCGGCGCAACCTCTGGCTGATCGGCTTCGGCCTGCTCAACGCCTTCGTGCTGCTCTGGTACGGAGACATCCTCTACGCCTACGGCGTCACCGCCCTGTTCGTCTTCGCCTTCCGCAAGCTGGCGGTGAGGTGGCTGCTGACGATCGGGATCGCCGTACTGCTGCTCGGCGCCGCGTGGAACGCCTGGGACACTTGGGTGCTGCTCGACAAGCACGAGGCGTTTGCCGCGGCCGCCGCGGCGCGCGATGCGGGCGCGACGCTGAGCGAGGAGCAGCAGGGCGCGATCACCGCCTGGGAGGGCGCGCGCACCGCGTTCAAGGCGACACCGGAAGGAATGCGGGCGGCCACCGAGGCGATGCGCGGCGGCTATGTTTCTGCCTTCGCCTATGTGCGCGAGATGAGCCTGTGGTGGCAGACCTGGGGGCTCTACCGCTATTTCTCCGACATTTTCGGGATGATGCTGATCGGCATGGCGCTGTTCCATGCCGGCGTGCTGACCCTGCGGCGGCGCACGGGGCTTTACGTGGCGATGATGGCGGGTGGCTATGCGGTCGGCCTCACCGTCAATTTCCTCGAAACGCGCTGGATCATCGATCATCAGTTCAGCGCGCTCGCCTTCGCCCAGGCCAATCTCAGCTACGATCTCGGCCGCCTGGCGATGACGATCGGGCATCTGGGGGCGCTGCTGCTGTTCGTGCGTTCGAACATGCTCGGCCTCTTCCGGCGGGCGATGGCGGCGGTCGGGCAGATGGCGGTGACCAACTATCTGACGCATTCGGTGGTCTGCGCGATCCTGTTCGTCGGGCTGGGCTGGTTCAACACGCTCGAACGGCACCAGCTCTACTACGTCGTGTTCGCGATCTGGGCGGCGCAGATCGTGATCAGCCCGCTTTGGCTCCGGCATTTCCGCTTCGGACCGGTCGAATGGCTGTGGCGCTATCTCACCTATCTCAAGCGGCCGCCCTTCCGTCGGACGTGATCAATTGCCTGACGACTTGAGCAGGCCCGCGCGCCGAGACGATCTGAAAGCCGGTGAAGTGACGCCTTTTCGTTTTACCGCAACTGTATATTCTCGGCCCCGAGGACTGAGGGGGGCTGCATGCGGTTGTGGGGATTAGCGCTCCTAATGCTCGGCGTCGTACAGACGGCGAGTGCCCAAGCACCCGTGGGCGAACACATCTATTCCGTGGCCGGCTACGTAGGCGAATGGGATGAAGCGAATGGCGACTGGTTCGAGCTCTTCGGGCCGGACATTCGCCTTGACCTTCCCGACGGTGCCGAGCGCGAGACATATTGGCAGTTGCTAGCGGCGGCTTCGGAGCGGGGCGACTGACCCCGGACGGGACCAACGTCATTTATCCGCTCTGCTCGATCAGCGCCGGTAATGCGACCTTCGGAAATGAGGCGAACAACTGCCCGATCCGAAATCCGGAACCGCTGGACGGGGAGGCCTTGTTGACGCTCGGCCTTGCCCAAGTGTCCGAGCAGCCCGAAGCCGCGCGGCGCACGCTTACCGACGCGCTTTCGGCGACCCCACAATTGGCTCCCCGCGCCCGCGCGCTGGCCTTCAAGGGTCGAGCAGGTGCCGCCGAAGCGATTGCGGACAATCTCGGGGGCGACGATCCGGCGATGGACCGCATGCTGGCCGAGGCACTGGCAGATGTCCGTCGCCAGGTGGCACTGATGCCGGACGATGCGGAGGCGATGTTTTCGGTTGCCCGCCTAACCATGGCGCTCGGGGGATATGCCGAGGCACTCGACCTCTATCGCCGTATCGGGCGGCGCTGGCCCGAGGAGGCTTTCAACGTCGCGGTTCGCAGTGGCGCGCTTTACCGCCAACAGGGCGATTACGAGCGCGCGTTGCGCGAACTGGACGATTACGCTCGCCTTGGCGATCCGCAGATAAACGGCATGAAATTTCACTATCACCGAGCATGGACGCTAAGTCTGCTCGGCCGAGACGAGGAAGCGGAGCGGGAGATCAACGCAGGGTTGGAAACCCAGCCAGATTATTCCTCCGCATACCAAATCCGCGCATGCGTTCGCGCGAGGCTGGGCCGGCTGGACGAGGCGCTGGTCGACCAGGAGCGTGCCTTGGAGCTCCTCGTGGGCATCATGGCCCAGCCGAATGCCGCGCTTCGCGCCGACATCGACCGCAGTCGGCGGGCGGTCACCACATTGCGCGGAGCGATCAACACGCGCCGGCCGGGATCGGTCACCGCTCCTTGCGAGGGCTATTGGGACCGTTGGAGCCACCCGCGACCGCGCAGCCCGTTGCTCGCGGCAGAGGATTGAACGGCACCCGGCGCAAGCGTAGGTCTGGTTTCATATCGAAACTGAGGGGAGTCGCCGTCATGATCGTTTATGGATCGTCGCTGTCGCCGTTCGTGCGCAAGGTGCTCGCCTTCGCCGCCGAGAAGGGGATCGAGGTCGAGAACAAGGTGCTGCCGCTGGGCTCGGACGATCCCGGCTTCCTCGCCGCGAGCCCATTCCGCAAGATCCCAGCCTTCGAGGATGGCGATTTCCGGATCGCCGATTCCTCGGCGATCATCGCCTATCTGGAGGCGGTGAAGCCCGAGCCGAACCTGATCCCGGCCGAGCCGAGAGCGCGGGCGCGGACGATCTGGTACGACGAGTTCGCGGATACGATTTTGTTCAGTTGCGGGGGGAAGATGTTCTTCAACCGGATCGTCGGGCCGCGCTTTCTGGGGCAGGCGGGGGACGAGGAGGTGGCGAGGAAGGCGGAGTGCGAGGAATTGCCGCCTCTGCTCGACTATCTCGAGCGGGTGATCCCGGAGAGCGGTTTCCTGGTCGAGGACCGGATCACGCTCGCCGACATCGCGGTGGCGAGCCCGTTCGCCAACCTTAAGCACCTCAACGTGGCGGTCGACCCGGCGACCCATCCGCGCCTCCACGCCTATGTCGAGACGAGCCTCGGCCGGCCGAGCTTCGCCCCGCACGTGGCGCGCGAGACGGCGTTCCTGGAGCGGACCGCGGCGGCATGAGCGTCCGCGCGGTCGGCGAGATCGCGAGCTTCCACGCCCACGTCTATTTCGACGGGGCGGAGGAGGCGGCGGCGGCGCGGGCGCTGCGCGAGCGGGTGGCCGAACGCTTCGCCGTCCGGCTCGGCGGCTGGCGCGACCAGCCGGTCGACCCGCACGCCCTGCCGATGTTCCAGATCGCCCTCGCGCCCGAATTGTTCGGCACGCTCGTGCCCTGGCTGATGCTCAACCATGGTTCGCTCTCGATCCTGGTCCACCCGAACAGCGGCCGCCCCCGCGACGATCATTTGCGCGACCGGATCTGGATCGGCGCCGCGCTGCCGCTGGCCGAGGAGGTGCTGCCCGAGACCGAGGACGAGGCCGAGACGGCCGGCGAGCCCAACACGGCGCCGACGCTCAGTCCCTGACGAACGTGAACAGGCCGTAGCGCATCGCGCCGGTGCGGTAGGCGAGGATCAGGCGGGGCAAAGTGAAAGCGAAGCCGCGGTTGCGCGCGCGGCGGGCGAGGCGGCGCGTGGCCGGGTCGGCGACCAGGCGCTTGAGGAAGCGGCCGAGGCAGATCGTCCAGGTGCGCTGGACGCGGGCGCTCAAATCCTCGTAGCTTTCGAGCGCGAAACCCGCGGCCTCGGCCATGGCTTCGTAATCGGCGCGGCTGCCCATCGAGGGGAGGCGGCCTTCGCGGCAGATCGGCTCGAGCAGGTGTCGGGCCTGCCAGGGCGCCGGCGCGGGGCCGGCGAGCCAGGCGGCGACGACGAGCCTGCCGCCCGGCTTCAGCACCCGGCGCGCCTCGACGAAGAAGCGCGGCTTGTCTGCCATATGCTCGGAGGATTCGATCGCATAAGCGTGATCGAAGGCGGCGTCGGGCAGGCCGTTGTCGAGCCAGTCGCGCAACCGGAAGGCGAGCGCGCCCGGCCGCGCGGCGGCGACCTGGTGCTGGGCGAGCGAGAGGGTGAAGCCGGTCACTGAAACGCCGAGGCGCTCGGCGAAACGCTGGGCGGTGGCGCCGTAGCCGCAGCCGATGTCGACGAGGGCGTCGCCCGGCGCGGGCGAGAGGCGCTCGCCGACCAGGTCCGCGAGCGCCTCGACCGCTTGCTCCGGGGTTTCGCGGCGCCTGCGCCACGGCACCATTGTGCCGTGACGTCGATCAGGTTCCGCTTCGCGGCCCTGTCGGCCGGGCGGGCCAACTCCGGGAATAGCGCGCGCGCTATTCCAGGGACGGCTCCGCCACAGTCCATGATGGACATGCTCGCCCCAGATTGCGCGATAGACGGGATCGAGCTCGTCATAATGGCCGGCGACGTCGGCGGCCGATTGAGGGGCTTCGGGCACGATCATGGGGTACGGGATGGACGCTGGCGCGGGCTCGGGCAAGCGGAGGCAGATGGGGGGAGCTTATGTTCTGGGCTTGCGCAACGGGTTCTCGAATGGCTTGTTTTGGCCGAAAGCTTCCTGTGCGACCGGGGCCCGCCTGGCTTATTCGGCCGCCCTTAGCCATCCCTGAGGTCGACCGCCACGCCTGTGAAGACGAGGCTGTCACCGGCGAGCTTGCTGCGCCTGTAGGCGGCGGGTGTCACTTCGGCAAAGCGGTGGAACTCGCGGCAGGCATGGCTTTCGTCGACATATTCGGTGCCGCACGCGTTGGGATCCCGCAGCCACGGAGCAGGATGTGTCGCCGCGAGATGGCGTCCAAAGCGCAATACCGACAGAAATCGTTTCGGGGCTATGCCGATCTCTGCCACAAATCGCTGGCGAAGCCTCCTTGGGCCGATTTGGAGCGCCTCGCACATGTCGCGAATCGACCGAATTGTGCCCTTGCGCGCCTGGTCGGCGATCTGCCCGATTTCCTCATCGCCGTCCGATTGGTCGAGTCCGGCCAGGAACTCGGTCATCAGGTCGATGCGCTCTGCGAAAGAAGCAAGGTCTGCCAGAGCTCGGTGCAAATGGCCCGTCTGGTCGCCCCAGAAACTGGATAACGGCCGATCGTCCTTCCAGAGCTTGGCCATCGGGAAGCCGAGCAGCCGTCGGCAGCCGACCGGTGTCAGCGCCACGAGGAACCAGTCGATCCGAGGCCCGGCGACGTGAGCGTAGCGCTCGTCGCGGGGCCGCAACAGCGCCGCAGCGGGCAGAGGCTGCGTCGCTTCCGCGGTTTCACCGGCGAGAAACGGATCGCCGAAATGAAAGAGGAGTTCCGCCCGCGCGGTCGGAAAAACGGGAAGAGCGATGCGGCCGGCGGTCACCCGGCGTTGCGAGAGAAATTCAACCGAGATGGCCAGCGACGGCGGGGCCCCCACCCGCACCAGTTCTTGAGTCTGGTCGCGATCGGTCATCAAAAACGCTCCGGCTGATTCCGCTTTATACAATTCTGGCCGCGTTATCCGGCTATAACAGCGACCGGGAGGTCAAATCTATGCGTCATCGCGCCTTAGCCGTCCTTGCCGCCATTGCCGCGCTTGCCTCCACCGTTGCCGCCGCCCAGAACGGCGACCCGCTTATCCCGCTCGAGATGCTGGCCCGCGCGCCGGCGGTGCGCTCCCCCGCACTGAGTCCGGACGGACGTCAGGTGGCGATGGTGGAGATGGTCGACGGCCGTGGAACGATTACGATCCGTGATCTCGCCACCGGAGCGTCCCGCCAGCTTTACCGCAATCCGGACCGTTCGCTCAGCAATGTCGCCTGGTCGGCGGATGGCCGCTGGTTGTTCACCCTCCAGGATGCGGCAGGCAACGAAGGCTATCATCTTTTCCGGCTCGACCCGAATGCTTCCGGCGGGGCGCCCCGGGATTTGACTCCTTTCCCAGGCGCGACCGTGGAAGTCCTCACATTGCCCAGGGCAGGCGGCCCATGGCTGGTAATTGGCCTCAATCGGCGGGACCCCCGCGTAGCCGACGCCTATCGGCTCAATCTGGCCGACGGCACGCTGGTCGAGGTGGCGCGCAATGAAGGCAGCATCACCGAATACCACGCCGATGCTTCAGGCCGTGTGCTGCTGGCGACGGCGATACGCGCGGACGGTGCGCTCGACATCCTCGCCCGTTCGAACGAAGCCGACCCTTGGGGGCGCGTGTACCGCGCTCCCCCGACGGAGCGGTTCAAGGTCGTGGGCCTGTCGCCGGACGGGCGTACCGCCATCGTCCGCTCCAATCGAGATCGGTCGGCCGAACGGCTGTTGCGCATGACACTCGCAAGCGGGAGACTTTCGACGCTCGGACTGCCCGACTGTGGCCGTTTCGACGACGACATGGCGCTGATCGACCGTGGTGGTGGAGTCGCGATCACCAACTGCATTCGGGAACGGGCCGATCTCGCGGGCCACACTCCGGCCATGCGTGCGGCCATCGCCGCCTTGCGCCGAGCTGCCGGCAACGACGCGGCGTTGAGCTTCAGCAGCGCCAGTGACGACCTGGCGTCGATCATCGTCCACGCCGAGGCCAGCGACCGGCCTGACCGATACTTTCTATATCGGGGTGGCCAGGCAACATTGCTGGCCGAGCAACGGCCCTGGCTCGAAGGGCGGCGCTTCGCGCCCTCTGAAGCGCATTGGATCGATGCCCGCGACGGCCTCCCGCTCCTCGTCTATCTCACTCGCTCGCCGCGTTCGACCGGCGCGCAGCCGATGGTGATCGGCGTGCACGGCGGGCCGTGGGCGCGCGACACGGGTGGTTTCGAAAACGAGACCCAGTTGTTTGCGGATCGCGGCTATGCCGTCATGCAAGTAAATTTCCGCGGCTCTACGGGCCTGGGCACTCGCCACGTAGAAGCCGGTGTGCGCCAATTCGGACGCGCAATGTCCGACGACATCATCGACGCGCTTGACTGGGCTGTCGCTCAAGGCGTCGCCGATCCCTCCCGCGTCTGCGTGATGGGCGGATCCTACGGGGGCTACGCGACGCTTGTGGCGCTGACCCGCGACGCCGAGCGCTTTCGATGCGGCATAGACTTCGCCGGCCCCGTGGATCTTGTCACGCTTATGGAGGCCTTTCCTCCCGACTGGGGGCCGTTCCTGCCGCGTTCCTGGCACCGGTTCGTGGGCAATCCCGCACTACCCGCGGACCGAGCAGATATGCGTGCGCGCTCGCCAATCCACCGAATCGATCAATTGCGGGCGCCGCTGCTCATCTTTCAGGGCGCCAATGACCCCCGCGTAACGCAGGCGCAGTCGGATGCGATCGTCTGCGCATTGCGACGCCGCAACATACCCGCCGTCTACCTGCTTGCGGGCAATGAGGGCCATAGTTTTGGCAACGAGGAAACGGCCCTGGCGGTAAATCGGGCAGTCGAGCTGTTTTTCGCCCAGCATCTTGAAGGTCGTGCGCAGCCGTCGGTGGAGCCGCGTACGCAGACGGCTCTCAATGCGATGGAAAATGCGGGCGAGCGAGTGCGCTGTCCAGGAGGTTGATCGGCGTCAGGTGAATGGCCTGTTTGCGCAAAAAGGCGCTGATTGGCCGAAAGCGGATAGTCCGATTCACGCCAGCTAAAGTCCCTATCGGATTCGAAGCATGCCGCCGATGGGAGACAGTGGCGGGCACGATCATGGGCAAGGGATGGACGCGGACGCGGGCGCGGGCAAGCGGGGGGATCGGGGGTGGTCGTGTGTTTTCGGGCTTCCGCAGTGGGTTCTCGGAGGGCTGCTTCTGGCCGACAGCCCGCCCAACGCGAACGCCACTTGGTGTGGGCCGCGGCCGGTGGTATTTCAGACGTCGGTAGCTGGGAGACTCCTGATGCGACTCAGCCCCGTAGCCCCGCTTTTCGTCACTCTGCTTTCGCTCGAAGCCTGGCCAATCGCCGACGTCCCGATCATGGGCGCCGCGATCGCTCAGGTCCCGTCAGAGGCTGTCGTTTCGGATTTCAGCGCGCCTCCGCTGCAGGGCCTCTCGGTCAGAGATCATCCGCAGGGAGCCGAGATCGTCACACCTGCCAGGCAGGCTCCTTGGCCGGTCGGCGAAGTGATCACGCACGTAAACGGTCAACCGATTCGGAACGCCACCCATTTCCGCGATCTGATGAACGAGTTGCACAGAGCGAATGCTCGCGGCGTCGGGGTGAGGACAGTGTCCCAAGTCGAGGCGGCGGACGCTCCCGGCGAGCAGGCGGACGCCGGCTCCGAGTGGCCGCGCGGCCTGGCCGCCCGCGCTCATCCGAACGGTGTGGAGATCACCTCCCCAGGACCGTTCGCGCTGCGGACCGGTGACGTGATCACGCATGTGAACGGTCAGGCGATCCACCACGGGAATCTCCTCCAATTCCGAAACCTGGTCGTCGGCGCGCACCGCTCGGGGCGCCGGATTGACTTTACGATCCATACGGCGAGTGTCGTCTCGGACTTCAGCGCATCCTGGTTGCGAGGCTTGTCAGTCAGGGATCATCCTCGAGGCGCGGAAATCGTGACTCCGGTCGGCGAGGGTCTGCTCGCTCAGTTCCGCCCTGGACAGGTGATCGTGCGCGTCAACAACCAGCCGGTCGTCAATGCCGCCCATTTTCGCGAGCTGATGAACGGCATTCCTCAAGTCGGTATCGCCGAAACTACTTTGGAGGTCATCACACCTGGTTCCGAGTGAGAGTTCATCGATGACGAACGATCATGGTGAAGCCGTGGTCAGCAGGGCGATGCCTGAGTGGCACGGCGGGGCAGGGAGAGGGGGATGCGAACTTCGATCAAGCTCTTAGCGGCCTTCGCGTTCGGCGCTGCGACGATCAACACGGCGATAGCCGATCCGTATCAGGACGGTATCGCCGCGGTCGGTCGCGGAGACTATGCCCAAGCCATACGATTGTATCGGGAGGCGGCCGAACAGGGCGACGCCCGGGCGCAAGTGAATCTCGGCGCGATGTACGATGCCGGTCGGGGCGTCTCGGTTGACCATGCCGAGGCGGTTCGCTGGTATCGGCGAGCTGCCGAGCAGGGCTCCGCCAACGGACAACTGGCTCTTGGCACTGCCTACTACACAGGCCGCGGCGTCCGCCGGGATTACCGGGAAGCGCTGCGACTGTTTCGACTAGGGGCGGACCAAGGGAACGCTGGCGGTCAGTTCAGCACAGGTCAAATGTATCAGTTCGGCCATGGCGTCGATGCGAACGCGGCCGAGGCCTTAAGGTGGTACCGATTGGCCGCGGCTCAGACCGGACCGGTCGCGGCGGCGGCGCGGGAGCGCGTCCGCATGCTCTCGGAGAGCAGCACGTTCCGGGATGGTCTGGCCGCAAAGGTTCGCGGAGATCATGCCGAAGCCATGAGGCTGTTTCGGCAAGCGGCCGATCAGGGTAGCGCCATGGCTCAGATGGAAATCGGACTGCTGTACGCACAGGGCCAGGGAGTTCCCCGCGACTTTGCCGAAGCCGTCAGATGGTTTCGACTTGGCGCCGCGAGCGGCGATCCCGTCGCCCAGCACAATCTGGGTTTCTTTCACCTCTCCGGCTCGGGTGTTCCCGTGGACTATGCGGAGGCCCTGAGGTGGTACCGGCTCGCCGCCGACCAAGGCTATCAAGGATCGCAGTTCGCGCTCGGCCACATGTACGAGCAGGGTCTGGGGGTCGAGGCAAATCGTTTGGAGGCAATCCGATGGTACCGCCTGGCTGCTGAACAGGGCAACGATCACGCGCGGCGGCGACTCGACGAGCTGGAATAGGGACAGGCTGGCTTGTCGGTCGCCGAGGCCGTTGTGGAAGGCTCCGACCGGACCCTGTCTGGGCTCCTGCCTCCGCAGGGGCACCTTTGAAGCGCCGCTCAGGACAGGCTCCGCGTCTGCGCCTTTGAAGCGCGCGCCTCGCGGCCGCACCGGCGCCTCGCGCGGACATCCGTCGTTCGGCGATGCCCGCTGCTTTCATCGCCCGTGCGTCAGCGTCGGAAGGCGAGCCTGAGGCTCCACCATAAAAGGGCCAGGATCGCCGCGCTGATGGTAGCGCCCCAGAACCAATAAGGCAGAAGCAGAACATCCGCGATGGCGCCGGTGTCCGATCGCTGGAGCTCGCCGCCGACATTGCCGCCCCGGCTGAACAGATAGTCGAACTGTTGCCACGCGCTGATCGCCGCCTGGACGCCGAGGAGCTGGATGACGAAGCTTTGCCAGGGCAGGGATCCGCGCCAGGCGAGCAGGACGATCGCAATTCCCAGCGCGGGGAGGACCAGCCAGCCGGTCAGCGACCGGACCCAGATCAAGGTGGAGACGATGAGCGCGGCGCCCAGCACGGCCAGGGCGATGCGCGTGGCGCCGGGTGCGCGCGAGGAGACGATCAGCAGCGCGCCCGCGATCGCCGGTCCGAGCGGGCCGCTTGCCGCGACCAGCGCGTCGGTCAGCCCGTAGCCGTCGGTCGGACGCAGCGACAGGGCGACGCCGGAACCGTCCGAAAAAATCAGCAGACGCTCGAACCCCCGGCCGGCCAGCATCGCCGCGATGCCATGGCCCATTTCATGAAACCAGGTCGCAAGGATCGTAAAGGGATAGAGCAGGAAGCCGCCGAGCGCGGTCTGCCAAAGGACGATCGAGGCGAGCGCGATCCCCAGCAGCAGCGCGACGCGCTGTCTTTGGTCCTGGTGGGTGAGGCCGCTGGACATCAGGGGTTTCATGCCGCCATCCTTATCGCGGACGTCCCGCCGGCTTTTGCGTAGCACATATGGCCGAAATCCGCGGGGCCACGTTTGAAGCGCGCGGCATGCGCCCGCACTGGCGCCTCGCGCGGATTTCGCTAGGTTTGGGGCGGCAACGAGGGAGAGGCGCGTGGACCAGGCGAGCATGTTCGTGATTTTCGTGCTGGTCGCGGTGCCGGCGTTCTTCTTCCTCGCCGAGCATCGCACGCGCTGGGCGATTTGGAACGTGCTGCCGCCGCTGATCTTCATCTACGCGACGCCGCTGATCCTGCGCCTCGCGGGCGTGCTGCCGGAGGAATCGCCGGTCTATGCCGGGATGCGCGCCTATCTGCTGCCGGTGTTCATCACCCTGATGGTGATGACGATCGACCTCAAGACCGTGCTCGGCAATCTCGGCCGGGGGCTACCCGTGCTGCTAATCGCGACGGCGTGCGTGATCGTCGGCGCGCCGATCGGCTATCTCGCGGTCAGCCCGTGGCTGCCGCCCGAGGCCTGGATGGGCTATGGCGCGCTCGCCGGGAGCTGGATCGGCGGGACCGGCAACATGGCGGCGATGGAGCGCGCGCTCGGCACGCCGCCGGACCAGATGGGGCTCGCGATCATCGCCGACCAGGTCGTGTTCGTGATCTGGCTACCGCTCTTGATCATGTCGGCACGCTATGCCGACCGCTTCAACGCCTGGGTGAACGCGCGCCCGCTCGACCTTGCCGAGCACGGGGCGGCGGAAGCGAAGCCCGCGTCGGGACCCGGGCCGAAGGCGGAGGAGGAAGCGGCGATCGAGGTGGCGGTCGGCGGCGAAGGGGATGCCGCGTCGAAGCGCCCGCCGATGACGCCGATGCTCGACATGCTGCTGATGGCGGCCGCCGCGCTCGCCAACGTCGCCTTGTGCGCCTGGCTCGCCACCTTGCTGCCGGACCTGCCGCCGTTCATCACCGGCTCGACCTGGCTGGTGCTGCTGGTGACGACGGGCGCGGTCCTGCTCTCGTTCACGCCGGTCCGCCGCTCGGAGGAGGGCAAGACCGCGGGCACCGCGATCCTCTACGTCTTCGTCGCCAACATGGGCGCCTCGGCCTCGATCGCGGGGCTGGCCCAGGCGCCCGCCTTCGTCGCCGGGGCGTTCGTCTGGATCACCGTCTCGGTCGCGCTGATGATCGTCGCGGCGAAGCTGATGCGGACCGACTTGCGGCTGCTCGTGGTCAGCGCGATCGCCAATATCGGCGGCGCGGCTTCGGCGCCGGTGGTCGCGGCGGCGCACGACCGCGCGCTCGTGCCGGTGGCGATCCTGATGGCGATGCTCTGCTACGTCACCGGCAATTACGGCGCGATCGTCGCGGGGCATCTGACCCGGATCGTGGCGGGCGGCTGAGGCTGGCCCGGATCCGTCCTCATCGCTTGCGCGACTCGCCGGCCCGTGCTCAGCTTCGCTCGGGGCGGCCGTGCTCCCGGTGCGCGTTCCCATCCACCGAAAAAGGGGGAAACGAGATGCGGACGGGGATCTTGCTGCTGGCGGGCGCTCTCGCCGGCGCGACGCTGGCCGGCTGCTCGCCGGCGGCCAACGA
>NZ_JBQTJC010000104.1:0-3413 GCF_052387495.1 Sphingosinicella sp. | reverse complement strand
AGCTGTACAGCCAGTAGGCGCCTATTGCGCCGTCCAGCCGCCGTCCATGCTGAGGTTGGCGCCGGTGATGGCGGCGGCTTCGTCTCGGCATAAATAGAGGGCGAGCGCGGCGACCTGCTCGACCGTGACGAACTGCTTGGTCGGCTGGGCTGCGAGCATGACGTCGTTGACGACCTGCTCGCGGGTGAGGCCGCGCGCCTGCATCGTGTCGGGGATCTGGTTCTCGACGAGCGGGGTCCAGACGTAGCCGGGGCTGATGCAATTGACCGTCACGCCATGCGGCGCGGCCTCGAGCGCGACCGTCTTGGTGAGGCCGGCGATGCCGTGCTTGGCGGCGACATAGGCCGACTTGTTGGGGCTCGCGACCAGGCTGTGCGCCGAGGCGGTGTTGACGATCCGGCCCCAGCCTTGCTCCTTCATCGCCGGCAGCGCGAGCCGAATGGTGTGGAAGCTCGCGCTCAGGTTCAGCGCCAGGATCAGGTCCCATTTCTCCGGCGGAAACCGGTCGATCGGCGCGACATGCTGGGTGCCGGCATTGTTGACCAGGATGTCGATCGGCCCGGCCTCGGCCATCATCGCCTCGATCTCGGCTGGCCTGGTGAGGTCGGCGGCGCTGTGGGTGGCGCCGAGCTCGTCGCAAAGGCCTGCGATCTCGGCGGCGGCGCCGAAGCCGTTGAGGATCAGCCGCGCGCCCTCGCCGGCCAGGGCGCGGGCGATGGCGAGGCCGATGCCCGAGGTGGAGCCGGTAACGAGCGCGGTCTTGCCGGAAAGGAACATGGGAGCCTTTGACGAAGATGGAATCGCCGCCGCTCTCGCAGCCGCGGCGGGCGAATGCAACCGGAGCCGCCGCGGATGGTTGCAGCCGCGTAACTTCGGGAGTCTCGAAATGCGTTTCGGCGGCCGCAGGACCAGCGACAATGTGGAAAGCCAGCGCGGCATGGGCTTCGGCGGCGGGCGCGGCGGCCTCGGCGGCGGCGCCGGCCTGCTCTTCGGCCTCGTCGCCAGCCGCTTCGGGATCGGCGGGATCGTCGTGCTCTTTCTCGTGTTCGCCCTCTTTGGCGGGCTCGGCGATATTGTCGGCGGGTGCGGGCAGCAGTCGGTCGGGCCGCAGACTGGGCGGCCGGCCGAGAGCGCGGCGAACGTCTGCCAGTCCGACGAGGTGACCCGCTTCTCCTGCCAGGTGCTCGCCTCGACCGAGGAGCAATGGGGGGCGATCTACCAGGCGGCGGGCGAGCGCTACGCGCCGCCGCGCCTGGTCTTCTACGCCGGCGGCGGACGCTCGGGCTGCGGCGCCGCGGATGCCCAGATGGGCCCGTTCTACTGCCCCGCCGACCAGCGCATCTATCTCGACACCAGCTTCTTCAGCGAGCTTGCCCGCCGCTTCGGGGCGCCGGGCGATTTTGCCCAGGCCTATGTGATCGCGCACGAGGTCGGCCATCATATCCAGACGATCGACGGCACCTCGGATCGGATCCGCCGCGCCCAGTCGGCGGTGCGCGAGGGCGACGCGAACGCGATGCAGGTCCAGATGGAGTTGCAGGCCGATTGCCTCGCCGGCGTCTGGGCGTCGCGCGAGCGCGGCGCGATGGAAGCGGGCGATCTCGGGGAAGGGATGCGCGCCGCCGCCGCGATCGGCGACGACACGCTGCAGCGGGCCGAGCGCGGGACGGTGGTGCCGGAGAGCTTCACGCACGGCACGTCGGCACAAAGGCAGGAAGCACTGATGCGCGGCTACAACAGCGGCGGCAACCCGGCCGCCTGCCAAGGCTACACGCAGCGCTTCTGACCCGCTAACGTCTCCCGGGATTCGAGGGAGACCGGGGATGCTGCGTTATCTTGCCTTGCTGCTTTTCGTCTTCGCCGCGGTTCCGGCCGCCGCGCAATCCGCCTTCACCAGCGAGCGGATCAGCGTCGAGGTGCGCGGGTCCGGCCCGGACGTAGTGTTGATCCCCGGGCTCAGCTCGCATCCGCAGGTCTGGGAGAGCACGATCGCGGCGCTGCCTAACTATCGCTACCATCTCGTCCATGTCGCCGGCTTCGCGGGCAGGCCGCCACAGGCCAATGCGACCGGGCCGGTGCTCGTGCCCGTGGCCGAGGAGATCGCCCGCTACATCCGCGAAACCGGGCTGGAGCGGCCCGCGATCGTCGGCCATTCGATGGGCGGCAGCTGGGCGATGCTGGTCGCGGGCCGCAATCCCGGCTTGGTCTCGCGGGTCATGGTCGTCGACATGATGCCGTTCCTCGGCGCGATGTTCGGCGGGCCCACCGCGACCGCGGCAAGCCTGCGCCCGATCGCCGAGCAGATTCGCGCCGCGATGAGCACGGCCACGGCAGAAGCACGGCGCCAGCAGATCGAGCAGACCATCGCCGGGATGGTGCGCACCGAAGCGCTGCGCCCGCGCGTGATCGAGCAATCGCTGGCCAGCCATTCGCCGACTTCGGCTCAAGGCTTCTACGATCTCGTTACGACCGATTTGCGGCCCGAGGTCGCGCGGATAACGGTTCCGTTTACGGTGCTGTGGGTCCAGCCGCCCGGCGCCCCGGTCACCGTCGAGCAGATGACCGGCTATTACGCGGCGTCGTATGCCGGCGCGCCGCACGCGGTGGTGCGGCAGATTCCGGATTCCTATCACTTCATCATGTTCGATCAGCCGGAGGTCTTCCAGACCATCCTCCGCGAATTCCTCGCCGCCTCCTGAAACGCGCGGCGCCGGCGTGACGGCTGCTGTCACGCCGGCGCCAGTGATCGAGCAAATGGGGAGAGTCGTTCACTGAGCGGCTCTCGCGAGCCGTTCCCCGGCGTATTGTCACTAATGCGAATGAATTGCAATAGGGCGCGAACGCTTTGCGCCCGGTCGGATGGGCGCCGTCTTCAGAAGCGGACCCGGAGCGTGCCGCGCGCGCCGATCGGCGCCCCGGTGGTGATGTTGTTGTCGTTATGGGCGGTCGGGAAATAGGTCTCGTCGAGCACATTCTGGACGTTGACCTGCGCCTCGATGCCTTCCGCCAGGCGGAAGAAGATGGCTGCATCGACCCGGGTGAAAGCGGGCAGCTCGACGGCATTGCTGATCGAGGCGAAGCTGCGCGACTGATGGTGGAGGCCGAGGCCGAGGCCGAAGCCGAAGCGCGGCGAGAGATCGTAGCGCGTCCACAGGCCGAGCTGGTGGCGCGGCACCTGCGGAACCTCGCGCCCGGCCGGCGCGGCCGAAGTGGTGCGGCGGATCTCCGCGTCCTGCAGCGCGTAGCCGAAGCTCAATTGCCAGTTCGGACGGAGCTGGCCGGAGACCTCCAGCTCGAGGCCGCGGCTGCGCTGCTCGCCCGTCACGACGACCTGACCCGGATTGGGGCCGGGGGCGCGCGTGTTGGTCCGGTCGAGCTGGTACAGGGCAGCGGAGAGCAACAGGCCGTCGCGC
>NZ_JBQTJC010000103.1:0-4511 GCF_052387495.1 Sphingosinicella sp. | reverse complement strand
GCTTACCGGCCACAGCTCCACCCACGAACTCATGAGAAGTCGTTGATCAAAAGGTCCTTTTCTTTCGCCTTCTTGACCGCCGCGACGCTCGCCGCAGCTGCGCCGGCGCCCGCGCAGCAGCCAGCCGAGCAGGCGCTCCTCGGCTTGCGCGCGCTCGATCGGCGCGTGGCTACGATAGGCCACCGCCTCGCGATCGGCAATCGCGAGCTGTGCCGGAACCGTCAATGGCTAACTGGAATCGCGCTCCACGATCTCTCGCAATATGGCGTGAACTTCCGCGACGCCGCGATTCGCGCCTTCGGCCTCGACGCCGGGCCGGCCGTGCTTGCCATCGCCGCGGGAAGCCCGGCAGAGCGCGACGGACTACGGCAGGATGATGTGATCACGGCGATCGACGGCGATGCGCCTCCGCGCCACGAGCTGGAAACGACCGGGGGCTTCGAGGCGATGGAGCGGATTCTCGACGCGCTCGACAGTGCGTTGGCGGATGGAACGGTGAACTTCACGCTCCGGCGGGGCGGGGACGAAACAATCGTGACCGTTCGCGCGGAGCGCGGCTGCGCCACTCGCTTCCAGCTAATCCCGTCGCCGCGACTGAACGCTTATGCCGACGGCCGCTATGTGCAGGTGACGACCGCGATCAGCGATTATGTCGCCAATGACGATGAGCTCGCGGCGGTGCTCGCCCATGAGTTCGCCCACAATGTGCTGCGGCACCGCGCCCGGCTCGACGCGGCGGGCGTAGCGCGGGGCTTTCTCGGCAATTTCGGGCGCAACGCTCGGCTGATTCGCGAGACTGAGGCTGAAGCGGACCGCTTGAGCATCCATTTGCTCGACCGTGCCGGCTATAATCCAGCGGCGGCGATCCGTCTCTGGTCGCGATTCGGGCGGCGTGGGCTCAATATTTTCGGGAGTCCCACGCACGGCAACTGGCAATCCCGAGTGGCGGCGATGGAAAGCGAGCTCGAAGCGATACGCCGCGCGCGGGCTGCCGGCGCCGTCGCAACCCCGCCTTTCGTGGAGGCGACCCAGCCTTAGGTCAGGTCGACAGGAACCAGCGCTCGGCGCCCTCAAGCCCGATCGCAGTCAGCCGCCCACTTTCATAGGCACCGGTATCGATCCCGATCCGGTTGGTGCGCACGTCGATATCCTCGGTGATGCTGTGGCCGTGCACGACCAGCTTGCCGAAGCTCTCGCGGTGGCGAAGGAAGTCGTCGCGGATCCAGCGCAGGTCGCTGCCGGCCTGCGCGGCGAGATCTACGCCGGGGCGGATGCCGGCATGGACGAAGAGATAGTCGCCGATCTCGATCATCTCCTCGAACTCCGACAGAAAGGCGACGTGGCTTTCGGGGACCTTCTGGCGCAGTAGCGCGGCGAGTTCCTCGAAGCCGAGCTCACGATACTGCGCTTCGTCGATCCCGTAGCTCATGATCGTCGCGCGCCCGCCGATCCTCAGCAAAAAGCGCAGCGCCCTGAGGTCGCCGCCGATGGCCCGAAGGAAGACCTCCTCATGGTTGCCCATCAAGAAGCGTGATGGTTTGGTCTCGGAATAATCCCTCAGCCGCTCCACTACGCCGCGCGAATCTGGTCCCCGGTCGACCAGGTCGCCGAGGAAAACAATGAGTGTCTCGGCAGCTTTACGACCGCAGGTATCGCCTTCGATACGGGCGAGGAGTGCGTCGAGCAGATCCAACCGCCCATGAATGTCACCCACCGCATAGATCCGCTGGCCGTCGGGCACGGTGTGACGATGTGTTCGGGTCATGCGCTTGAGGAGGGACTGCACGGGCATGATGTGAACGCTGAACTCCTAGGGGGCAAGGCAGATAGGCGCCCGCACCTTGCGGTTCAACGCAGATTCCGCCCGCCAGGGGGGTTGGTTCTGGGGAGGGCCTGTGCGATCTCGGTATTGACGAGAGGCTGGGAGCGAATATCGCCACCGCAAAGGTTCGAGTCGGGCGGGAGTTCCCTTTGAGGTGAAACAGGCCTGGTTGTGGCATCGATGCTAATCGCCACGCCTTTTGCAATTTTCGGGCTGTTGGAATTTGTCGCATATTTGCGCAGGCGGCGAGAGCGCGCAATCGCGCAACGGCCCAAGCACCGGGCAAATCGCTAAAGCTAGGCTCGTCGGTGGCGCGGGGCTCTCCTTAGGCCCGGTTCGTTGTGTTGCCGCGCACGAGACAAACCGCTGACCGCCGGCACTTGCGCGCGATGGCGCCTGGTACGTCGGCGGCGATTTCGGTGCGATGATCGTTGAGGACATCGCGTTCGACTTCGGCGCCGGACCGATCATTCCGACCGGCACGGAGCAGATCGAAATCGACCATGAATATGGTTTCGATGGCGCCCTGTTCGTCGGTTACGATCTCGGCGCATTCCGGCTCGAGGCCGAAGTGGCCTACAAGCGGGCCCGGCTCGACCAGTATGAGACGGTGATCCGCCTGCCCGGCGACACCCCGAGCAATGGTACTGCTCGCCCGGCGATCGTTGCCGATGCCGGCGGTGGCACCACTACCGCGCTGAGCTTCATGATCAACGGCATGTTCGACTTCGGCGACGAAGACGGCCTCAGCGGCTTCATCGGCGCCGGCGCCGGTATCGCGCGGGTCAGCTATGACAATCTGCGCGCCTTCTCCAACCAGGGCGCGTTCGTCGACGATTCCGACACCGGCTTTGCGTGGCAGGTCGTCGCCGGCGTTCGTCAGGCGATCACGGACAATATCGATGTCACCCTGCGCTATCGCTGGTTCAACGTCGACGACGTGAGGACCGTTGCCTGGCTGGGCCAGGAGTCGCAGACGCGGTTCCGCTCGCACAGCCTGCTCGGCGGCATCACCTTCAACTTCGGCGCACCGGAGCCTCCGCCTCCGCCGCCTCCGCCGCCGCCTCCGCCGCCTCCGCCGCCGGCGATTCCGGGGCCGTTCATCGTGTTCTTCGATTGGGATCGCGATGAGATCACTCCGCAGGCCGCGGCGATCCTCGACAACGCGGCTGCCGCGTACCAGTCGACGGGTCAGGCGCGTGTCGTTCTCGCCGGTCACGCCGACCGTTCGGGTCCGGCCGACTACAACGTCGGTCTGTCCCAGCGGCGTGCCGACAACGTCCGCGGCTATCTGGCCGGTCGGGGCGTGCCGGACGGCGCGATGTCGACCGAGGCGTTCGGCGAGAGCCGGCCGTTGGTCGAGACCGCCGATGGTGTCCGCGAGCCGCAGAACCGGCGCGTGGAGATCACCTTCGGTCCGGGTTCCGGCTGGTAAGCAGACGGTCGCTTCGGCGATACGACTGCAAGGAATTGGGAGTCGGCTTCGGCCGGCTCCCTTTTCTTTTCGGATCGATCGGCACTGGAGAGTCGCGCGCGATGGCGCGGGCAATTCCCGCCCTATCGCTCCGTCCACTGCTTTGATAACCCCCGGCCGTCGACCGCTGCCAAGGAAGCGCGATGCGCATTGCCATTATCGGGACCGGCTATGTCGGGCTGGTGTCCGGCGCCTGCTTCTCGGACTTCGGCCATGATGTCGTTTGCGTCGACAAGGACGCGAACAAGATCGCGGCGCTCGAGAACGGCGTCATGCCGATCTTCGAACCGGGCCTCGACCAGCTCGTCGCGCGCAACGTTGCCGGTGGGCGCCTTTCGTTTACGACGGACCTGCGCAGAGCGGTGGACGGCGCGGAAGCGATTTTCATTGCCGTCGGCACGCCCTCGCGGCGCGGCGACGGTCATGCCGACCTCACCTACGTCCATAGCGCGGCGCATGAGATCGCCGGCGCCCTGACCGGCCCCGCGATCATCGTCACCAAATCGACCGTCCCGGTGGGAACCGGCGACCAGGTCGAGCGGATCGTCCGTGAAACCGCGCCCGGCGCCGCGACCTGGGTCGTGTCCAACCCGGAGTTCCTTCGCGAGGGCGCCGCCATCGAGGATTTCAAGCATCCCGACCGAATCGTCGTCGGAACGGAGGACGAAGCCGCGATGGAGGTGATGCGCGAAGTCTACCGGCCGCTCTATCTCAACAAGGCGCCGCTGCTGTTCACTTCGCGGCGCACGGCCGAGCTGATCAAATATGCGGCCAACGCCTTTCTCGCGACCAAGATCACCTTCATCAACGAGATCGCCGATTTGTGCGAGGCGGTGGGCGGCGACGTGCAGGACGTCGCGCGCGGTATCGGTCTGGACGGCCGGATCGGTGCCAAGTTCCTCCATGCCGGGCCGGGCTATGGCGGTTCCTGTTTTCCCAAGGACACCCTCGCCTTGCTGAAGACGGCGGAAGACAATGAGGCGCCGCTGCGGATCGTCGAGGCGGTCGTGAAGGTGAACGACGCGCGCAAGCGGGCGATGGGGCGCAAGGTGATTCAGGCGCTGGGCGGCGACGCGCGAGGCAAGACGGTCGCGCTGCTCGGCCTCGCTTTCAAGCCCAATACCGACGACATGCGCGACGCGCCGTCGCTGTCAATCGTACAGGCCCTGGAGGATGCCGGGGCCGAGGTGCGCGGATACGATCCGGAGAGCATGG
>NZ_JBQTJC010000102.1:0-6019 GCF_052387495.1 Sphingosinicella sp. | reverse complement strand
CGAGGCCATCCGGACGAGCTCGCCCGGGCCGTCTACGAGCACGATCTCGAGGCCCGGGCGGTCGCCTTCAAGAAGGCCAATCCGGCGCATTTCGCCACCGGCTTTCGCGCCTGGCTGCCCTGGCTCGGGCTGCTGCTCGGCGCCCTCGCCCTGATCGGCGTCGCGCACATGATCTGACGGAGCCCCCGGCGCTCCGGCGCCGGGGGGACCCACTTATGTTCCGACTGCTCGATCGGGTGTTTGTCAGCCCCGATCCCGCTGCCGCGGATGCCCCGTCGCCACGCCGCCCGACAGTTCCGCCACATAGGGATATTCCCGCGCCACCTCGGGCGTGTAGCCGAGGTTGAACACGGTCGGGCTCTTCTCGGGGCGCTCGGGGCGGTCGTACCAGGTGTTGAAAACCTTGTCCCAGAAGAAGGTGGTGATCCCGTAATTGCCGTTCTCGTCGTGGAAATGGTGCGCCATGTGGCGGCGCTTCATCTCGGCGAGCCGCTTGTTCTTGGGCTTGTAGGCGAGATGCTGGACGCAGTGGACGAATTCGTAGACGCAGGTGGTGACGAGCCCGGTCGCCAGCGCCGCGAAGCCGCCGCCCCAGGCCGCCTGGCTGGCCCAGCCGCCCCACAGGCTGCCGATCGCGAAGCCCAAGGGAAAGACGCCGAGCGCGATCGTCGGCAGCGTCGTGTGGAGCGCGCCGAACAGGACCTCGAGGTGGTTGGGGTCCTGGTGATGGTCGTAATGGATCCGCTTCCAGGTCCGCGCCGCCCATTTGTGGCGCCACATCCAGCGGCTGTGCAGGACGTAGCGGTGGATCAGATACCAGAAGAGCGGGTAGGCGAGGCTCGCGGCGGCGACGCTGGCGAGCGTCACGGCGAGCGGCGCCGGCCGCCAGACCCAGCCCGCGACGCTGGCAATGGCGAGCGTCAGATAGGCGATGATCGCCGGGTATTGGAAATAGGCGATGACGAGCTCGCGCAGGGTCATCTTGTCGAGATGATGCTCGCGTCGCCAGAAGGAGGGGCGCAGAGTTTGGGCGGTCTTCACGTCGGTTCTTCCAATGTCCTTGTAACGCGCCGCGGCCCCTCAGGGGAGCGCTTTTCCGCGCGCATATCGGGCATGGTCATGGAATTGCAATAAGGCGGTTTTTGGGCGGTGCGGCGACGCGTGCCGCGATTCAGGCCTGTTCGCGCGCGGCGGCGAGGCGGCTGGCGAGGTCCCGGTCGGCCTACCGGTCGTCGCGGCTGCGGTACCGTTCAGCTCGTTTCCCGGGCCCGGATGATGCGGTTGGCAAGGTCCCGGTCGACCGGGCGGTCGACGTCGATCGGCGCTTCCGCGAAGGGCATCAGCACCGGCGCGGTCCGCACCCCCACCGTCCGCGACAACGCCTTCAGCACCGTCCGCAGCGTGAACAGCCGGCTCTTGTAGAGCAGAAAGGCGAACATCCCGAACGCCCCGATCAACCGCCGCGGCTTCTTGCCGAACTGACCGCCCGAATTGAACACGCGCGGCGCCTCCAACGCTCTCTCGTTCAAGAGGGCGTAGATGTTGCAGCTCGAAAAGGCACCGTCGCGGAAGCGGTGGAATGCGCGGTTCCCTTCCGGATATTTCTCGAGCACGTAGGAAGCGGGGGTCAGGCCGAGCGCGGCATCCTCCCTCACGTCGTCGAGCGCATCACAGAAATAGCGGACCATCTCGGCCGTGTGCAGGGCGTTGTCGCCGGTCGTGATGACGAGCGGGAGCATCTCCTCGCTCGCCACGGCGGCGACGCTGGCGCCGATATTCTCGCGGCTCGGGGCATATTCGAGCGACTCCGAGCCCGGCAGCGACGCGAGAATCGCCTTGGCTTCCTCCAACGCCTCGGCCTCGATCGCGACGATCGTGCTTCCGATGCGGCCTGACTCCAGCACCGCGCGCACGACCCGGCGTAGCATCGGCTCGCCGGCGATATCGATGAAGCATTTGTGGCTGACCCCGCCAGCTTGCGCGAGCGGATCGAGATTGCCGCGGCTGGCGGCGAGCACCAGCGCGGTGTAGCTTTTGTCCCCCATGCGAATTTCCTAGCGCCGCGCGCTGCACTTAGGAAGGGAAGGGCCCGGCGAGCGGCGCCATGAGCGGCGTAATGTTCGGCAATTGTGGTATTTTTGCCAGCGCTACGCGCAGTGCGTCGTGGGATTCGGCGCCCAACAGGCCGGCGGCGCATCCGTCCAGCTTCGCCCAGACCTGATCTAGCGTGAACGGCGCCGCGAGGCTGCCGGCGGGCATGGCCACCGCCATCTCGAGCTTCCGACCGTCCGCCAGCTGCACGTGCACCTCGGTCGGGAACTCTCCCTCGGCCTTGTCGACCGGATGGCGGTGGATGCGGGGATAGAGCGCGCTGATTTCGGGGCGGCGGGCCGCCTCATCGGTGAAGTCGGCGAGCGTGCAATTGCCCGTGGCGAGCGCGCAGGCGACGCCATATTCCAGGCTGAACTTGGCTTGCAGCGCGTCCCGCGGATTCTCGTACATCAAGTTGTTGAGATGCGAGACGGGAGCATAGATATCGACGCTATTCACCTCATCTAGCACGAAATTATAGGATTGTTTCAATGTTAAAATACCGTCCATCGCCCGGTGTGCGGAGCCGCAATTGGGGAAGCGTTTCACGCGAAAGCCGCTGGATAGGATAAGCAGCGGGTCGCCAATGGACTGCGTTTCGAACCGCAGATTCTGACCGTGCTCCACATGGGTCAGCGTGTCGCGCAGCTGCTTGTAGTCAGGGCCGACCATCAATCGGTTCATTCCTGTCGGGCCGTCCAGCGTATCTAGCCCGGCGTCGATCCCTTCCCGCGCGAGACCGGCCGCGAGCACGCCCGACTTGGCCGCGAGACCGGCGTGGAGCGGCTTGGCCATCGTGCCGAATTGCGACATGAAGCCGGCCGCCATGCTGGTCGCCATCGAGACGGCATGACCGGCGCGTTGCGCGTCGAGCTGCAGCAGTCGGGCGCATGCGGCGGCGGCGCCGATCGCGCCGACCGTAGCGGTAGCGTGCCAGCCGCGGTTGCGATGCGCGGGATTCACGCCCTGACCAACGCGACCCAGGATCTGCAGGCCGGCGATATAGGCATCGATGCAGGCAGCGCCGCTCACGCCTTCCGCTTCGGCAAGGGCGAGGATGGCGGGCGCGAGCACGGCGGTGGCGTGCGCCTTGGCCGGATCGAAATTGTCGTCGAAATCGAGCGCGTGAGCGGCTGTCCCGTTGACCAAAGCGTCCCAGGGAGGGGCCAGGGACGCGCCGAATCCAATCGCGGTCGAAGGCCCCGTCCCCCAGCCCTTGACGGTGGCGAAGACGCGCCGCGTGACCGGCTCGACCGCGCCGGGAATCATCACGCCGATCACATCGATGAACTGGCGGTGCGCGGCCTCCCGCGCCGCTTCGGGCCAGTCGTCGGGCGCCTCAGCAAGCCAGGCGCCGTAGGCGAGAACGGGATTGGTCTCCATGGCCGGCTCCTTAGACCAGCCGCAGCTGGCGCGACAGGCCGCCCAAAGCGAGCCGGTCCTCGCGGGTCAGGCCATAGCGAAGCGCGAGCCACGACGTGATCGCCCAAGCCGTCATGTTGAGCGAGAAGCGCGTCGGGCCTCCGAAGAGATGCTCGATCAGCGCCATGGCGCCGACGCCGGCCAGCGCCACGCCGAGTCCCTGCACGAGCTTGCGGTCGAACGGGATCAGCCGGTCGCTGATCTGGAGCTCGACCGCGGCGGCATAGGTCGAGGCGACGATCGCGACCGAAACCGCGATCGCCATGCCCCAGGCCTCGTGCGTCGGTACGAGCAGAACGGCCAGGACGAACCAGAGCAGCACCGCGATCAGGCTGTTGAGCAGCGGCAATGCACGATGGCCGATCATCTCGACGATCGTACCGGCCGGGCCGGCGATCGCCTCGGCGGCGCGGGCGGCGCAGAGCAGCCCGAGCAGAGGCAGCGCCGCCATCGCCTCGCTCTTGTAGACGCTGAGCACGTCGGCGCCGGTGAAAGTCATCAGCCCGGCGAGCGGGACGACCAAAGCGGTCGAGACTCGGGCGGCGAAATGGTAGAGTGGCTCGATCTGCTTGCGATCGGCATGCGCCTGCGCCGAGGACAAGGGCGCCAGCACATATTGGAAGGACTGGCGGACGATATAGGGCACGGTCGAGAGCTTGCGCGCGATCTCGAACAGGCCCGCCGCCTGCGCGCCGCGCGCGCCGGGGAGCATCAGGTTGATCAGCAGCGGCGGCGCGTCGATCAGCGCCCGCCGCGCGACATTCGACGGGAGCAACGCGATGCCCGAGAGGAGCAGATCCCTCGCGAGCCGGCCCGGAATGCGGGCGCGGGCCAGCCGGCCGAGGTCGTAATAGCGGGCGAGCAGCGGCAGACAGAGCAGCGCCGTGAGCAACAGCGAGGAGAGGTGGGCGGCCATCAGCCCGACGCTCTGGAAGCCGAGCAGGAAGAAGCCGAGCGCGAATAGCACGCGCGCCAATTGCTCCCACAGGATTCGGAGGCGGATCTCAGGACCGAAGGCGCGGCGGGCACGGGCCGCCGAGGTCGCGACCTAGAAGCAGGTCCAGAGCGGCAATGCCCCGACGAACGTTGCGATGGCGCCGGGCAGGCGCGCTTCGTCTTCCGGCGCCGCCGAGAATATCCCCGCGATCGTTTCCGCGTTGAGCGAGACGAGCAGTGCCACCAGCGCGGCCGGAATCACGGTGGCAAGCAAAGCGAGCTTGACCGCGCCGTGCGCCCGCTCCTCGTCGCTGGTCGGCACGATCCGCTGCAGCGCCGCGGTCATCGACAGGTCGAGCAGGTTGGTGAGCAGGCTGATCGCGCCCCAGAGCACGACGTAGATCCCATAGCCGGCGAGGCCGAACAGGGCGATGTAGATGGGCTGGGCGATCGCCTCGATGAAGGCGCCGGCGCGCGACAGGCCGGCGAGGAAGGCGCCGCGCGCGACCTCGCCGCGGGTGACCGCAGGCTCGGCCGGCGGCGTCGGCTCGCTCACTCCTCGGTCCGGATCAACACCGCCTCGCCGACCAGCATGAAGAGAACGAATGGCCCCCAGGCGGCGAGCAAGGGCGAATAGGCGCCGAAATTGCCCATCGCGAGGGCGAAATTGTCGGCGACGAAATAAGCGAAGCCGAGCGCCATGCCGATCACCGCCCGGGCGAAGAGCGCGCCTGAGCGGGCGAGGCCGAAGGCGGCGACGGCGGCGAGCAGGGGCATGAGGATCGACGACATCGGGCTCGCGATCTTGCGCCAGAGGTTTGCCTCGAGCGATTCCGTCGGGCGGTCGACCGCGCGAAGCTCGGCGATCGAGCGACGCAGGGTCCAGAAATCCTCCTCGTCGGGATCGACGCGGGCAAGGGTGAACTGATCGGGGCGGATATCGGGGCCGAAGGTGAGGCTGGCGAGGCGCCCCTGCTGCCCCGTGTCGACGCTGAAGGCGGCAACGTTGCGCAGCAGCCAGCCGCCGGCGGCGCGCGCGCCGCTCTCCGCTTCGATGATGCGGCGCAGCGTCCCGCCCTCGCGCTCGTAGATGGTGACGCCGGCAAGGCGAACCTCATCCCCCCCGCCGCTGACCCGGCGGACGAAGATGAGGTCGTCGCGGTGGATCAGGGCGACGTCGCTCTGGCCTCCGCTCGCCTGCGGCACATTTTGCCATTCGGCGGATTCCCAGGCGTCGAGCGCTGCAGTGGCGCGGGTGACGACGCGCTCGTTGAAGGCGAAATGGAGCAGGGCGACCAGGATGGCGGAGAGGATGAGCGGCGCGATGATCTGGTGCGCCGAGATGCCAGCCGCCTACATCGAGACGCTCGCGCTATGCTGCTTGAGCGTCGCGAGCGTGATCAGGGTGCCGAGCAGCACCGAGAAGGGCAGGAACCTGTTGACGAGCTGCGGCAGCCGCAGGCTGACATAGCGCCAGAGCTCCGCATCGCCATTGCCCGGGACGGCGAGAATCTCGCCCGAATTGCCGAGCAGGTCGAGCGTCATCAGGATGACGACCAAGGCCGCCAGC
>NZ_JBQTJC010000101.1:0-20463 GCF_052387495.1 Sphingosinicella sp. | reverse complement strand
CTGAAAGCCGAATGGCCAAGCCTTCAGGTCTTCTCGGTCGAGCCGACCCTCTCCCCGGTCCTTTCCGGCGGCGATCCCGGCCCGCACCCGATCCAGGGCATCGGCGCCGGCTTCGTCCCTGCGATCATGGACACGAGCCGGCTCGACGGGATCATCCAGGTCGCACCCAACGACGCCAAGGAGATGGCCCGGCGCGCCGCGCGCGAGGAGGGCGTGCTGGTCGGGATCAGCTCGGGCGCGACGCTGGACGCGATCCGCCAGAAGCTCGCCGAGCTCGGCCCCGGCAAGCGCATCCTCGGCTTCAACTACGACACCGGCGAGCGCTACCTCTCGGTGCCGGAGTTCCTGCCCGAAGCATGAGGATCGCGATCCTGTCGCCGGATCCGGCGGACGAAGGCTATCTGACGCGCTGGCGCGAGGTGGTGGCACAGAATGCCGCCCCGCTGGAGCGCGCCGGCATGACCGTCGAGACCCGCAGCTGGGTGGCGGCGGACGAACGCGGCGCCTTCGATCTGGTGATGCCGCTGCTCGCCTGGGGCTATCACCGCGCGGGCGCCGAGTGGCGCGCGGCGGTCAACCGCTGGGAGGCGGAGGGCGTCAACCTCTGGAATCCGCCCGAGGTCCTGCGCTGGAACGCGGACAAGACCTATCTCGGCCGCCTCGCCGCGCGCGGCGCCCCGGTCGTGCCGACCCGCTACGCCGACCGACTCGACGAAGCGCCCCTGCACGACGCGGCGGTAGCCTTCGGCACCGACCGCCTCATCGCCAAGCCGCAAGTCTCCGCCTCGGCCTGGCAGACGATCCGCTGGTCCCCCGGCGCCCCGCTCGACGGCGGCCCGACCGGCCCGGCGATGATCCAGCCCTTCCTCCCCGCGATCGCGGAGACGGGCGAATTGTCGCTGCTCTATTTCGGCGGCGCCTTCAGCCACGCCATAAGCAAGCGGCCTCAGCCCGGCGAGTTCCGCGTCCAGCCCGAATATGACGGTATCATCACGCGCCACGACCCCGCGCCCGACGAACGCGTGGCGGCCGAGGCGATCCTCGCCCAGGTCGACGAGCCCCTCCTCTATGCCCGCGTCGACCTCGTCCGCGGCCTCGACGGCGCGCCGGTGCTGATGGAGCTCGAGCTGGTCGAGCCCGACCTCTACCTCGAATATGATCCCGGCGCGGGAGCCGCCTTCGCAAATGCCGTCTCAAGCATGGCACGCAAGACATTGATCTAGGGTATGTTTCTCGGGGATGAAACACCACCGTTCGCCCTGAGCTTGTCGAAGGGCTGTCCTCTTCTGTGGAGGAAAGGTGCAGGGTGGGTGACTTTGTCATTAGAACATAATAAGAACATTTTTGCTTGCAATGTAGGATTTCGCCTGCTTGCCTTCCGGTCGAGTCGGCAGGAGCAAGGGCATGTCCGGGAACGACACCGAAACCGAGAGCCGCCGCGCCCCGCGGCCACGGCACGACGGCTTTTCCGCCGAGCGCAAGCGGCTGTTCCTGGTCGCGCTGCGCCGGGGGGATTCCGTGATCACCGCCAGCGCGCTGGTCGGCATCTCCACGCGCACCGCCTATCGCCATCGCGACCGCGACCCCGAGTTCGCGCGCGACTGGGATCTGGCCCGGGGGATCTCCAACATGCCGCTCGAGCTCGCCGCCTTCGAGCGCGGCGTCGCGGGCATCGAGGAGCCGGTCTACGCCTATGGCAAGCTCAGCCACACCCGCCGGCGCCTGTCGGACAGCGCGCTGCTCAAGCTGCTCGCCGCCGAGCAGCCGGAGAAATATGGCCGCGCCGCCGGCCTCGCCCCGCTGCTCGCGCGGCTCGAACGCAAGATCGACAAGCAGGTCGCCGCCGATGTCGCCGAGCTAGGCGAAAGCCTGCGCGGCGAAGTCGCTTACTTCATGACAGGCCTCGCCGACGCCTTCGCGGCCCGGCTCTCCGAGGGAAAAGGCGGCGCCGGCGGCGGCGATCCGCCCCTCGCCGGCCCGAAAATCTCGCCGAATCCGCTGCAACCGTGACCTTCGTGCCGGTCCGCCCCTCAGATCGTCGCCATTTCGTAGAGGAAGTCGACATAGCCCATCGCCGCCTCACGGAAGCCGGCGACGCGGGGATTGCTGCTTTCGAGGATCATATACTCGTCCGGGGCATGGGCGCCGCTGCCGTGGCCGAGGCCGAACTGACCGGCGGGCTTGCGCAGCGGCTCGCCGGTGAAGACGAAGCCCGGCCACGAGCCGGCGCTGCGCGGGAACAGCGAGAATTCGACATTGCCGCGGGTATAGACCGCCTGCTGGGCGCGGATCACGTTGCTGTCCTCGGCGGTCTCGGTCGGGTCGTAGCCACCGGACATGTTGACCTCGATGTCGCCGAAGCCGTGCCGTTCGAGATGCCGCCTGAGCTTGGGCAGCGCGTCGGCCACGGTCATGTTCGGCACCAGCCTGAGGTCGAGCTTGGCGACGCCGCGCGCGGGCAGGATGGTCTTGCCGCCCGGCCCGGTATAGCCCGCGACCAGCCCCTCGATATTGACCGTCGGCTGCGAGGCGAGCCGCTCGAGCGACTCGCGCCAGGGCAGATCGTCGATCCAGCGCTGCACGCCGAGCGAGCGCTTCACCTCCTCCTCGCTCCGGGTGCGCGCCGCTTCGGCGATCAGCGCCCGCTCGCGCGCCGTGAGCGGACGGACATGCTCGAACCAGCCCTCGATCGCCGGGGTGTTGCCGTGATCGGTGGTCAGCGTCTTCAGCGCCTCGACGAGGTGCCAGACCGGGCTGTCGACCTGCGCTTTCAGGCTCGAATGGATGTCGCGCGCGGGACCCCGGCCCCAGCGCTCGCCCGAAGCGACCAGCTCGAGCTCGATGATGCCCTTGGCGCCGAGCGTGATGCTCGCCGAGCCGTTCGGCGCCTGGCCGTTGCTGGGGATGATCACGCCCTCGGCGCGGCGCATCGCGGCGAGCACTTCCGGATCGCGCATAGTATTTATGAAGTTCGGCGAGCCGATCTCCTCCTCGCCCTCGGCGAGCAGGACGAGGTTGACCGGCAGCCGCCGGCCCGAGGCGCGGAAGGCGTGGAGCGCGGCGAGGAAGGCGCTTTCCGGCCCCTTCTGGTTGGTCGCGCCCCGCCCGCGAATCGCGCGGCCGAGCGGGTGATCGAAGATCCGCCCCTCGAGTGGCGGCGAGGCCCATTCGGCCGGGTCGTATTGCTTGACGTCGTACATGAAATAGATGCCGACGGTGCGCCGCGCGCCCGCGTCGAGCACGCCGAACACCGCGGGGATGCCGCCGGTCGGCACCGCGCGCACCCCGGTGAAGCCCGCCTCGGTGGCGAGCCGCGACATGTGCTGCACGCCCTCGTCGATGTTGAGCCGCTCGGCGGCGATCGTCGGCAGCGCGATCCATTCGCGCAGGCGGCGGACCGAATCCTCGTAGCCCGCATCGACCGCGGCGCGGATCGCCTCGCGGTCGGCATCGCGGCGGCTCTGCGCGAGGCCGGCGCCGGGCGCGAGCAGGGCGGCCGAGGCGGCGGCGGCCTTGAGGATGGTGCGGCGGTCGGCGGATGGCGTTTCGGCGGTCATGATTTCCCCCTTGCTGGTTGCCGGGATAGAACCGGCTGCAAGGGAGCATGTCCAGCCCCGATTAACCGCCTTTCGCCGGAACCGGCGCGCGCGCGGCAGCGTTCTGGCAGCGCAACAATTTGGAGCGAGAGCGATGGACGAACCCGAACGGCCGGTGGAGCGCCCGGTGGAGCGCGAGACGACGATCATCCAGACCGGCGAGCGGAACGGCGGCGGGGGTGGCGTCGTCGCCGCGATCGTCGCTTTGTTCGTGCTCGGCGCGCTCGCCTTCTTTTTCTTCGGCGGCTATTTCGAGAAGGCGGCCGACGAGATGAACGTGAACGTCAACGTCGAGGCGCCCAATGTCGAGCTGCCGGACATCAACATCGAACCCCCCAGCCAGCCGAGCCAGCCGGCCAATTCGAACTAGGGGGCGGCGCCCGTCCATTAACCGCATGCCAAGACTCCGCCGCTAGGCCCCGTCCCGATCAGCGGGATCGGGGTCGGGCATGCGTACTTTCATTCTTTCAGGCGTGGTCCTGCTCGCCGCGTTCGCGGCGCCGCCAGCGCTCGCTCTCGAGGCGGCGGAGCCCTTCGCCGCCCCGCGCAACGCCGCGGCCTTCGATCGCGCCCTCGAATGCCTCACCCAGGCGGTCTATTACGAGGCGCGCAACCAGTCGGCAAACGGCCAGCGCGCGGTCGCGCAGGTGGTGCTCAACCGCGTCCGCCACCCCAATTATCCGAACAGCGTCTGCGGCGTCGTCTATCAGGGCGCGCACCGGGCCACGGGCTGCCAGTTCAGCTTCACCTGCGACGGCTCGCTCGGCTACGGGATTGAGCCTTATGCCTGGGAGTAGGCGCGGGAGATCGCGGCGGCGGCGCTGCGCGGCAACGTCTACCGCCCGGTCGGCCTCGCCACCCATTATCACACCACCGCGATCCGGCCCTATTGGGCGCCGAGCCTGGTCCCGCAGCTCACTCTGGGCGCGCATATCTTCTACCGCACCCCCGGCAGCGGCACGACCGACGCCTTTTATCAGGCGCCGTCGGAGGACGAACCTGAGGCGGGCGCGATTCCCGTGCGGAGCGAGAGCCGCGGCCTGCGCCGCAATCGCCCCGCGCGCGACCGCTACGCGCCCGTCGAGCTGGTCGAAATCCCCGTCGTCGAGCGCCCGGTCACCTTCCGAACGATCAGCGGCGGCTCCAGCCGCCCGACCGCGACCCAAGCCTCCAGCCGTTCGCAGCCCCGCGCCGAGCCGGTGCGCCGGGCCCCGCGCGTCACCTATCAAGGCGGCGTGCGGATCATGCGCGGCTCCTGACCCCTCAGTTCCTCGGCGCCTGCCGCCGATAGCTGAGCGCTTCCGCGACATGGACTCGCCCGACACCCTCGCTTCCCGCGAGGTCCGCGATGGTGCGCGCGACCCGCATCACCCGGTGATAACCACGCGCCGAGAGCCGCATCGCCTCGGCCGCCTGGGCGAGCAGGCGGCGGCCGGGCTCGTCGGGAGTGGCGACGGCGTCGAGCAGCTCGCCGTCCGCCTCGGCATTGGTGCGCACGCCCTTGCCGTCGTAGCGCGCGGTCTGGATCGCGCGCGCGGCGGCGACGCGCTTCGCCACCTCGGCCGAACCCTCGGCGGGCGGCGGCAATACGAGATCGGCGGCGGCGACCGACGCGACGTCGACATGGATGTCGATGCGGTCGAGCAGCGGCCCCGAGACCTTGGCCTGATAGTCGGCCGCGCAGCGCGGCGCGCGGCTGCAGGCGAGCGCAGGGTCGCCCAAATGGCCACACCTGCACGGATTCATGGCAGCAACGAGTTGCACGCGAGCGGGAAAGGTAACGTGTGCGTTGGCGCGGGCGACCTGGACCGTGCCGGTCTCGAGCGGCTGGCGGAGCGAATCGAGTACGGCGCGTTGGAACTCGGGCAACTCATCCAGAAACAGCACCCCCAAATGCGCGAGGCTGACCTCGCCAGGACGCACTTTGAGGCCGCCGCCGACCAACGCCGGCATCGAGGCGCTGTGATGGGGTGCGCGAAACGGCCGGGTGCGGATCAGCCGACCGTCGCGCAGCTCCCCCGCGACCGAGGCGATCATCGAGACTTCGAGCGCTTCCGACGGCGTCAGCTCGGGAAGGATTCCCGGCATGCAGGCCGCGAGCAAGGATTTGCCCGCGCCGGGAGGCCCGGTCATCAGCAAATTGTGCCCACCCGCCGCGGCGATCTCGAGCGCGCGTTTGGCGGTCTCTTGCCCTTTTACTTGCGCCAGATCGGGGCCGAAGCCCGGCGGGTCGGCGACGCCCGGCTCGGGCGGCGTCAGCACGGCGCTGCCGCGCAGGTGATTGAGCAAGGCGATCAGGTCGGGCGCCGCGACCACCTCGATCCTGCCCGCCCAGGCCGCTTCCGGCCCCTGCGCGCCGGGACAGATCAGGCCGAGTTCGCGCGAGGAGGCATGGATCGCGGCGAGCAGCACGCCCGGCGACGGCGCGATCCGGCCGTCGAGGCTGAGCTCGCCGACCGCGACATAGGCGGCCAATGTCTCGGCATCGACCGCGCCCATCGCCGCAAGCAGGCCCAACGCGATCGGCAAGTCATAATGCGAGCCCTCCTTGGGAAGGTCGGCGGGCGAGAGGTTCACCGTGATCCGCTTAGGCGGCAGCGAGAGGCCGATCGCGGCGAGCGCCGCGTGGACCCGCTCGCGGCTCTCGGCCACCGCCTTGTCGGGCAAGCCGACGACGAGGAACTTGGGCAGACCGGAAGCGATCTGGACCTGGACCTCGACGGCCCGCGCCTCCAGCCCGAGAAACGCCACCGTGGCGACGTGCGCGACCAAATGCCCCTCCCCCGTTATGGCGCCGTTTTGGAGGGATGCTCGCGTGAAGTCGAGTGGCGAGCGCATTTGCACAATCGGCGCGGCGTGACCACATTGGCGGCGATGAGAATCCGGCAGAAATGGCTGGCCTGGGGCCGCGTTCCCGTCGTCAAGCAGGGGTTGTTCCTGCTCGGTGTCCTCATGATCATCGTCTCGCCGCTGGTCGGGGCGATCCCCGGGCCCGGCGGGATCATCGTTTTCGCCTTCGGCTTCGGCCTCGTCCTCAAATATAGCGAATGGGCGAAGCGGCTCTACGTGCGCTTCAAACGCAGGCACCCGAACAAGGGGCGATGGGCCGACTGGAGCCTGCGTCGGCTGAGCGCCCGCCGCCGCGAGGAGAATCGCCAGCGTGACGGGGCGGATGCAAGCGTCTCCGATTGACTTCGCGCCGGGCTTTGCGTATCGGCGCCCGCAACGAGGCCGCCTTGCGCGGCCGTTTTCTTTCGTCTTCGATCTACGAGGAATGAGCGATGAAGCGCACCTTCCAGCCGAGCAATCTCGTGCGCAAGCGCCGGCACGGCTTCCGCGCCCGGACGGCGACCGTCGGCGGCCGCAAGATTCTGGCCGCGCGCCGCAACCGCGGCCGCAAGAAGCTGTCGGCCTAAACACGCCCAATATCGGCAAGCTGACCCGCCGCGCGGACTTCCTGGCCGCGAACGGCGGGTTTCGCGCGCCCACCCCTGGCTTCGTCCTCCTCGTCCGCCCGCGCGGCGACGATGATCCCGCGATGCGGCTTGGCCTCACCGTCTCTAAGAAGGTCGGCGGCGCCGTCGTCCGCAACCGGATGAAGCGCCGCTTTCGCGAGCTCGCCCGCCTGGTCCTCCCCGAGGCGGGAATCGCGGGCGCGGACCATGTCCTGATCGGCCGGCAAGGCGGGATCGAGCGGCCGTTCGAGCAGCTCGCTGCCGATCTCCGGCGTGCGATCGCCAAGGTGCGCAAGTGATCGCGAAGCTGCTCATCCTGATCGCGCGCGGCTGGCAATTGGGCCCATCGCGCGTGCTGCCGCCAAGCTGCCGCTACCAGCCGAGCTGCTCGGCCTATGCAATCACCGCGCTTTCCCGCTATGGCGCGCTCCGCGGGAGCTGGCTGGCGGCCAGGCGCCTGCTTCGATGCCACCCCTGGGGGGGCTCCGGCTACGATCCAGTGCCCGAGAAGGAATGATCATCAGGTGAGCGACAATAAGAACATGATCCTGGCGATCGTCCTGTCGATGATCGTCCTCCTGGGCTGGGGCCTGATCACCGAAACCTGGTTCCCGACCGCGCGCGAACCATCGACCAGGATCGAGGACGGCCGCCAGATTCCCTTGCCGCAGCCGAAGGCGGACCCCACCGCCGATGCGCCCGCCGCGATTCGCGACCGCCGGGCGGTGCTCGGCGAGACCCCCCGAATCCCCATCGAAACGCCGCATCTGCGCGGCTCGATCAATCTCGACGGCGCGCGGATCGACGATCTCGTCCTCACCACCCATCACCAGACCATAGCCGCCAATTCGCCGCCGATCCGGCTGTTCTCGCCGGCCGGCGCACCCGATGCCTATTTCAGCCAGTTCGGCTGGTCGGGCGAAGGCGTCACGCTGCCCGGCCCGTCGACGCGCTGGCAGGCGAGCGGCGAACGGCTGACGCCGTCGAGCCCCGTGACCCTGAGCTGGAATAACGGCCAAGGGCAGATCTTCCAGATCCTGCTGTCGGTCGACGATGCTTACCTGTTCACGATCGAGCAGCGCGTCATCAATCGCGGTGCCGGCGCGATCGGGGCGCGGCCCTATGCGCTGGTCAGCCGCGTGGGCGGCCTGCGCGAGCGCGAGTTTGACGGCTGGACGATGCATGTCGGCCCGATGGGCGTGTTCGACGGCGCCGCCGACTATGGCAACAATTACGACACGGTGAGCGAAGCGGGCCGAGTCGGCTTCAATTCGACCGGCGGCTGGATTGGCTTCGCGGATACCTACTGGCTGGCGGCGGTCATCCCGGCGCAGAACAGTGCCGTGCAGGCGCAATTGGTGCACAATCGCGCGACCAACGCCTTCCAGGCCGACTATGTCGCGCCCGCGACCATCGTCGCCCCCGGTCAGGCCACCCGCTACGTCTCCCACCTTTTCGCCGGCGCGAAAGAGATCGGGCTGCTGGAGAGCTATTCCGAAAGCCTCGGCACACCGCTCGAGCAGGCGATCGACTGGGGCTGGTTCGAATGGTTCATGAAACCGATCTTCTCGCTGCTCAACTGGCTGTTCGCGCAGGTCGGCAATTTCGGCGTCGCCATCATCCTGCTGACGGTGATCGTCCGCCTCCTCCTCTTCCCGATCGCGCAGAAGCAGTTCTCCTCGATGGCGTCGATGCGCGCGATCCAGCCCAAGCAGAAGGCGCTCCAGGAGCGCTACGCCGACGACCGGGCGAAGCTGCAGGAGGAGATGCTCAAGCTCTACCGCGAGGAAAAGGTAAATCCCGTCGCCGGTTGCCTGCCGATTCTCATCCAGATTCCGATCTTCTACGCGCTTTACAAGGTGCTGATGCTCTCGGTGGAGATGCGGCACGAGCCGTTCGCACTGTGGATCCGCGATCTCGCCGCGCCCGATCCGCTGACCCCTGTCAATTTGTTCGGCTACTTGCCCTTTACGCCGCCTTCGATCCTCGCCGTCGGGGTGCTGCCGATCCTGCTCGGCATCACGATGTGGCTGCAATTCCGGCTCAATCCGCAAATGCCCGACCCGGTGCAGCGCCAGATTTTCGCGCTGATGCCGTGGATCCTGATGTTCGTGATGGCGACCTTCGCGGCGGGCCTGCAGCTTTATTGGGTGACCAACAACATCATCTCGATCGCCCAGCAGCGCTGGCTCTACAGCAAGCATCCGGCGCTCAAGCAGCCCTTGCCGGCGCCGGCACTGCCCAGCCCGCCTCCCCCGCCGCCGCCCGCGCCGGCCAGGAAATCGAAGCGATCGCGGTGAGCGGCGACGAAACGGCGCTGGACGAGACGGCCCGGAAGCTCTTCGCCGGGCCGGTCTTGTTCCTCAAATCCGCTCCCGAACTCCGTTTCCTGCCCGATCCAGACGCGCCCGAAATTGCCTTCGCTGGGCGCTCCAACGTCGGCAAATCGTCGCTGCTCAACCGGCTGACCAACCGCTCCAGCCTCGCGCGCACCTCGAACACGCCGGGCCGAACGCAGGAGCTCAACATTTTCGAGGTCGGCGATCCGGTGCGGCTCCGATTGGTCGACATGCCCGGCTACGGCTTCGCCAAGGCGCCGAAGGACATGGCGCGCAAGTGGCGCTTCCTGGTCAACGATTATCTGCGCGGCCGCCAGGTGCTGAAGCGCACCTTGCTCCTGATCGACGCGCGGCACGGCATCAAGGAAATCGACCGTGAGCTGATGAAGATGCTCGACGACGCAGCGGTCAGCTATCGCCTCGTCCTGACCAAGGCGGACAAGATCAAGGCGAGCGATCTGGCCGAGGTCGAGCAGGCGACGGCCGAGGAGGCGCGCCTCCACCCGGCCGCGCACCCGGAAATCATCGCCACCTCGAGCGAGAAGGGCCTCGGCATGGACCGGCTGCGGACGGCGGTGCTAGAGGCGTCGCTCGCCTGATTCACCTGGGAGCGGACGTGCTCAAGCTCATCATCGGCAACAAGGCCTATTCCTCCTGGTCGCTGCGCGGCTGGCTCGCGTGCAAGCAGTCGGGCCTGCCGTTCGAAGAGATCACGGTGCCGATGTTCGACGCCGAGTGGGACAAGCGCACCGAAGGCGACGAGTTCGCCCCCTCGGGCGGCAAGGTGCCGATCCTGTGGGACGACCAGACCGTGATCTGGGACAGCCTCGCGATCATCGAATGGCTCGCCGACAAGACCGACCGCGCCCGCTTCTGGCCCAAGGACGACGCCGCGCGCGGCATGGCGCGATCGATGGCGGCGGAGATGCACAGCTCCTACCCGAACCTGCGCCGCGAGCTGTCGATGAACGTGCGCAAGCAATTCCCGACGCAGGAAGTGAAGGAGCCGGTCCGCGCGGAGATCATCCGCATCCTCGAGCTCTGGGCGCAGGCCCGCGCCCGCCACGGCGGCGGCGGACCGTACCTGTTCGGCGAGTTCGGCGCGGCCGACATCATGTTCGCGCCGGTCGTCACCCGCTTCGTCACCTATTCCGTGCCCGTCCCCCGCTTCGCCGCCGCTTACATGGAAGCGATCCTCGATCTCGCCTGGATGAAGCAGTGGATCGAGGCGGCCCAGGAAGAGCCCTGGGTGATCGAGCAATATGAGACGCCTCAGACGTAAGGCGTGCCGTTCTTGCGGCGATAGACGCCGACCTCGCCGTCCCAGATGAGATCGACGTCTGGATAGTGGCAATTGCCGGCATCGGGGCTGCCGACGCAGATGAAGACGCAGTCCGAATTGCCGCGATTGACGAGGTGATGGCCGTTGGCCGCGCCCTTCGGAAAGGCGGCGCAATCGCCAGCGCGCAGCATAGTCTCCCCATCATCCTCGACCAGCACCGCCTCTCCGCTCACGACAACCAGGAACTCGTCCACCTCGTCGTGCCAGTGGCGCTGGCTCGATACGCCGCCCGGTTGCAGCACGACATGGCTGACTCCGAAATCGGTGAGGCCGGCGGGGGAAGCGAGACGGCGATACCAGCGCCGGCCCATCTCGGCCGCGAAGGGCGCCGGATAGCTGGTGCGGTTGGTCGGTTCGATCGCGTCAAGGTCGAGCTTCGGCATGGCTTTTCTCCGGGGCGCGATGCTAGGCGGGCGAGATGACCGCCGCAATCGATCCCGTCGAGCTGACCCGCCGCCTCGCCGCCTGCCCGAGCGTCACCCCCGCGACCGGCGAGGTGTTCGACGTGCTGGAGGAGGCGCTGGTTGGAATCGGCTTCGAGGTCCACCGCTTCGTCCTCGGCGAAGCCCCGGACGGGCCGGTCGAGAACCTCTATGCCAGCCGGGGCTCCAGCGCGCCGCATTTCGGCTTCGCCGGCCATCTCGACGTAGTGCCCGCGGGCGACGGCTGGTCGAGCGACCCGTTCGTGCCGGAAATCCGCGGCGGTTTGCTGCACGGCCGCGGCGTCGTCGACATGAAGGGTGGGATCGCCGCGTTCGTCGCCGCCTGCGCCGAGCTCCTGGATCATCCCGGCACGATCAGCCTGATCGTCACCGGCGACGAGGAAGGTCCCGCCACCTTCGGCACGCCGAAGCTGATGGAATGGATGGCGGCGCGTGCCATCCGCCCGGACATGATCCTAATCGGCGAGCCGACCAGCGAGGCGCGGCTGGGCGACATCGTCAAGATCGGGCGGCGCGGCTCGGTCAACATGTGGGTGACGATCCCCGGCACCCAAGGTCATGTCGCCTACCCCCACCGCGCCGACAATCCAGTGCCGAAGCTGGCGAAAGTGGTCGAGGCGCTTGAGGCGGTGCATCTCGACGACGGCAACGAATCGTTCCAGCCCTCCAACCTCGAGATCACCGCGGTCGAGACCTCGAGCAAGGCGACCAACGTCATCCCCGGCTGGGCGCGGATCCAGCTCAACATCCGCTTCAACAACCTGCAGAAGGGCGAGGAACTGGTCGCGCTCGTCCGCCGCACCGCGGAGGCGGCAGCGCCCGGCACGACCGTCGAGGCGAAGATCTCCGGCGAGGCTTTCCTGACGCCGCCGGGGCCGATCTACGACATCGTCTCGGATGCAATCCAAGCTGAGACGGGCGAGAAACCTCGTCTTTCGACCCATGGCGGCACCTCCGACGGACGCTTCCTGATCGCGCTCTGCCCCGTGGTCGATTTCGGCCTGCTCAACGCCACTATGCACAAGCTGGACGAGGCGGCGGCGCTAGAGGACATATACGGTCTCCAGCGGATCTATGCCCGCGCGATCAAGGCCGCGCTCGGCCTCTCCTGAGGATGATGTAGAGCGCGCCCGCGCCGCCGTGGCGCGGATGGGCGGCGCGCACCGCGGCGATGGCGCCGGCATGACGCGAGACATGCAGCCAATCGTACACGGCCGCCCGGATCGCGCCCCGCTTCGCCACCCTGTCCGATGGTGGCTTGCCGGTAATCAGCAGGAACAGCCGGTCGCCGAGCGCGATCGACTGTTCGAGCCGCCGATCGAGCAGCGCCCAAGCGGTATCGAGATTGTGGCCGTGCAGGTCGATGATCGCATCGGGCGCGACGAGGCCGCGTGACAGCCGCCGGTCCCAGCTGCCGTCGAGGGTCGTGCCGGGCTGTGCTTTCCGGGGAGGCGGCGCCGACGGCTTCGGCCTGGGCTTCTCGATCCGTGGCTTGCTCTTCCCTGCCGGCTCGGCCGAGACCGGAGGCAGAGCCTTGCCTTCGAGCGGGCGGACGCTCTCGACGACCCGGCGCCAGAGCGCCGCCTCCTCAGGGTTGAGACGGCGCAAGGCGGGTTCGGAGCCGCGCCGCGGCGGGGCGCGGCAGGAAGATGAGGGCGCGGCCGCGGGCCTGCATCCCGCCGGCGGTGGCGGCCGCATCCTGCCCGGCGCCCCAGAAGGTGTCGAAGCGATTGGCGCCGCGGATTGCACCGCCCGTGTCCTGCGCCACCCAGAGACCGTTGGCGCGGGCGTTATCCATCTCCGAGAGCAGCACCGGGGCACCCAGCGGCACGAAGCGCGGGTCGGCGGCGACGCTCACTCGCGGCGTCACCGGCCGCCCGAGCGCGCCCAGCGGCCCCGGCCCGGTCAGCTCGCGAAAGAAGATGTAGGAAAGGTTCTCGCGCATCAGCGCCCGCCCCTCGGCCGGGTTGGCGCGAAGCCAGTCGACGATGCGCTGCATGCTGATCCCGGTCGTCATGATGCCGCGCTCGCGCAACAGGCGGCCGATCGCGACATATTCGCGGCCGTTCTGGCCGGCATAGCCGATCCGCATCACCCCGCCGTCGGGGAGGCTCAGGCGGCCGGAGCCCTGGATCTGGAGGAAGAAGAGATCGATCGGATCGGCCGCCCAGGCGAGCTCGAGCCCGCGCCCGGCGAGCGCGCCGTCCTCGATCGCGGCGCGGTCGTGATAGAGGACGTAATTCCCGTTTTCGTCGATGTGGCCGCGGCCGCTCGCGCCGGTCAGCGGGTTCGTTTCGAGGAGGTCCGGCGGAACGCGGTAGACCGGCACCTCGCAGCCGGGCCGGCGCGTGCGGCAGCCGCGAATCTCGGGCTCGTAATAGCCGGTGGCGAAGGCGGCGCCGTCGCCGACGATCACGGTCTCGAAATGGCGATCGAAGAAACGGCCCGGCTCGGAACGGGGCCAGTCGCGCCCGGCGTCGCACGCCTCGCGCCAGTCGCCCGGCGCGGCGAGGCCGGACGGGTCCTGACGGGTGAGCAACGACGGACAGCTGATGAGGAAAGCTTCAAGCGCAGCCCGCTGTGCCTCCCCCGACAGATCGAGTCGCTCAACCGAGGGCCCGAAGCGCACGCCCGCGGCGAGGGCGTTCTCGGGCGGCGGCGGGACCGGCGCCGGCGGCGGCGCGGGCTGAGGAAGTGGCGGCGGCGCCTCGACGGGCGGCGGCGGGGCCGCGGGCGGAGGAATCACCCGCGCGCAGCTCGCCAGCGCAAGCAGAATCAGCCCGACCGGGACTGGAAGTTTCAGAAGTTTCACGTCCCCTGGACGAAAAAATATGCCCTTCCCGAATGGGAGCGCGGGATGATGCGTAAACGAAGGGGAGCGCCGGCGCACGGCCCGCCATAACCCGCGTCGCCCTGTGTAGGAAAGCGCCGCTTTAGGCGGCGTCTTCGGTCTCGACCAGGAGCCAGTTCGGATTGCCGCTGTCGAGGTTGCGGCGGAAAGTCCAGATGTCGTTGGTCGGGAGCGCGTCGCTGAGCGAGCCGGCGACGAGATTGCCCTCCGCGTCGCGCGTCACCGCCGCGACATAGGCGTCGAAGCGGACCTCGATCTCGGCGTCGCGGCCGTTGAGCCGCGCCTCGTCGATCAGCGCGCGCTCAATGCCGACCAGCCGGTTGTCGAGCTTGTGCCCCGCCGCCTCGCGCTCGGCGATCGCCGCTTCGAACGCGTCGCGGACGGTGTCGCCGGTCAGGCGGGACAACTCCTCGCGGTCGCCTTTCCAGAAGGCCTCGAGCACCATTCGATAGGCCGCCTGCGCGCCCTCCAGGAAGCGGGCGACGTCGAAGCCCGGATCGGCGGCGATGATCGCGCGAATGCCGCCGGCGGCGCCCTCGCCGAAAGCGAGCCCGCTCGGCTCGGCGGCCGGGGCCGAGACGTCGGGCCGGGCGGGCGCCGGCTCGGCGCCGGGCGTCGCCTCGGGCCGGGTGACCGGGCGCTGCTCATGGCCCGTGCGCTGGCCGAGCACGGCGTAGAGCCGCAGGCCCACGAACAGGGCAATCATTGCCAGCAACACAATACCAACGGTCAAACTCGGTCTCCTCGGCCGGTTCCTACATAGGCCCGAAGCAGCATTGTTTCAAATACGCAATCCCCCGCTGCGCCGTAGGTTCCGCCATTGCGCCGTCCTTATGCTCCTGCTACCCGCGCCCCGTCAGTGAGCGCCCGGCGAAAGCCGCGCGGGCGCGCGAATTTTTCACAGCATTTTTGAGGATTTGAAGATGGCCGAAGACGAAGGCGTGGAGGGCGTGATCGACACGAGCGACCAGGGCAATGGCGAAGACGACCTCCCCCAGGTCGGTGTCGTCGCGCAATATGTGAAGGACTTCTCGTTCGAGAATCCGAACGCCCCGGCCGTCTATCAATGGCAGAGCCAGCCGCAGACCGACGTCCAGTTCAACATCGGCTCCACCGCCGTCGGCGACGGTCTGTTCGAGGTCGTGCTGAAGGTCGAGGTCGCGGCCAAGGCCGAGCAAGGCACCGCTTTCCAGCTCGAGCTGCTCTATGCGGGCCTGTTCGCGCTCCGGAACATTCCAGAGGAGCAGCTCCAGCCCTTCCTCCTCGCCGAGGCGCCGCGCCTGCTTTTCCCCTTCGCGCGCAAGCTGATCGCCGACGCGACCGTCGAGGGCGGATTCCCGCCGCTGCGGCTCGATCCGATCGACTTCGGCGGCTTGTACATGCAGGGCGCGGCGCAGCGCCAGGCGGAGCTGACGGGCGGCCAGGCCGGGGACCAGACGGGCCAGGCGTGATCGCCGGCGCGCGGGGGACGCGGCGATGAACCTGATCAAGGCGATCGGCACGATCGGCGGCCTCACCATGGTCAGCCGGGTGCTCGGCTTCGCCCGCGACATGGTCGGCAGCCGGGTGCTCGGCGCGAGCCATTCGAACGACGCCTTCAACGTCGCCTTCACCCTGCCCAACATCTTCCGCCGGCTGTTCGGCGAGGGCGCCTTCGCATCCGGCTTCGTGCCCCTGTTCAGCCGCCGCCTCGCCTCCGGCGGGCATGGGGATGCGCAGCGCTTCTCGAACGAGATCCTCGCCGTCTTCATGCCGACTTTGCTCGTGGTCACCGTCCTGTTCGAGATCGCGATGCCGGCCTTCCTGTGGCTGATCGTCTCGGATTATGCGGAGACGCCCGGCAAGTTCGAGCTGGCGGTGGAGCTGACCCGCTGGACCTTCCCCTATCTCGTATTCATCAGCCTCGTCGCCTTGCTTTCGGGCGTGCTCAACTCGCTGACCCGCTTCGCCGTCGCCGCCTTCGCCCCGGCTTTGCTCAACGTCGCCTTGATCGTCTCGCTGCTGCTCTTCCCGATGGGCGGGCCCGAGACGGTGCGGGCGATGGCGATCGCGGTGCTGGCGGGCGGCATGTTCCAGTTCGCTTTGTGCTGGATCGCGGTGCGAAAGGCCGGAATCCGGCTTCATTTCGGGCGACCGCGGCTGACCCCGGCGGTGAAGGAGCTGATCATCCTGATCGTGCCGGCGACGCTGGCGGCGGGCGTCTACCAAATCAGCCAGCTCTTCTACACCTTCTTCTCCTCGCGGCTCGGCGAGGGCGCGCTGACCAACCTCGCTTATGCCGACCGGCTGAACCAGCTGCCCTTGTCGATCATCGGGACCGCGCTCGGCACCGCGATCCTCCCCACGATCAGCCGCGCGATCGAGCGCAAGGCCGACGCCCAAGCCGCCAACATTCAGGCCCGCGCCTTCGATCTCGCCATGCTGCTCACCCTGCCCGCGACGCTCGCGCTCGCGGTCGCTTCGGGTCCGATCATCGCGGCCCTGTTCCAAGGCGGGCGCTATACGGCGGAGGACGCCGCGATCACCGGCAGTATCCTCGCTATCCTCGTCACCGGCCTGCCCGCCTATGTCCTCGTCAAGGTGCTCACCCCGGGCTTCTACGCGCGCAAGGACGTGAAGACGCCGGTGCGGATCGCGATCGGCGTGCTCGTCGCCAGCGTTGGCGCCAATTTCGCGCTGATCCCGTGGATCGGCATCTACAGCCTCGCCACGGTCACCTCGGCGGGCGCCTGGGTTAACATGCTGCTGCTCCTCACCATCCTCGCCGCGCGCGGCCATTTCAGCCTTCCTGGCTGGCTGATCGGGCGGGTCGCGCGGCAATTGCTCGCCGCGGCCGCGATGGGGGCGGTGCTGTGGTTCCTGCAGCAGCCGCTGGCGGATTTCTTCGCGGCGTCGGCAGGCCGGCGCATCGTAGCGGTGGGCGCGCTGGTCGGCGCGGGCGCGGTCGTCTATTTCGGGCTGGCCTGGGCGATCGGCGGCATTGCCAAGGACGACTTCAAGGCCCTGTTCCGCCGCGCCCGGCCGGAAGAGGCCCCGATCGAGGAAGGCGCATGATCGGCCCCAACTCCCGCATCGTCTCCGGCATCCAACCGACGGGGAATCTGCACCTCGGCAATTATCTCGGCGCGATCCGGCGCTGGGTGAAGATGCAGGACGAGGCCCAATGCCTGATCTTCCTCGCCGACCTCCATGCCGTCACCGTCTATAACGAGCCGTCTGAATTGCGGCGCAACATCAACGGCATGGCCGCGGCGCTGATCGCCTGCGGCATCGATCCCGACAAGGCGGTGCTGTTCAACCACGCCCGCGTGCCCGCCCATCCCGAGCTCGCCTGGCTGCTCTCCTGCACGGCACGGGTCGGCTGGCTCAACCGGATGACCCAGTTCAAGGAGAAATCGGGCAAGAATCGCGAGGGCGCCAGCGTCGGGCTCTACGCCTATCCGGTGCTGCAGGCGGCGGACGTATTGCTCTATCAGGCGACCCACGTGCCCGTCGGCGAGGACCAGAAGCAGCATGTCGAGCTGATGCGCGACATCGCGCTCAAATTTAACACCGACTATGATGTCGACTTGTTCACGATCCCCGAGCCGCACATCGCGGAATCGGCGGCGCGGATCATGTCGCTGCGCGACGGCCGGGCGAAGATGTCCAAGTCCGATACGTCGGATATGAGCCGGATCAACCTCAGCGACGAGGACGACGCGATCGTCCAGAAGATCCGCAAGGCGAAGACCGACCCGGAGCCTCTGCCCGAGTCGGCATTGGCGCTGGCCGGCCGGCCCGAGGCGCTCAATCTCGTCGCGATCTACGCCGCCTTGACCGACCGGACGCCGAATTCGGTGACGCAGGAATATGCGGGCAAGGGCTTTGGTGCGTTCAAGCCCGCGCTGGCCGAATTGCTCGTCCAGACCCTCGGCCCGATTCGCGAGCGGCTGAAGCAGTTCGAGGCCGATCCTGCCGCGCTCGAGGCAATCCTTGCCAAGGGCGCCGACCAGGCCGCGGAAATGGCCGCGCCGACGCTCGAGGGCGCCTATCGCGCGCTGGGGCTGCCGCGCGGCCGCTGAGCCTTTTCAGCGATCGTTCAGCGCAGCTTTGCGAAACGGCCAAGCTGTTCTATATTCGGGACAAATATTATCTCTCGAAAGGCTTGGAATCATGTCGTTCCGGCAGAGAATCGCCGCTCTCGCGGTTCCGTTCCTCCTGCTTGCGCTGAGCGCCTGCGCCACTGGCTTTCCGGCCCAAGTCCAGCGCTTCTCGGCGATGCCCGCGCCGCAGGGGCAGAGCTTCTTCGTTCAGCCGGCCGATCCCGACAATCGCGGCGGGCTCGAATTCTCTCGATATGCCGATCATGTTCGCCGCAACCTGATCGCGCTCGGCTATGTCGAGGCGCCGTCGGCCGAGGCGGCGAGCTTCGTCGTCGAGATCGACTATGGCGTCGACGACGGACGGGAACGGATCGTCGCCTCACCGAGTCCGTGGAGCTACGGCCCGGGCTTCCGCCCCTTCTACAGCCGCTGGGGCTATTTCGGGCCGCGCCGCCATCCCTTCTACTGGGGCTGGTACGATCCCTGGTTCGACGACCCGTTCGGCTATGACCTGCGCAGCTACACCGTTTACACCAGCTTCTTCGACATGGAAATCCGGCGGACCGCGGACGGCCAGGCGCTGTTTGAGGGCGTCGCCCAGGCGCGCTCGCGCACCGACGAGCTGCCCGTGCTGGTGCCGAACCTGATCGAGGCGATGTTCACCGGCTTCCCCGGCAATTCGGGCGAGACCGTCCGCATCACCGTGGCGCCCGAGCGCGAACGTCGCTGAGCGCGGCAGCGGGACGTTCGTCGAAAGGATGAGGGGGCCGGGCGACCGGCCCCTTTTTCGTGAGCCGTGGCCGGGCTAAGACCCGCTGTCCTCTCTGCAGCCGGAGTTCTCAGCATGTTCGATCGCCGCACCTTCCTGATGTCCGCCGCCTCGGTGGCCGCGCTGAGCTCGACCGGCATCGGCTTCGCGCCGCGTGCGGCGGCGCAGCCCGCCCCCGGCGGTGCGGTGGCTGCGCTCAACGCGCTGATGGAGCGCGCCTATCAGGAGCTGGTCCTCTCCGATCCCGAGACCCTGACCTCGCTCGGCCTCGACCGCGGCGAGCGCGCCGCGGCGAAAGCGCGGCTCGACGACCGCTCGCTCGAAGGGATTCGCGCGGACCAGCAGAAGGCGCGCGAAATCCACGCCGCGCTCCAGGCGATCCCGCGCGAGGGCCTGACCGGCATGGACGCGGTCAATTACGACACGCTCAAACATTTCGGCGACACCACCATCTACGCCTACGACAATTTCGAATATGGCACGCACAGCTGGCCCGAGCCCTATAGCGTGAGCCAACTCGGCGGCACCTATCAGGCGATCCCCGATTTCCTCGACAACCAGCACCGGATCGAAAATGCAGCGGATGCCGAGGCCTATCTCTCGCGGCTCAGAGACTTCGCGCGCCAGCTCGACCATGAGACCGCGCGGCTGCGCCGCGAATATGGAATGGGCGTTATCCCGCCCGACTTCGTCATCGACAAGACCCTGCTCCAGATCGGCAACCTCACCGGCACGGCGGCGGCGCAATCGGTGCTGACCACCTCGCTCGCACGGCGGACGGGCGCCGCCAATGTCGCGGGCAACTGGGCGGCGCGGGCGGAGCGGATCGTCAGCGGCGAAATCTATCCGGCGCTGAATCGCCAAGCGGAAGTCATCCGCGGCCAGCGCGCCAGTGCGGTCCATGACGGCGGCGTCTGGCGGCTGCCCGAGGGCCCGGATTATTATGCTTATGGGCTGCGCTACGCGACGACGACGAACATGAGCGCGGAGGAAATTCACCGGCTCGGCCTCGACCAGATGGCCGAGCTCACCGCCCGCGCTGAGGAAATCCTGCGCGCCCAGGGCATGACCCGGGGAACGGTCGCCGAGCGGCTGCGCGCGCTGGGCAGCGATCCGGCGCAACTCTATCCGAACACCGACGCGGGCAAGGCCCAGCTGCTCGCCGACCTCAACACCCAGATGGCGGAAATCCGGCGGCTGACGCCCCAATATTTCGGTCGGCTGCCGCGCGCCGAATGCGAGATCCGCCGCGTGCCCGAGACGATCGAGGCCGGCGCGCCGGGCGGCTATTACCAGCAGCCCGCGCTCGATGGCTCGCGCCCCGGCGCCTACTATATCAACCTGCGCGACACCGCCGAATGGCCGAAATGGACGCTACCGACCCTCACCTATCACGAGGCGGTGCCCGGCCATCACCACCAGATCGCGCTGGCGCTGGAGGCGGAGGGGATTCCGATGCTCCGCCGCCTGCTCGGCTTCTCGGCCTATTCGGAAGGCTGGGGCCTCTATGCCGAGCAGCTCGCCGACGAGATGGGCGTCTATGAGGACGACCCGTTCGGGCGGCTCGGCTATCTCCAGTCCTT
>NZ_JBQTJC010000100.1:0-23703 GCF_052387495.1 Sphingosinicella sp. | reverse complement strand
AGAAGTGCTTACCGGGACCACCGTTCTTTCCGAACGCGCGGTGGCGCGATGTTCACCGCTTGCTTACCACTTTGGGCTAACCGGCCGTTCATGAACGCCCCGACGAAGCTCGCGCCCGCGCTCCGCTCAGATCCGCGGCCGGCCTCGGCCGTCAGCACGATGGTCGGTGTCGCCGGCCTCGCCGGGCTGCTCGGCTGGGCCGCGATCGCCTGCGTCTACGGCATGCGGGGGCCGCTCGCCGCGCTGGTCGGCCTGGTCGCCTGCGCGGTGCCGATGCTGGCCTGGTCGCTGCTCGTCGACAAGGTGCACCGCAATCCGACGACGGGGATCGACTGGAGCGCGCCGCCCCGCCCATTGAAAGACAGCCTCGACATCAGCCTCGCCAAGATCGCCGGCCTGTGGGGCATCTGGGCGGTGATCGGCGCGCTCTATTGTCTCGCGCGCTGGTATTGGAGCGGCCCCTATCTCTTCTCGATGTACGTGCTCGGCGCCGCGGCGGTGCCGATGCTCGTCTTCTCAATCCCCTACGTGATCTGGCTAGATCGGCGGCTCAAGGAGCCCAAGGACGGCGCCTGGCATTTCGGCCAGTGGCTGATCGGGCGCGGCGACCTCGCCGACCGGCAGGAGCTCAACGACTTCTTCCGGGCCTGGGCGGTCAAGGGGTTCTTCCTCGCCTTCATGATCTCGATCGTCCCGGGCAATTGGACGCACGCGATCCGGACCGACGCGGCCGAAATTCTCGCCAGCCCGGTCAGCCTCGCCTTCTGGCTGATCGGCGTGATGTTCATGATTGACGTGGTCTTCGCGACGGTCGGCTACGCGCTGACGATGAAGCCGCTCGACGCCCATATCCGCACCGCCAACCCGTTCGCGGCGGGCTGGGCGGCGGCCTTGATCTGCTATCCGCCCTTCCTGATGATGAACCCGGGCGGGCCGCTCGATTATCATCCGGGCACGGCCGGAGCGGACGGCTGGACCCACTGGTTCGAGGGCTATCCCGTGCTGCTCGGCATCTGGGGGGCGGCTTTGGTCTTCCTCACCGGCGTCTATGCCTGGGCGACGGTGGCGTTCGGCTTCCGCTTCTCCAACCTCACCCATCGCGGCATCCTGACCCATGGCCCCTATGCCTGGACCAAGCATCCCGCCTACGTCTCGAAGAACCTGTTCTGGTGGCTTTCCGTGCTGCCCTTCCTCGCGGTCAGCGGCAATCCGGTCGACATGGTCCGCAACACGGCCCTGCTCGCGGGCGTGACCGGCATTTACTACTGGCGCGCGCTGACCGAGGAGCGCCACCTGTCGAGCGATCCCGCCTATCGCGACTATGCCGCCTGGATGGACCGCAACGGCCCGATCCCGCGCACCCTGGCCTGGCTCAGGGCGCGCTGGGATCGGCCCGCCGATCCGGTCGCGGCGGAGTGACCAGTCCCGGCCCTACTGGCTGATCCAGAGCCGGTAGGCGCCGCTCGTCCCCGGCTCGATCCCCCCATAGGATGTCACCCGGACGATATAGTCGCCCGCCTCCGCGGCCCGGAAGACAAGCAGCGAATTGAGGTCGACCCCGCCGTCGTCGTCGCTGTCGAGCGTTTCGAGCGGATCGGTATCGCGCGCGTCGGGGGTGAGGATGTGGACGAGCGTGTCGAAACCGGTGCCGTCGAGCGAGATGTAGCGGACCTGCCCCGCCTCGAAGCGGACGAGATAATCGTCGTAGCGGCGGCCGTCCTGCTCCGGATCGGTGTCGCTCAGCGTTCCCTGCCAGAGCAGCCACGTGCCCGTCGCCTGGACCGGCGTGCCCGGCGCGGTGATCGGCGGCGGCGGCGGCGGCAGGACCTCAGCCCGGGCCGCATAGGCGCCGCGCCCGTCGGTCGAGAAACCGAGCACGCGCAGGACATATTCGCCGCTGGTCTGGGGCGTGTAGCGGATGCGCGAATTGAGCCCCTCGCCATCGTCATTCTGCGCGACCGGTTCGGCCTCGCCGCGGCGGCGGAGCTCGGCCATCGGGTCGAACTCCTCGGAATCGACGCCGATCCGGTAGCGCTGCCCGGCCTGAAGCTGGATCGCATGCTCGTCATAGGGGCCGCCCTGCTCGGTGCGCCGGTCGCCGTCCTCGAGCCGGCCCTCGCCGGACCAGGTCGGTTGCGCCAGCGCCGGCGCGGCGTGGAGAGCGAGAGCGGCCAAAGCCGTCGAGGCGATGAGAGCGATACGCATGATTCTTGTCCCCTTCGTGAGCCCGCGAGTCGTTTCGCGGGCGGGACAGTATCGGCCAGCACCGGGGCGCGCCAGCCTGACACATGTCGGATTCCCCTAGAGCTCAGCCGCGCCGGTCGGCGAAGCGGTCGGTGGCGCGGATCAGGCCGTCGAGCACGCCGGGTTCGTTGTAGAGATGGCCGCCGTCGGGGACGATGACGAGCTCGGCCTCGGGCCAGGCGCGGTGGAGGTCCCAGGCGGCCGACGGCGGCGTGCAGCAATCGTAGCGACCCTGGACGATCACGCCGGGAATGTCGCTAAGCCTGCCCGCACTGGCGATGAGCTGGCCTTCCTCCAGCCAGCCCCGGTTGATCATATAATGATTCTCGATGCGGGCGATCGCGACCGCGAACTCGTCGCCGGTGAACTCCTCGATCACCTCCGGGTGGGGGAGGAGGGTGACCGTCTCCGCCTCCCACTTGCTCCATGCCTTGGCGGCGGCGAGCTGGGCCTCCTTGTCGTCGCCGGTCAGGCGGCGGTGGTAGGCGGCGACGAGATCGCCGCGCTCTGCCTCGGGGATGAGGGCGAGGAACTCTTCCCATTTGTCGGGGAAGATCTCCGAGGCGCCATAGGTGTAGAGCCAGTCGAGCTCGGTCCGGCGGAAGGTGAAGATGCCGCGCAGGATCAGCTCGGTGGTTCGCTCAGGATGGGACTGAGCGTAGGCGAGGCCGAGGGTCGAGCCCCAGGAGCCGCCATAGACCATCCATTGCTCGTGCCCCGCCATCTCGCGCAGCCGCTCGATGTCGGCGACGAGATGCCAGGTCGTGTTCGCCTCGAGGCTCGCATAAGGCGTCGAACGGCCGCAGCCGCGCTGGTCGAAGAGGAGGATATTATAGCGCGCGGGGTCGAACTGGCGGCGATGGTCGGGGCTGCAGCCGGCGCCCGGGCCGCCGTGGAGGAAGACGACCGGCTTGCCGTCGGGATTGCCGCACTGCTCCCAATAGAGGCGGTGGCCGTCGCCGACGTCGAGCATCCCGGTGCGCCAGGGCTCGATCGGCGGATAGAGGGCGCGGCGGTTCGATACGTCCAGGCTCATTCTTCTTTCTCCCCTGCCCAATCGCCCACCGCCGCCATCCAGAGCGCGACGGCGGCGAGTGCCGCCGTGTCGGCCCTCAGGATGCGCGGCCCGAGCGAGATCGCCCGCGCCTCAGGCAGCGCCCTTATGGCGGCGCGCTCCTCATCGGTGAAGCCGCCTTCGGGCCCGATCAGGATCGCCGCCGGGCCGGGCGCCGCGACCCGGGCCAGCGGCGCGCCGCCGCCTTCGTCGGCGAAAAATAGTGCGCGTTCGGCCGGCCAGTCGCCCAGCAGATTCGCGAGCTTTACGGGTTCGGCCAGCTTGGGCAGCGCGGTCCGCCCGCATTGCTCCGCCGCCTCGATGGCGTGGGCACGGAGCCGGCCCAGGTTGAGACGGTCGACTACGGTCCGCCGTGTGACCACGGATTGCAGCCGGTCGGCGCCGAGCTCGGTCGCCTTCTCGACCAGCCAATCGATCCGGCCGCGCTTGATCGGCGCGAACAGCAGCCAGAGGTCCGGCACCGTCTCGCGCTCGCGCAGGTGCTCGTTGACCGCGAGCACGATCTTCTTGCGTCCCGCCTCCGCGATCTCGGCGAGCCATTCGCCCGTCCGGTCGTCGAACAATTTCACCTTGTCGCCCAGTCCGAGCCGAAGCACCGCGCCGAGATAATTGGCGTCGATCGTGACGCGCGCGCCCACGGCCAGCGGCTCATCCACGAATAGGCGCGGCAGGCTTGCCGGCGGCCAAGCGGGGGTTGCGGGCATGTCCCCCGTTACGGCAGAGCATGGATCGTGACCAGCGAGAGCGACATCGTCCCGGACAGCGAGCGGCGTGGGCTGATCGGCGCGCTGCCGGCCCGGGCTCGGCCTTATGCCTCGCTGATCCGGCTCGACCGGCCGATCGGCGTCTGGCTGCTCTTCTGGCCGGGTGCCTGGGCGGTGGCGCTGGCGGGGATGGGCGAGCAGGGCTGGCTCCTGATCGCCTGGCTCGCGCTCGGCGCATTCGCGATGCGCAGCGCCGGCTGCGTCTACAACGACATCGTCGACAAGGATCTCGACCGGCTGGTCGAGCGCACCAGGCTCAGGCCGCTCGCGCGCGGACGCGTGTCGCTCAGAGGCGCCTGGACCTTGCTCGTCGCAATGAGCCTGGTCGGGCTCGCCGTTCTCCTCCAGCTCGAACGGACCGCCCAGCTCCTCGCCCTCGCCAGCCTCGCGCCCGTCGCCGCCTACCCCTTCATGAAGCGGGTCACCTGGTGGCCGCAGGCGTGGCTCGGCCTGGTCTTCTCCTGGGGCGCCTTGGTCGGCTGGCCGGCGGTGACCGGGCGGATTGAGGCGCCGATGCTCTGGCTCTACGCCGGCTCGGTCTTCTGGGTGATCGGCTACGACACGATCTACGCGCTGCAGGACAAGGAGGACGACGCCCTGGTTGGGGTCAAATCCTCGGCCCGGGCGCTCGGCCGGCACGCGCGGCTGGGCGTCGCCATCTGCTATCTGGCCGCGCTGCTTCTGTGGCTGCTCGCCTTCCGCGCCGTGCGGATCGAGTGGTTCGCGCTGCTCGCGCTGCTGCCCGTCGCGCTGCATCTCCTCTGGCAGGTGGCGGCGCTCAAGGTGGACGACGGCGCCGACGCGCTCTCCAAATTCCGCGCCAACCGCTTCACCGGCTTCGTCATGTTCCTCGCCTGCTACGTGGTCGGGACCGCCTAGGCTTGCTTTTGGCCCGACGGGGCTTAAGCGGCCCCGATGCTTTCCGTCCCAGATGCCGAGGCGCGCGCCGCCGAGCTGGTCGCGGCCGCGCGCCGGTCCGGTGCCGACGCCGCCGATGCCCTCTATATCGGCGACGCCTCGACCGGGGTGCAGGTCCGCCTGGGCCAGCTCGAGGATGTCGGCCGTTCCGAAGGGCAGGAGATCGGTCTTCGCGTTTTCGTCGGCACGCGCTCGGCCAGCGTCTCCTCTTCCGATCTCTCGGACGACGCGCTTTCCGCCCTGGTCGGCCGCGCCGTCGCGATGGCGCGCGAGGCGCCGGAGGACCCCTATTCACGGCTCGCGCCCGAGGAGCACTTGCTCCGTGGCGCGGCTCCGGAGCTGGAGGCCGACGACGGCGCCGATCCGAGCCCGGTCGAGCTGAAGGAGCGGGCGCTGGCCATCGAGGATGCGGCGCGTGCCGTCGCCGGCGTGACCAACAGCGAGGGGGCGGGGATCAGCGCCGGGCGCACCATCATCGCGCTCGCCACCAGCGAGGATTTCGCGCGCGGCTATGCGTCCAGCGGCTATTCGGGCTGGGCGAGCGTGATCGCCGGCACGGGAAGCGGCATGCAGCGCGACCATGCCAGCCATTCGGCCCGTCATTATGCAGATCTCGATCCGCCCGAGTCGATCGGCCGGCTCGCCGCCGAGCGCACCGTGAAGCGGCTCGATCCCGGCCGGCTGCCGAGCGGGACGATGCCGGTCGTATTCGACCCGCGCGTCGGCGGCAGCCTGATCGGCGCCCTGCTCGGCGCGATGGCGGGGCCGTCAATCGCCCGCAAGACGAGCTTCCTGCTCGGCCGCGAGGCGGAGCAGCTCTTCGCGCCCGGCATCGCGATCGTCGACGATCCGCACCGGCGGCGCGGGCTCAAGTCCAAGCCGTTCGACGGCGAGGGCGTCGCCACCCGGCGGCGCGCCTTGGTCGAGGATGGCCGGCTGACCGGCTGGCTGCTCAACGCCGCCTCGGCCGCGCAGCTCGGCCTCGCGGTCACCGGCCATGCGACGCGCGGTATCGGCGGCGCGCCGGGGACGGGCGCGACCAACGTCCATCTCGAGTCGGGGCCGCTCAGCCCCGCCGAGCTGATCGCCGACATCGAACAGGGCCTCTACGTCACCGAGATGATCGGCCAGGGAGTCAACCCGGTCACCGGCGACTATAGCCGCGGCGCCTCCGGCTTCGTCATCGAGAAAGGCGAGATTGCCCGTCCCGTCGCCGAGATCACGATCGCCGGCAACCTCATCGATATGTTCCGCGTGCTCACCCCGGCCAACGATCTGGAGCATCGCCGCGCGACCAACGTTCCCACCTTGCGGATCGAAGGGATGATGGTCGCCGGTGCTTGAGGACGTCGCCAGGATCGCCGAGGAAGCCGGCCGGATCGCCGCCGGCCGCTGCGGCACGGATTTCAAGCGCTGGGAGAAGGTGCCCGGCCACCCGGTCTGCGACATCGATCTTGAGGTCGACGCCTACCTCCGCGAGCAGCTTGGCGCGGTCGATCCGGAGGCCGGTTGGCTCTCCGAGGAGACGCTCGACGCCTCCGACCGGATCGAGCGGCGGCGGCTCTGGGTGGTCGATCCGATCGACGGCACTCGCGACTATTTGCGCGAGCGGCCCGGCTGGTGCGTCTCGATCGCGCTGGTCGAGGACCGCGTCCCGGTGCTTGGGGCGCTGGCCGCGCCGAAGCGGGGCGAGCTGTGGACCGCCGCGCGCGGCCAGGGCAGCTGGCGCAACGGCGAGCGGCTGAGAGTCACCCCGCGCGCCGAGCTGGCCGGCGCCCGCGTCCCCGCCGATACATTGCCTGCGGTCGACGGCGATCTCGTCGCGGTCGCCAAGCCCAATTCGATCGCGCTACGCATCGCTTTGGTCGCGGCGGGCGAGGCCGATCTGGTCGCGACCCTGCGCTGGGGCTTCGAATGGGACATCGCCGCCGCCGCCCTGATCGCCAAGGAGGCCGGGGCGACCGTCACCGGCGCGCTCGGCCAGCCGCTCGCGTTCAACACCGCATCAGGCGAGGCGTTCGGCGTGCTCGTCGCGACGCCGGGCATTCACGCCGCCGCCGTCGAGCGGCTTCGCGAGCGGGCGATGGCTCTGGTCTGAGTGTTTCGTCGAAGATTTCTGTGCTTCACCACAATCCTGCCTTATCCTCGCGCGCGAGGAGGGGACGATGCGCGTGGCGGCGGCACTTGCGGCGCTCCTGCTGGCGACGGCCTCGGCGGCCCAGGAGCAGCCCCCGGCGGAGACGATCGCGGCCGCGACGGACGCGACCGACCGGCTGACCGTCCCGGTCAGCATCGGCGGCCGGGGTCCCTATCGCTTCATGATCGATACCGGCTCGGAGCGGACCGTGATCGCGCGCGAGCTCGCCGCGGATCTCGGCCTCGGCCCGGGCCGCACGGCGACCGTGCACAGCATGTCCGAGGTCAGCCGCGTCCCGACCGTGGTCATTCCGGAGCTCGAGGTCGGCCGGCGCACGGTGAGCGGCATCCACGCCCCTGCGCTCCGGCGCCACTATCTCGGCGCCGAGGGCCTGCTCGGGGTCGACAGCCTGCAATCGCAGCGCGTCGAGCTCGACTTCGTCCGCAACGAAATGACGGTGGTCTCGGCGCGCCGGCCCGAGCCCGACTGGCCCGGCGACACGATCGTGATCCGCGCCCGCAGCCGCTTCGGCCATCTGATGCTGGTCGACGCCTCGTTCGAAGGGGAGCGGGTGTGGGTGATCGTCGATACCGGCGCCGAGCTGACCATGGCCAACAATGCGCTGCGCCGCCGGCTGGCGCGGCATCGCCGGCTCGGGCCGACCTCGCCGATCGAGATGGTCAGCGTCACCGGTGGCCGGCTCGTCGCGGATCTCGGCATCGCGCGCGAAATCCGCATCGGCGGCATGACGATTACCGACATGCCGGTCGCCTTCGCCGACGCCCAGCCCTTCCATCATCTCGACCTGCTCGACCGGCCAGCTTTACTGCTGGGCATGAACGCGCTCCGCCTGTTCGAGCGCGCCTCGTTCGATTTCGCCAGCCGCCGCGTCCGGCTGATGGTGCGCGGCCGCAGCCAGCTCCGCCGCGACACGCGCTTGGCCGCGCCCTGAGCGGAGGCAAGAATCGTCGGCTGGCGCGTGCGCGAGATGCGACAGTGGCTTGCCGGATCCCTCCAAGGCACGCTAGCGTTCTAAGAAATCAGGAAAAAGACAATAGGAGTCGATGATGGTCATCAACGGCACGAATGGCGACGACACGATCATCGGCACCGAGGATGCGGACCAGATCGACGGCCGGGGCGGCAACGACAGCATCGAAGGGCGCGGCGGCAACGACACGATCGACGGTGGATCCGGTGTCGACACGATCGACGGCGGGGATGGCGACGACGTGATCGTCGACAATGGTGACGGCGACCGCAGCAACGACATCGTGAGTGGCGGAGACGGCTACGATATCTATCGTCACCTAAGCAGCTGGCAAGAGACCTACATCCGCGATACGTCGATCGAGAGCTATGTCGAGCACGCGTTCGACATTGGGGCGGGCGGGGTCGTAAACCTCTTCCTGGTCAGAAGGACCGACCATTCCTTCAACAATCCGCCGCCCACGATCTCGAGTTTCCAGCTGGCTCAGCTTACCAGTGGGATGGAGCGCATCGAGCTTGTTTTCACCGACGAAGAGCCACCGGGGCCGTTAGGGCTGCCAGGCGGGACCGTCATTGTCTGGACGTCCAACGATCGCGTCGTCATTCCCAATCTCGACGGCGGCACCTTCACCGGGCCGATCTTCGTCCATTTCGGCCATGGCGATGACACACTGGTCGCGGCCGACAGCGGCAACGTCATCGAGGCCGAAGGCGGCGTCGGCAACGATACCCTGTCGGGCGGGCGGGCCGCCGATCTCTTGCGCGGCGATGCCGGCAACGACCGACTCTATGGCGGTCTCGGCATCGACACCCTGATCGGCGGCACCGGCGACGATTCCTACATCATGGACGATGGCGACCTCATTCAGGAGGAGGCAAACGGCGGCGTCGACGGGGTCGACACCGCGATGGCATCCTATGTCCTCAACCACGCCAATGTCGAAAATCTCACCTATCTCGGGATCGGCAATTTCACCGGCACCGGCAATTCGCTCGCCAACATGATCCGCGGCGCCGCCGGGAACGACAGCCTGTTCGGCCTCGCCGGCGACGATTTGCTGTTCGGCTTCGGCGGCAACAATCTGCTGGACGGCGGAGCCGACGTCGACACGGTGAGTTACGCCGAGGCGGGGAGCACAGTCTTCGTCCGCCTGAACGGCGGCGCCACCAATAACGGCCAGGGCGGCACCGACACGATCGTCAATGTCGAGAATGCGATCGGGACCAGTTTCAACGACACCATGATCGGCAACGGCCTCGCCAACCGCCTCGAGGGCGGGTTGGGCGCCGATTACCTGATCGGCCTGGCGGGCAACGACGTACTGGTCGGCGGCACCGGAGCGGCAAATTCGCTGCAGGGCGGAACGGGCGACGATCTGTATGTCGTCTCGGTTGCGGGCGACACGCTGATCGAATTCGCCGGCGAGGGCACCGACACCGTCCAGACCGGCCTCGCCAGCTACACGCTGCGCGCCAATTTCGAGAATCTGGTCTATTCCGGGGCCGGGGCGTTTGCCGGCACGGGCAACGAGCTCGACAACATGATCACGGGCGGCGCGGGCAACGACGTGCTGGTCGGGCTCGGCGGCAATAACAGCTTCGTCGGCGGCGCGGGCATCGACCTCGTCGATTATTCGCGGGCCAGCGGCGCGGTCTTCGCCAACCTCAACAGCGGCATGGCCAGCGCCAACGGCTTTGGCGGCGCCGACAGCTTCAGCGGCATCGAGAATCTCCTGGGATCGGCGCAAGCCGACACCCTGATCGGCAACGCGCTCGCCAATCGCCTGGAGGGCGGCGCCGGCGGCGACTATCTGGCCGGCATGGGCGGCGACGACATCCTGATCGGCGGCGCCGGCGCGCCCAACACACTCCAGGGCGGAACCGGCAACGACCTTTATGTCGTCTCGCTCGCCAACGACACTTTGATCGAGTTCGCGAACGAGGGCATCGACACCGTCGAGACCAGCCTCAACCGCTACCGGCTCCTCGATCATTTCGAGAATCTGACCTTCACCGGCAGCGGCAATTTCGTCGGCATCGGCAATTTCCTCGGCAATGCGATTTCGGGCGGCAGCGGCATCGACCTGCTGAACGGCGGCGAGGGCAGCGATACGCTCCGTGGCGGCGGCGCCGCCGACGTCTTCATGTTCAACACCGCGCTCGGAGTGAACAATATCGACACGATCGAGGATTTCGCGCCCGGGATCGACGAGATTCGGCTCGACGATTTCATCTTCACCGCGCTCGCGCCCGGCGCGCTTCCAGCCGGCGCCTTCGCGACCGGCGCTTCGGCTGCCGAAGCGGACGACCGGATCATCTACAACACCGGCACCGGCGCCCTGCTCTACGATCCCGACGGCATCGGCGGCCAGGCCGCGATCAAGTTCGCCCAGCTCGATCCGGGGCTCACCACGCTTTCCGCCGCCGACTTCTTCGTCGTCTAGCGCGGCGGGCTCTCGCTGACGACCGGCGGCACCTGGAGCCGCGGAATCTCGATCTTCGGGCAGCGGTTCATCACCACCTTGAGACCTGCCGCCTCGGCGCGCAGGGCCGCCTCCTCGTTGATCACCCCGATCTGCAACCAGACCGACTTCGCGCCGGCAGCGATCGCCTCGTCGACCGCCTCGCCCGCGGCCTGCGGGCGGCGGAAGATGTCGACCATGTCGATAACTTCGCCAATTTGCGACAATTCGCGCCAGACATATTCGCCGTGGACATGCTCGCCGGTGATCTGCGGATTGACCGGCAGCACCCGGTAGCCGCGCGACTGGAGGTAGGCCATCACGCCGTAGCTCGGCCGGTCCGGCCGGTCCGAGGCGCCGATCAGCGCGATCGTGCGGGTGCTCGCGAGCAGCTCGTAAATGTCCTCGTCATGGGTGAGCGGCATGCATGGCTCCTTCGCGCAGGCGTTCGAGGAGCTTAACGGCGAGCGCGCGGAAGATATCCGCCTCCTCGCCCTCGCCTGCCGCGGGAGGGCGCCCTTCGTCGGAAGCTTTGCGGATCGAGAGCCGGAGCGGAATCCGTCCGAGGAAGGGGATTCCCATTGTCCGCGCCGCCGCTTCCGCGCCGCCGGAGCCAAACGGATCGCTGACCTCGCCGCAATGGGGACATTGGTAACCGGCCATATTCTCGATCAGGCCGATCACCTTCACGTCCATCTTGCGGAACATGTCGATCGCGCGGGTGGCGTCGATCAGCGACAGATCCTGCGGGGTGGAGACGATCACCGCCCCTGCCGGTTTCCATTTCTGGGTGAGCGTCATCTGCACGTCGCCGGTGCCGGGCGGCATGTCGACGATCAGCAGCTCGCAATCGCCCCAATCGCCCTCCATCAGGCTGGACAGCGCGCTCGCCGTCATCGGCCCGCGCCAGGCGACCGCGGTGCCGGGCTCGATCAGCTGGCCGAGCGAGAGCATGCGCACGCCGTGGGCGGGCACCGGCACGATCCGCTCGTCGATCAGCTCGGGCCGGCCCGACTGGCCCATGATTCGCGGCTGGGAGGGCCCGTAAATGTCCGCGTCGACCAGCCCGACCTTCTTGCCCAGCCGGGCGAGCGCGACGGAGAGATTGGCGGCGACGGTCGACTTGCCGACCCCGCCCTTGCCGCTGCCGACAGCGACGATCGTCCGCTCGAGCTTCTCGGCGGTCATCGCGACGCGGGTGTCGCCGACCCCGGGCACGGCGACCATCGCCGCGCGCACCTGCCGCTCGACCAAGGCGCGCTGCTCGGCGGAAAAGCCGGTGGCGTCGATGACGATGGTGGCCACGCCGTCCTTCAGCCGGGTCATCGCCACCCGCCCCGCCTCGGCGAGGCCGCCCTGGCCCGCGGGGTCGCCAATATGCGCCAGCGCGGCGGCGATCGGATCGTCAGGCTCGCTCATCTGCCCGCTCCGTTAGGCAATGAACGGGCGCTTGGCACTGTTTTTCCGCAAAACGCTTCCTATAAGGACTGTCATGAGACGATTTTTCGGCTGGGTCCTCAGCGACAATCGCGGCGGCCCCTGGGGCGGCGGTGGCGGCGGCGACGATGGCGGGGGCGGCTCCGGCGGCGACGGCCCGCGCAATCCCTGGGGCCAGGGGCCCCGGCGCCGCAAAGGCGGCACCGGCGAGGTCACCTCGCTCGACGAGTTCCTGAAGAAGAGCCGCGCCAAATGGGGCGGTCGCTTCCCGCAGGACGGACGGCCCTACTGGCTCTACGGCCTGCTCGCCTTCCTCGTCCTGTGGATCCTGTTCACCAGCGTCCACCGGATCGGCCCGCAGGAGCGCGGCGTGGTGACCACGGTCGGCTATTATAGCGGCACGATGCAGCCCGGCATCGGCTTTTCCTGGCCGGCCCCGTTCGCGCGGGTGCAGAAGATCGACGTCGAGAATATCCGCACCATCACCATCCCCGAGGGCGGGGGCGCCGAGAATCTGATTCTGACCGGCGACCAGAATGTGATCGACCTGGCTTATTCGGTGCGCTGGAACATCAGCGAGCCGGAGCGCTTCGCCTTCCAGATCGCCGAGCCCGAAGTCACCATCCGCGAGGTCGCGGAGAGCGCGATGCGCGCGGTCGTCTCGCGCGTCTCGCTTGACGAGGCGATCGGCGCCGGCCGGGCGGAGATCGAGCAGAATGTCGAGCAGGTTATGCAGCAGATTTTGAACGATTACGGCGCCGGCATCGTCATTCGCGGCATCGCCATCAACCAGTCGGTGCCGCCGGCGGCGGTCAACGAGGCCTTCCTGCAGGTCTCGGCGGCGCAGCAGCAGGCGCAGAGCGACATGAACAATGCCCGCGCCTATGCGCTCCAGATCACTGCCCGGGCGCAGGGCGATTCGGCCGCGTTCGAGAAGGTCTATGCCGAATATAGGCAGGCGCCCGAGGTCACCCGGCGGCGCATGTATTATGAGACGATGGAGCGCATCCTGCAGCGGGTCGACACGACGATCGTCGAAGCGCCCGGCGTGACGCCCTATCTGGCCCTGCCCGAGCTCCAGCGAAGGGCACAGCCGGCCCAATCGCAGGCGCAGGGGACGCCGCGATGAGCCGCTTCGTCCGCAACCCGATCGCGCTCGTCTTCATCGCGATTCTGCTGCTGATCCTCGTCGGCAGCACCTTTTCGATCGTCGACGAGACCAAGCAGGCAGTGATCGTCCGCTTCGGCGAGCCGCAGCGCATCATCAACCGCTACCGGCCCAACGAGGCCTTTGGGGGGACCGGTGCCGGACTCGCCGCGCGGCTGCCCTTCCTCGAGCAGATCGTCTGGATCGACAAGCGCATCCAGTCGATCGCGATGGAAAACCAGCAGGTGCTCTCGACCGACCAGCTGAGGCTCCAGGTCGACGCCTTCGCCCGCTACCGGATCGTCGATCCCCTGCGCATGTACATCGCCGCGCGCTCGGAGGAGAATGTGACCGCGCAACTCCGTCCGATCCTCGGCTCGGCGCTCCGAAACGAACTCGGCCGGCGGCCCTTCGCCGCTCTGCTCAGCCCGGAGCGCGGCCAGATGATGGACAATATCCAGAACGCGCTCAACCGCGTCGCCCGCCAGTATGGCGCCGAGGTCGTCGACGTCAGGATCAAGCGCGCCGATCTGCCGGACGGCCTGCCGCTCGAATCGGCCTATCAAAGGATGCGCACGGCGCGCGAGCAGGAAGCGCGCTCGATCCAGGCGCAGGGCCTCAAGCAGGCGCAGATCATCCGCGCCGAGGCCGACGCCGAGGCCGCGGCGACCTATGCCCGCGCCTTCAACCAGGACCCGGATTTCTACGATTTCTACCGGGCCATGCAGTCCTATGAGGTCAGCTTCAACAGCCAGGGCACGCCGGAGAACCCGCGCGGCCGGACCGGCATCATCCTGTCGCCGAACAACGATTATCTGCGGCAGTTCAGGGGGCAGCGCTAGGCAAGATGGGAGACGGGCTATTCAAAGTTCGTTCAGCCACCCCATCTAGCTTGGCAGGACATGAATGAGGTCGGGCCGCCGTCGCGTTCAGGCGGCCGAAGGACTTTGAGGAGGAATCAAGTGCGTTACGTTTACGGGATCTCCGCCGCCATCCTGATCGGCGGCGCCGCCGCCACCCTCACCCTCAACCCGGTCGGCGCGCAGGTCGCTCAGAACGAGCCGGGCGCGATCGCCGCGCCGCCGGGCGGCGCGCCGTCGAGCTTCGCCAACCTCGCCGAGCGGCTGCAGCCGGCGGTCGTCAACATCTCGACCCGCCAGAGCATCCAGGTCCCGCAGCGCCAGCTGCCGCCCGGCTTCGAGGAATTCTTCCGCCGCTTCGGCCAGCCGGTGCCGGACGGCGGCGGCGACGGGGGCACGACCACCCAGCGCGGCGGCTCGCTGGGCTCGGGCTTCATCATCTCGGCCGACGGCTATATCGTCACCAACAACCACGTCGTCGCCCCGGCGCGGCCCGACGCGGTGGTCGAGCAGATCACCGTCATCCTTTCCGACCGGACCGAATATGAGGCGGAGGTGGTCGGCCGCGACCCGACCTCCGACATCGCCCTCCTCAAGATCAACCCGCGCGGTCCGCTGCCCTTCGTCCGCTTCGGCGATTCGACGCGGACCCGGGTCGGCGACTGGGTGGTCGCGATCGGCAATCCGTTCGGCCTCGGCGGCACGGTCACCGCCGGCATCGTCTCGGCGCTCCACCGCAATATCGGCGCAGGCGTCTACGACCGCTACATCCAGACCGACGCCTCGATCAATTCGGGCAATTCGGGCGGCCCGATGTTCGATCTCGCCGGCAACGTCATCGGCATCAACACCGCCCTGATCTCGCCCACCGGCGGCAATGTCGGCATCGGCTTCGCCATTCCGGCGGAGCAGATCGCGCCGGTCGTCGAATCGCTGCGCCGGGGCGAGCGCGTCGAGCGCGGCTATATCGGCGTGTCGATGCAGGAGGTGGACCGCAGCGTCGCCGCCGCGCTCGGCCTCGAGCGCAATCGCGGCGTGCTGCTGCGCGACGTCACCGCCGGCGGCCCGGCGGCGCGCGCGGGCCTCCAGCAGGGCGACGTCGTGATCAGCGTCGCCGGCCAGCCGGTGACGCCGGACCAGGGCCTCGCCTATCTGCTCTCGCAGCAGCGCGTGGGCGCGCGCATCCCGGTCGAATATGTCCGCCAGGGCCAGCGCCGCACCGCGCAGGTCGAGGTCGCGCAGCGGCCCAGCGACGAGGAGCTTGCCCGGATCAATAACATCCCGGTGCCCGGCGGCGAAGCGGAGTCCGATGAACACAAGCCGGGCGAGGAGGCCGAATCGGCCGGACAGCGCTCGGCGCGGGCCAGCCTCGGCCTGACCCTGCAGCCGCTGACCCCGCAGATCCGCAGCCAGCTCCAGATCCGCGATCCCAACGTCCGTGGCGTGGTCGTCGCCAATGTCGATCAGAGCAGCGACGCGGGCCAGCGCGGGCTGCGCCCCGGCGACCTCATCCTCTCGGTCAACCAGACCGCCGCTGCGTCGCCCGAGGTGGTGGCCGCCGCGGTCGAGGCGGCGCGCCGCGCCGGCCGCGACACCGTGCTGCTGCTGGTCCGCCGCGGCAATACACCGGCGGTCTATGTGCCGGTGGAGCTCTCGCAGGCCTCGGCCTCACGCCGCTGACCTTAGCTCCGGGGCGCCGCGGCGTCCCCGGAGTCCCCGGAGTTGCCCCGGCCTCGCTTCGCCGCTAGCTCTCGCTGACTCGTTTCGGCAGTGGGCGGCCGCGAGCTGAGGGAGAGGAACGATGGCCAGCCTGCCGGACGCGAAGGGCGCCCAGCCCATCCGCGAATTCACTCTGCGCGCGATCCTGCTGGGCGGCGCGATCACCCTGGTGTTCACCGCCGCCAACGTCTATCTCGGCCTGCGCGTCGGCCTGACCTTCGCCACCTCGATCCCGGCCGCGGTGATCTCAATGGCGGTGCTGAGGATGTTCGCCCACGGCACGATTCTCGAGAACAATATCGTCCAGACCGTCGCCTCCGCGGCGGGTACGCTCGCCGCGATCATCTTCGTCCTGCCCGGCCTCGTCATCATCGGCTGGTGGAACGGCTTTCCCTATTGGATCACGACCGGGGTCACCGCGGTCGGCGGGATATTGGGCGTGATGTTCTCGGTGCCGTTGCGGCGCGCGCTCGTCGTCGATTCGCCGCTGCCTTATCCGGAAGGCGTCGCCGCCGCCGAGGTCCTGAAGTGCGGCTCGGGCGAGGCGAGCGAGGAAAATGACAAGGGCCTGAGGCTGATCGTCACCGGCTCGCTCGCCGCCGCCGCCTTCACCATCGTCGCCAAGACCCGCTTATTCGCCGAGGAGGCGGCGACCTACTTCAACGTCGGGGCATCCTCGACCGGGATCGCCGGCGGGCTCTCCTTCGCCCTGATCGGTGCGGGCCACCTGGTCGGCATCTCGGTCGGCATGGCGTTGCTGACCGGGCTGGTCATCGGCTGGTGGATCGTGCTCCCGATCATGACTGCGGGCGTGCCCGGCGCGGCCGAGGAGGTGGCGGGCGCGGTCTTCCGTTCCGAGGTCCGCTTCTTCGGCGCCGGAGTGATCGGGGTCGCCGCGATCTGGGCGCTGCTCAGGATCATCGGTCCGATCCTCAAGGGCATAAAAGGCTCGCTCGCCGCGTCGAAGCTGCGCGGGGGCGGCGCCGAGGCGCTGCCGCTGGTCGAGCGCGACATGCCGATCGGCGTGGTCGGAACCGTGATCCTCCTCTCGCTCGCGCCGATCGCGCTGCTTCTCTGGCTATTCATCGCCGGCGGTCCGCTCGCGCCTTATGCCGTGCCTTTGATCATCGGCTCGCTCCTCTTCGTCCTCATCGCGGGCGTCGTGATCGCCTCGGTCTGCGGCTACATGGCCGGCCTGATCGGCGCCTCGAACAGCCCGATCTCGGGCATCGGCATCCTCGCCATCCTGGCGGCGTCTTTGCTCCTCGCGCTCTGGTTCGGCGGGGCAGGCAGCGAGGCGGAGATCGGCGCGATGACCGCTTATGCCCTGTTCACGACCGCGATCGTGTTCGGCATCGCCACCATCTCCAACGACAATCTCCAGGATTTGAAGACCGGCCAGCTCGTCGGCGCGACCCCGTGGCGGCAGCAGCTCGCGCTTGTCTACGGCGTCATCTTCGGCGCGATCGTGATCCCGCCCGTGCTCGACATGCTGAACACGGCCTACGGCTTCGCCGGCGCGCCGGGGGCCGGGCCGGACGCGCTCGCCGCGCCGCAGGCGGGACTGATCTCCGCCCTCGCCACCGGGGTGCTCGGCGGCGACCTCAACTGGCGGATGATCTTCATCGGCGCGGGGGTCGGCGTCGCCGCGATCCTCCTCGACGAGGTGCTCGGCCGGGCGAAGCTCCTCCGCGTCCCACCGCTCGCGGTTGGGATCGGCATCTATCTGCCGATGGCGGTGACCCTGCCGGTGGTGATCGGCGCGGTGCTCGGCAAGCTCTACGACAAGCGCGCCGAGAAGATGCGCGATCCCGCCTTCGCCAAGCGGATGGGCGTGCTCCTCGCCACCGGCCTGATCGTCGGCGACAGCCTGTTGAACGTCGCCTTCGCGGGGCTGGTCGCCGCGACTGGCGATCCCGGTGCGATCGCTTTGGCAGGGCCGGATTTCGGAACGATCGCGCTGATCGCCGGCACGCTCGGCTTCATCGCGCTGCTCGGCTGGCTCTATCGCTACACGCGCCGCGCCGCCGCCTAGTAGCCGAAGCCCGCGGCACCGCGATGCTCGGCGAGGACATGCTCGCGCAAATCCTTCGCCCCCCATTCGATCTCGACTCCCGCCTCGGCCTGGCGGACCAGCTCGACGATGCGCTCATTGACCGGCGCGCGGCGCCCGAGCTTCCGGGCGAGCCGCGCCACCTCGCCGTTCAAATAGTCGATCTCGGTCGGCCGCCCGGCGGCGAAATCGTCGGCCATGGAGGAGCGCGCGGAGGCGTCGATCTTCTGGACCTTGAGCACGGTGTTCCTGAAGACGAGATCGGGCGCCGCGATGGCGTGGGGGACGAGCCTGGGCGGGATCGGGCCGATCTGGGCGGGCGCGATCCCCGCCGCTTCGAGCACCTCCAGCGCCTCGACCTGCGACGCGGCGACGACGCGGCGATAGTCGCGCTGGGAGAGCTGCTCGAGCAGGGTCTTACCCGACAGCGCGTTGACCGCATTGTTGAGGTTGATCAGCAGCTTGCCCCAGAGCACGCCGGTCATGTCGTCGGACAGCTTCATCCGCCCCGGCTTGTCGCCGATCTTCTCGTTGAGCGCGCGCGTGACGGCATGGTCCTCGGCCCAGAGATAGCCGGAGACGCCCTTGTGCCAGCGGCCGTTGCCGAGTCGGGCGACGTTGAACGGGACCATGCCCTTGAGGATCGTGAAGCCGGGCAAAGCGGCCTTCAGCACGTCGGCGTTGGAGACGCCGTTCTGGAAGCTGATCACGGTCGTGCCCTTGTGCGCGTGCTTCGCGATCTCCTTCGCCGCCGCCTCGGTGCCGTTGCTCTTGACGCAGAGCGCGATCACGTCGGCCTTGGCGAGCGCCTTGGGATAGACCGAGAAGTCCACCTCGTCGGGACGGAATTCGAGCCGGCGCTTCTCGCCGTCGGTGACGGTGAGGCCGTTGGCGGCAATCTCGTCCTTGACGCTTTTGCGGCCGACGAAGCCGACCTCGAGGCCGGAGAGCATCCAGACCGCGCCGATCCAGCAGCCGATCGAGCCGGCGCCGTGGACGACGATCCTCGGCTTGTCGGGAAGCTCAGCCACGTCCGCGATAGGGCGCGACGCCCTGATCCGGCACCCACAGCCCCTCGGGCGGCGCGCCGGTCTGCCAGAAGACGTCGATCGGGATGCCGCCGCGCGGATACCAATAGCCGCCGATCCGCAGCCAGCGCGGCCGCATCTCCTCGGCCAGCCGCTGGCCGATTCCCACCGTCACGTCCTCGTGAAAGCCCTTATGATTGCGGAAGCTGGCCAGGAACAGCTTGAGCGACTTGGATTCGACGATCGTCGCATCCGGCGCGTAGTCGATGACGAGATGGGCGAAATCGGGCTGGCCGGTGACCGGGCAGAGCGAGGTGAATTCCGGCGCGGCGAAGCGCACCAGATAAAGCGCCCCGGCCCGCGGATTCGCCACATAATCGAGCGTCCCCTCCTCCGGAGAGGCGGGCAGCGCGCTGGACTGGCCGAGATGGGTGAGGTTCATGGCGCCCTTTCTAGTGAAGGGCCGTGCGAAGCGGAAGCGGGGACGGCTAGGCGACGCGTTTCGCCCCTCTCCCGCGCACCAGGCCGTCGCGGCGGGGACAGACCAGATGCGCGCAACCGGAAAGCTCGGCGCGGTTGTCCGGCGCCGGCGACGGTTCGCCGGCGGGAAGGCGCACCCATTTCGAGCCGTGGCCGGTGCAGATCTCGACCAGAGTCCCGGTTGCCGTCGTTGCCGTCATCGCGGGCGATGCGGCGATGCCCAGGACAGCGGCGGCCGCGATTGTCGGTGGACGCCGGTTCTTTCACAAAGCCCCTGGGTCAGGGCGACGGCGCGCGCGGTTCTCGGCCCGGCGGCCTCTGGCCGGCGCACGGCGATGAACGAGGCGGTGAAGCCCGCCGGCGCGTTCGGTCCGTGCGCGTTCACCCGCACGACAGTGCCGACCAGAGAGGGGACCTGCTCCTTCCCCTCCGGCCATTGATATCCGGGCACGCAGCGATAGTCATAGCGCCAGCCTTCGGTCGGCGTCCCCGCAATGCCGAGGCCGACGATCGCGTAGCAAGGCGGGTCTCCCGCCGGGCTCGGCACAATTTTCGCGGTCAAGCTGAGCGCGTAGCCTCCGCCCATACCCAGGCCGCCGCGGAACGTGCCATCCGGGGCGGGCTCGAAATCGAACACGCCTTCACCGAAAATCATTCCGAGCGCGGCCGCAGCATCGTCGCCGACGAGCGCGGGATCGTTGCGGTAGCTGCGATATGTCCACTTTCCCGCCAGCATCGTCCTTCCTCCAGGGCGAAGGTGGTCCATTAATAGCGCCGGCACACAATAAAACAAAGCAGCAAGTTCAATTTGTAAAACAGTTGGGCAGGCGTATAGTCTTGCTCGCGAATCACTTCTATTAAATGTAAAAAACAAGGGGCGCAGTCATGTCTTCTTCCGCAGTCAAAGGGGTTCGGCGTTCGCTTCTCGACGTTCAGAACGACTATGAAAACGGCAATAAAACCGAACTGGAAAATCTGATGCGGGCTTGGAAGGGTGTCAAGGAACTCCCCCCGGAAGATCCGCGCTCCTTCTTCATGCTCGGCGGCTTTCACGGCGAACCCTTCCGCGGGCCGGGGGCGACCGATCCGACCTATTGGGGCGGCTATTGCGAGCACGGCACCGTGCTCTTTCCGAGCTGGCACCGCGCCTATCTCTACACGTTGGAAAAGGCGCTGCAGAGTATTCCGGGCTGCGAAAGCGTGATGCTGCCTTATTGGGACGAGTGCGATCCCTATTCGCGCTCCTACGGAATCCCGGCGGCGCTGACCTGGAAGACGTTCGAGCTGGACGGGCAGACGATCCCCAATCCCCTTCGCTCCTTCATCCTGCCGGTCGCCATCGAGGATCAGGTGGAGGGGGACAATGCGCTCTACTCCAAGCCCGCCGGCTACGAAACGGTGCGATATCCCCTGTCCGGCCTGGTCGGCACGGCGGAGGATCGTGCCGAAACCGAGGCGCACAACGCTAAATTTCCCGATTACGACACCAATGTCGGCATCCTGAATCAGAATATCGGCGACTGGCTGAACGGCATGGCCGTGGTAAACGGCAAGCCGGTCGGCGCGGCCGTCTACGACCGCTACGTTTCCTGCCTCTACACCCCCACCTACACTCTGTTCTCCAACACCACCTCGGCGGGCGCATGGAACAAGGCCAACCCGACCCAGCTGGTGGTGCCGCTCGAGAGCCCGCACAATGCGATCCACCTGGCGGTGGGCGGGTTCGACGTGCCGGGGCAGGGCGATTTCTCGCCGATCCCGGGCGCCAACGGCGACATGGGCGAGAACGACACCGCCGGGCTCGATCCCATCTTCTATTTCCATCACTGCTTCATCGATTACGCCTTCTGGACCTGGCAGAGGAAGCACGGCGCCACCAGCGCTCCGCTCGCCATCGAGGCGGGCTATCCGGGGGCCAATTCCAGCACCAGCACCGCGCAGGGCCCGGCCGCGGGCACGCCACCCGATACGCCGCTGACCGTCGATTCGCCGCTCAATCCGTTCACCATCTCCGACGGACAGGGAGGCACGCGGCCGATCACCACCAACGACGTCACCGACATCCGCCAGCTCGGCTACGACTATGCCTATGGTTCGCTGAACCGCTTCGCCGAGCCGGCGGACGCCGCGCTGGCGGTCGAGGCCGGACCGCCGGCCGGGGATCGCACGCTTCAGATCGGCGGCATCGACCGCACCAAGATCCGCGGCTCGTTCGTCATCTCGGCCTTCGCCGAGATCGACGGCGAGCTGCGCGCCATTGGCCACGAGGCGGTGTTGAGCCGCTGGCACGTCGAAGGCTGCCTCAACTGTCAGAACCATCTCGAGGCGCGGACCAGCTTCTATCTGCCGCCCACGGATGGCGATCCGCCGCCGGTGCATATCGAGGTGCGGACACGCCAGAGCATCCTCGCCTCCGGCGCCGTCGGCGGCGGGGCCGAGGCACGGGCCGAAGGCCGTTCGCTCAAGGCGTTCGCGGCGGAGGAGCCCTTCTTCCGCGCCGAGATCGTGTAGGGGCGCGGCGATGGCCAGCCAGACGGACCTGCGCATCGTCATCCCGGTCTACGATCAGGTCGACCTGCTCGATGTCGCCGGCGTCTACGAGATGGTAAGCTGGACAGGCATCGGCGTGGACGTGGTTGCGGCCGAGCCCGGCCTGGTTTCCGCCCGGGCCGGCTTCGCGTTCGAGGCGCCGAAGAGCTTCGCCGGGGCGCCCGGCCCTTATTCGGCCCTGTGGGTTCCGGGCGGAGCGCCGCAGGCGCTGGCCGACATCATCGCCGAACCGGACGGCCCCTATCTCAGCTATGTGCGCGCCCAGGCGGCGAGTGCGGCCTGGGTCTGCTCGGTCTGCGAGGGCGCCCTGCTGCTCGCCGCCGCGGGCCTGCTCGACGGCTATCGCGCGACGACCCACTGGGCGTTCGTTCCGTGCCTGATGGGCGCCTATCCGAACGTGGAGGTCGCCGACGGTCATCCGCGGTTCGTGCTGGATCGCAACCGGCTGACCGGCGGCGGGATTTCGTCGGGTCTCGACGAGGCGTTGAAGCTGATTGAGCTGCTCACCGATACCGCCACCGCCCAGGCGGCTCAGCAGACCACGCAATATTATCCGCGTCCGCCGGTGACGAGCGAGATTCCCAATACGGTGACGTGCCCCGTGCCCGGAATGGCGTGACCGCCTCCGGGCGGCCGGCTCCTAGTCGAACAATTCCTCGAGGAAGGACTTGCGCCTTTTGGGATAGCCGCGGTGGCCATGGTCGCGGCGGTCGTCATGGTCGCGATAGGACTCGCGATGGTGGCGCGGCTCCGGCGACGCCGCCAGCGGCGTGGGCGCCGCGGCATGGGCGGCGCCGCGCTCGATGATCTTGTCGAGCTCGCCCCGGTCGAGCCAGACGCCCCGGCAGGTCGGGCAATAATCGATCTCGATCCCCTGTCGCTCCGACATGGTGAGCGGGGTCTTGTCGAGCGGGCACAGCATCGGTTCGTTCGCCATGCGCGGCGATGTGGAAAGCGTGGCGCCCTCTGTCAAGCGCCGAGCCGTTCGGCTAACGAAAAGCGATGGTCGCGCCGCCGCCCCCACCCGCAACCCCGCGCCCCGCTTCGGCAGTGGCGTTCGTGCTCGCCGGCGCGACGGCGGTGGTGGTGCTCTGGTTCCTCTATCAGATCGCGGTCGCCGTGCTGCTGCTCTTCTTCGCCGCAGTGGTGGCGATCGCGCTGTCGGCGGTGGTCGACTGGTTCGTGCGGCACGGCGTGCGGAGGCGATGGGCGGGAATCCTCACCCTCCTGGTCTTCTTCGGGACGATCATCGCGCTCATCGCCTTGATGATCCCGCCGCTTGTCGAGCAGGTGGTGGCGCTCGCCAACAATCTTCCCGAGCTGATCCGCCAGATCGAAGGCGAGGTCGCCCAACTCCTTTCCTCCTATCCCGAGTTGCAGGGCTTCGCCCGCTTCGACGGCGCGAGCAGCGGCGACGTCGTGCCGGCCGCCGCGACCCTGGTCGCCGGGGTCGGCGCCTTCTCGCTCTCTTTGCTCGGCGGGATCGCGCTCACGATCATCTTCCTGTCGATCATCGCCTATATCGTGCTCGATCCGGTGCCGCTGCTGCGCGGCTATGTCGGCAGCCTGCCGCTCGCCTCGCGCGCGCCCGGCATGCGCGCCTATCGCCGGGCGGCGCGCGCCGTGATCGGATGGGCCAAGGCGAGCCTGGTCGTCGGCGCGCTGCAGGCGATCGCGGTGTTCGCCTTCCTCACCTTCATGGAGGTGCCGGGCGCTTTGGTCTGGGCGGCGCTCGCTTTCTTCGCCGATTTCATCCCGCGCATCGGCGGCTACATCATGGCCTTCCCGCCGGTCATCCTCGCGCTCGGCCAGGGGCCGATGGCGGCGCTCTGGATCGTC
>NZ_JBQTJC010000099.1:0-2868 GCF_052387495.1 Sphingosinicella sp. | reverse complement strand
GGCTTTTCTCCTCCGGCGATTCTCTGTCCGGCGAAGCCGGCCCGCGTCAATCGGTTTTGCCTTCAGGCTGCCTTTTTTTGCGCGGGCCAGGGATAGCGGCGCGCTTCCTGGACGAAGGCGCCGACCGCCGGCGAATGGGGCCGGCCGCGCACGCTGGCGAGATAGATGGTCCGGCTGTAGCCCGGCTCGACCAGCGGCCGCACGATCAGATCGGGATCGGTGACCGCGAATTCGGGGAAGAAGCCCAAGCCCAGCCCGGCCTTGATCATCCCCTGCACCCAATCGTCGCGCGGCGAGGAGAAGACCTGGCGCATGTAGATCCCGCGGCTGTTGAGATCGGCGCGCACCGGTTTGAACACCTCGCAGTTCGAGCGGCTGACATAGGGCTCGTCGTGCAGCTCGGCGGCGCGGATCGGGTTGTGCGCGCAGAGGCGATGGTTGGGCGGCAGGAGGATGACGAAATCCTCCTGGAAGATCGGCAATTGGTGAAGCGTGTCGGGCAGCTCCTCGGGCACGCCGACGACCGCGATCTCGAGGTCGCCTTTCTCCAGCTTGTCGACCATTTCCGGTGCGCCCGCGTCGATCACGGCCACTTCGACCTCGGGATGGGCGGCGCGAAAGCGGATGATGAGGTCGGCGATGAGCTGCGGCCCGATCGTGCACATCGTGCCGATCGTCAGCGTTGCCCGCTCGAGCTTCTTGACCGCCTTGGCATGTTCCTTGGCGGCGCAGGTCTGGGCATGGATCGATTCGAGATAGGGCAGCATCATCCGCCCCAGCTCGGACAAATGGGTGTTGCCGCGCTCGCGGTGGAAGAGCGGGCCGCCCAGCTCATGCTCGAGTTGCTGGATGGCGCGGGTCAGCGCCGGCTGGCTGACATTACAGTGCTCCGCCGCGCGCGTGAAGTTCAGCGCCTGCGCCAGCGTCACGAAATAGCGGACCTGCTGCATTTCCATGGCGGCAACCCCCTCCCTGCCGATCATTACACTCCCGGAAAGAACCGGACCAGCCTGAGCCGCTTCGGGCGCGGGCGCAAATAGCATCCTTGCATCGAACCGATAGGCAAGCGACGATCCCATGGCCTACATCCGGCGCGAAGGGAGGCAGCTTGGCCCGGCCGCCTGAGATGGACGACGATCTCCGCTGGGGAGACCTCCTCGCCGCTGCGCAGCGCGGCGACGCCGGCGCCTATCGCGCCTTCCTCGCCGAGATCGTGCCCTTCGCCCGCGCCGTCGCGCGGCGCAAAGGGTGCGCCGAAACGCTGGTCGAGGATGTCGTCCAGGATTCGCTGCTGACAATCCACCGGGTGCGGCACACTTATGAGCCCGGATGTCGGGTCAAGCCGTGGCTCGCGACGATCGTCCAGCGCCGCGCGATCGACGCGCGACGACGGCAAGGCCGAGTCGCCCGGCACGAAGTCAGCGACCCGGATGCCTATGAAACCTTTGCCGATCCCGAAGCGAATAGGACAGAGGCGGCGGGATCGGCCACCGCCGTGCAGCGCATGATGACTCACCTCACTCCGGTGCAAAGAGAAGCGATCGAGTTGATGAAGCTCAATGAAATGACCCTCGCGGAGGCGGCGGCCGAATCCGGTCAGTCGGTCGCCTCGCTCAAGGTGAACGTGCATCGCGCGCTGAAGCGCCTGAGGCGGGCATTCGGGCCGGAGGGCCTGTCGTGAGCCGCCCAACGACCGACGAGCTGATCGACAGCCTCGCCGCGGGCGTGCCGCCGGTGAAGCCGCTCGTCCCGCCGCTTCGCCGCGGGCTGGCCGCGCTCGCCGTGCTGGCGATTGCCGGGACGGCCCTTGTGCTGGCCTTCGGCGACGCCGACGGGCTGCTGGCACGCTATGCCGGCCGCGAAACGCGGCTCGCGCTGGAATTGGGGGCGATGCTCCTCACCGCGGCGCTGGCGCTGCTGGGGGCATTCGCCGTCTCGATCCCGGGCCGGTCCCGCCGCTGGCTGCCCGCCCCCGTGCCCGCCTTGCTGGCTTGGGTCGGGCTCAGCGGCGCGGGCTGCTACGAACATTTTGTCGCTACCGGCTCGGCGGGCGCTCTGCCCGGCGAAAGTGCCGATTGCTTTCGCTTTCTGCTCGTCGGCAGCCTGATCGTTGGTCTTCCCATCCTGTGGCTGCTGGCGCGCGCGCGTCCGGTCGAGCCGCTGCCGGTCGCGGCGCTGGGCAGCCTAGGCGCGGCCGCCGCCACGGCCTTCCTGCTGCAATTCTTCCATCCCTTCCAGATGACCCTGGCCGATCTCGGCGTGCATCTTTTCGCGGTCGTCCTGATCGTGCTCGCCGCCTCGCTCACGCGCCGGCTGACGCTGAAGCCCGCCTGATCACAAGCGCCACGCCAATAACGCGCCTGCATCAAACCTATTCCAAAGCGGAAGTGTAACCCACGGCCGGTCTCGGGCGAAAAGAGGGGATGGCACCGGCTTGCGGTGCCGATCGACTCAGGAGACCGAAATGAAGACTCTCAACATCGCCGCGGCAGCCGCCGTCGCGCTCACCGGCATCGCCGCCACCGCGGCCTCGGCCCAGCCGGTTCGCCCACAGCCCAATGCCGAGCGCTGCTACGGCATCTCGCTCGCCGGCCGCAATGATTGCGCCGCCGGCCCGGGCACGAGCTGCGCCGGCACCTCGACCCGCAACTATCAGGGCAATGCCTGGAAATATGTCGCGCGCGGCACCTGCACCCGCATCTCCACCCCGCGCGGCCCGGGCTCGCTGACCCCGGTCAACCGCTGAGCGAAGGCCCCGAACCATGGACCCGACCGCCGGCCTCGGCTTCAAGCCGATCCACATTGCGGAGGCGCTCGCCGCGCCGGCGGCCGGGCTGTGGTTCGAGGTGCATCCCGAAAACTACATGG
>NZ_JBQTJC010000098.1:0-6985 GCF_052387495.1 Sphingosinicella sp. | reverse complement strand
ATCGTCACGCCGAGCGCGGGGACAGTGACGGTCGACGGCTTCGACCACCGAAGCGACTATCGCCAGACCCGGCGGCGGATCGGCCTGGTGCCGCAGGAGCTTCACACCGACGCCTTCGAGACGGTCTGGGCGACGGTCAATTTCAGCCGCGGCCTGTTCGGCTGCGCGCCCGACCGGGCCTATGTCGAGAAGATCCTGAAAGACCTGTCGCTCTGGGACAAGCGCAAGGCCAAGATCATGGAGCTTTCCGGCGGGATGAAGCGCCGGGTGATGATCGCCAAGGCGCTGAGCCACGAGCCCGAAATCCTCTTCCTCGACGAACCCACCGCCGGTGTCGACGTCGAACTCAGGCGGGATATGTGGAATCTCGTCCGGGGCCTTCGCGAGCGGGGCGTCACGATCATCCTCACTACCCATTATATCGAGGAGGCCGAGGAAATGGCCGACCGCGTCGGCGTGATCAGCAAGGGCGAGCTGATCGTGGTCGAGGAGACGAACGCGCTGATGAAGAAGCTCGGCCGCAAGGAGCTGACCGTGCACCTGAGCGAGGTGATGGAGACGGTCCCGCCCGAACTTTCGGACTGGAACCTGACCCTCCATGCGGAGGGCCACGAATTGCTGTACGCCTTCGACGCCAATGCCGAGCGGACCGGCGTCCCCTCGCTGCTCCGGCGGATGAGCGACCTCGGCATCGGCTTCAAGGATCTGAATACCAGGCAGAGCTCGCTCGAGGACATTTTCGTGAGCCTGGTCCACGAGGAGAAAGCGCAGTGACGTTCAACCTCTACGGCACGTGGGCGATCTACCGCTTCGAAATGGCGCGGGCGCTGCGTACCCTGTGGCAGAGCCTGGTGACGCCCGTCATCACCACCTCGCTCTATTTCATCGTCTTCGGCGCAGCGATCGGCTCGCGCATGACCGAGATCGGCGGCGTGCCCTACGGCGCCTTCATCGTGCCGGGGCTGATCATGCTGTCGCTGTTCACGCAGAGCATCTTCAACGCCAGCTTCGGCATCTTCTTCCCCAAGTTCACCGGCACGATCTACGAATTGCTCTCGGCGCCGGTCTCGCCGCTCGAGACGGTGATCGGCTATGTCGGGGCGGCGGCGACCAAATCAATCGTGCTCGGGCTGGTGATCCTGCTCACCGCGGCCTTTTTCGTGCCGCTGCAGATCCTCCATCCTTTCTGGATGATCGCCTTCCTGGTGCTGATTTCGGTGACCTTCTGCCTGTTCGGTTTCATCATCGGCGTCTGGGGGCAGAATTTCGAGCAGATCCAGTTCGTGCCGATGCTGATCGTTACCCCTCTCACCTTCCTCGGCGGCGCCTTCTACTCGATCGATATGCTCGGCGAGCCCTGGCGGACGGCGACCCTGTTCAACCCCGTCGTCTATCTGATCAGCGGCTTTCGCTGGGCCTTTTACGGCCAGGGCGACGTCGGCGTGGAGCTCAGCCTCGGCGCGACCCTGGGCTTCTTCTTCCTCTGCCTCGCCATCGTCTTCTGGATGTTCCGGACCGGCTACCGGCTGAAGACCTAGGCCAGCTCCTGGTCGGCGCGGGAGATGCCTTCGCCGTCGAGGTTCGAGCCGACGAACTCCCAGTTGACGATGTTGCCGAGCACGCTCTCGGCGAAGCGCGGCCGCTCGTTGCGATAGTCGATATAATAAGCATGCTCCCAGACATCGAGCGTGAGCAAGGGTTGCATGCCGTCATGGACGACCGGCGTGTCGGCGTCGTGCAGCGAGGTGATTTCGAGCTTGCCGCCGTTCAAGACCAGCCACGCCCAGCCGTTCGAGAAATGACCGACCGCTTCTTCCTTGAGCTTGGCGAGCAGGCCGGCCGTGTCGTCGAACTGCTCCTCGATCAACGCGGCGAGCTTGCCGGTGGGCTGCTGGCCCTGCGGCGGTGCGAGGCATTGCCAGTAGAAGCTGTGGTTCCAGATCTGGGCCGTGTTGTTGAACAGGCCCTTGTCGCCCTTCTCTTTCGCGGCGCGAATGGCCGCGGTCAGCGAGGCGCCGGCGAGGCCCTTCTCGTCGAGCATGCCATTGGCCTTGTCGACATAGGCCTTGTGGTGCTTGCCGTGGTGAAAATCGAGCGTCTCGGCGGACATATAGTCGCCGAGCGCATCCTTGGGATAGGGAAGTTCGGGAAGCCGGAAGGCCATGGACGCATGCTCCTTTCGCATTGCCGGCGCGCGGATTTACGCGCCCGATCGAGGGCGTCCAGACGCTTGAGGCGATCGGGGCGCTTTAAGGTTGCTCGACGACCCGGAAACGCCGCAATTCGACGAGCGGTTCCTCCCAGCCGGGGCGCAGCTCCGCGGCCCGCCGGTAATCGTTATAGGCCGCGCGCGCGTTGCCCAGCGATTCGTGGGCGATCGCCCGTCCATAATGGGCGAGCTCGGGCCGGGTGGTGTTGCGCTCGAGCGAGGCGGTGAACAGGGGCAAGGCTGCCGCCGCATCCTGCAGCCGCATCAGCGCCGCGCCCTTGTTCAGATAGGATTCGGGCTGGCCCGGATCGATCGCGATCGCGCGGTCGAAATCGATGAGCGCCAGGTCGATCCGGTTGCGGCGAAGCTGGACGATGCCGCGATTGACGTGGGTCGCAACCCGATCGCGCATGGACAGCGCCTCGTCGCGAATCGCCGTGTCGCAGCGCCGCAGATCTTCGACGTCGGGCGCGACCACGGAGTCCGCGGCTTCGAAGCATTGGCGCGCGCTATTGTTGCCGATGACGATGACGCTCGCGGAAGCGGGGATGGCAACGGCCGCGAGAAGCGCAGCGAGAACGAGCTTACGAGTAGTCATGGCCGACTCCCTCATCTGTAGCCCACGTTCCGGCTTATAGCACGAACGCCGCGGACCGCCAAAGAACGGGCGAAGGCGCGTTTCAGGCGGCGGATTGGCGCGGGGCCGCAGCGTTCGGGCCGCCCTCGATCCAGGCGCGGCCCGTCTCGATCCGGCCGATCTCCCGCTTCGCCATCTCGGCGACGAGGAGGCTGCCGCTCGTCGTCCCCGTCTCGTAGAGCGCGATCCGCGCATCGGGCGTCGGCAAGGCGGCCGCCTGGGCGCGTAGCGCACACCAGCGGATGCGGTCGCTGGGATGGCTCGCAGCGAACTGGGCGAGCAGGTCCGCGCCGACCTCGCCGCCGAAATGGGCGGTGAGCGCGAGCATCGGCTCGAGCGACATGCGGGTCATGATCGAGTCGATCGTCCCGGTGGCGACGTCGAATCTGTACTGATCGCGAAAAACCGAATTGTGCGAGGTTTCCAGAATGTTGAGCGAAACCGACATGTCGTCGGCGGGGAGTTGAAGGTGGACGTCCCGGTGCGCGCGATAGAGCATCACCTTGCCGAGATCGAGCCGGGCCTTTTCGACGAACCTCAAATTCACCTTCTCACCGGGATAACCGACCACCTCGCCATACTCATATTCGTAATAATCGCTCCAATAGCCGGACCCGAGATAGCCGACCGTCAGGAAGGCGAAATTGTGGTCGTGCGGGACCCCGTAGAGGAAAGGGTCCGGGCCGCTGTGTCGGATCACGCTATCCTTCAGCGCCGGCCAGAAATTGGCGCGGATGATGTAGTGCTTCGAGGAGGAGTGGAGCATCACCACCTGGGCGCTGTACTGATTGTCGCGGACCTGGTCGTCGCAGCGGACCTTCAGCTCCTGGATCATCAGATCTGCGAGAAAATTCCGGTTGTTAGCGAGCTTTTTGAGGGCCGGGCCGAAGGAGGCGAAAACATCTTCATCGCGACTGTCGAAGCCGCCCGTCTCGAGCGCCTCGACGAGGTCGCCCAGTTCCCAGCGCTCGTCGGTTTCGGCAGCGATTATGCGGGGCATGGCTCGTCCTCGAAGAACAGGCGCAGCGTCTGGCGGGCCGCGCCGCGCACCTCGGGATGCGGATCGCTCTCGGCGAGGCGCTTGAGCGACGGCAGCGCGGCCTCGGCGTCCAGGGCGAGCATCTCGCGCAAGACGTGCCAGCGGGTGTAGAATTGGGGGCTCGCCAGCGCCTCCTCCATCAGCGGCAAGGCGTCCTCCCGCTCCATCGTGCGCAGCAGCGAGACCATCATCTGGACGCGCGAGCTCGCCTCGTCGGTGCTGCTCGCGCTGACGAAGGCAAGCGTGTCGCGATCATATTCGGCGGTGACGGGCGCGCCGCCCTCGCGCACGATCGCCTGGAAATAGACGAGATCGCGCACCGCATGCTCGACGACGAAGCTCTGCCGCCGGCCGTCGAGCAGGATTTCCTCGCCGTCGGCGACGCGGAGCCGCTCGACGAACCATGCGGGGCCGGCTTCCGCCGCAACGAAATCGTCGCTGAGCGGCGGCGCCTCCCAGAAAGAAAGCGTCGCATCGCCCGCCTTCAGATAGCGGAACTTGGTGAGCTGGCCGTCGAACGCGATCGAACCGCCGCCCGCGTGACTCAGTTTCTTCAGGGCGAGCCGATCGACGCTCAGCACGTTGAGGGTGATCGAGAGGTGTGGATTGTGGAAGAGCAGCAGCCCGGTGCGCAGATCGTTCGCCAACGGATAAAGCGGCGGCCTGAAAAACGGGTCGGCGCGGCAATCCGCGATCAAATCGTCGAGCAACGCCTCGAAATCGGCGAGCCGGTTCCTGAACCTGTCGGCGGCGGCGAGGATCGCGGCCGGGCTCTTTTCGGCCAGGCCGGCGGTATCGCGTTCAAGATCGGTCATCAGCGGATGATGACCCCATTTGTCGGCGCTCGCCATGACGCCGGCGAAAGAGCGTTCCTGCGCATCAGGATCGGCCAGCCAGGCGGCCAGCGCGGGGCTGGGAATCATGCCCTTATCTTAGCGGCAATGAAAAAGGGGCGGAAGCGCGAACGCTTCCACCCCTTCGCCACTCGAACGCGCTTACAGCGCGAGGAGGACGGCGACGACCAGTCCGAGGCAGAGGGGGCCAGCGACCTCCTGCTGCTTCATCGAGCCGTGCATCCCGACGCTCGTGCCGAGCTCCGGAATGGCCGCGATGTCGATCTTCTTCTTCATACTCATTCCCCTCTGATTGTCGGGTCCGACAAGGAGAAAGAGGGTGGGCATCCAGGCTTGGCCAAAAGCCCCGGCGGGTAAGCGTCGGATCGATGCCCAATCCTTCTCCGCTCACAATAGTCACGGCGGTTTCGGGGACATGTCGCATGGTGAATAAAAAATTTACGATAAGGCAATTCTGTGGCTTTCATGTCACAGTTCCCGCGCCCTCCCCCTCTTGGTAGCGTGCCGCCGGGATGGACCGCAGCGCGCAGAATATCGGCACCGGCGAGGTCAGGAGCGCGCACCGCTTCGACACGGAGCGGCTTCACCAATGGATGGCGCGCGAGGTGGACGGCTATGCCGGCCCGCTCGCCATCGAGCAGTTCAAGGGCGGCCAGTCCAACCCGACCTACAAGCTGGTCACGCCCGGGCGCAGCTACGTCCTCAGGCGCAAGCCGCCCGGGCAGCTGCTCCCCGGCGCTCACGCCGTGGACCGCGAATATCGGGTGATCACCGCGCTCGGCGGGCAGGGCTTTCCGGTTGCCAGGACCTACGGTCTCTGCCTCGACGACAGCGTCATCGGCACGCCTTTCTATGTGATGGAGATGGTCGAGGGGCGGATCTTCTGGGAAGCAACCTTCCCGGAAGTCCCGAGCGCCGAGCGGCCGGCCTATTTCGACGCGATGAACGCGACGCTCGCCGCGCTCCACGCGATCGATCCGGACGCGGCCGGCCTCTCGGACTATGGCAAGCCCGGCAATTATTTCGCCCGCCAGATCGGCCGCTGGTCAAAGCAATATGAAAGCGACGTCGAGGCCGGCCGGGTCGCGGCGATGGACCGGCTCGTTGAGTGGCTCCCCGAGAATGTCCCCGAGGACGAGCCCAGGCCGCGCGTGATCCACGGCGACTATCGCTGCGACAACATGATCTTCCACCCGAGCGAGGCGAGGGTACTCGCGGTACTCGACTGGGAATTGTCGACCCTTGGCCACCCGCTCGCCGATTTCTCCTACCACCTGATGATGTACCGGATGCCGCACGGGATGAGCGCCGGGCTGGGGGGCCTCGACCTCGCCGCGCTGAACATCCCCTCCGAGGCCGACTATGTCGCCGCCTATTGCCGGCGAACCGGGCGCGACGGCATCCCGGACCTCGACTTCTACATGGCCTTCAACCTGTTCCGCCTCGCCGGCATCCTGCACGGCATCAAGGGCCGGGTGGCGCGCGGCAACGCGGCTTCGGCCCACGCCGCGGCGATGGTCGAAGGACTCGAGCCGCTCGCCGAGCTCGCCTGGGCGCAGGCGGTCAAGGCTGGCGCCAGCTAGGCGGTTCGCTTAGGCTTGGCGCTGGCCGGGGGACGCATGGCGCAAGCGACGGTGAGAAGCGAGTGGGAGCCGAAGCTGAGGCGCAACCTCAGGCAGATCGGCCTCGCCCGGCTCGCCGCCACGCTGCTCCTGCTCGCTCTCGGCCTCTATGTCGCGCGGTTCGGCTGGGAGGTGCCGCTGGCCGGCGACGCCGAGCGCGCGCTCTACGACACGCGATTCAAGGCGAGTGCTGACGTCGTCGCCGAGCCGAGCGAGCGGATCACATTGGTCGTCTATAACGACGCGACGCTGGAGGGGCTGCGCAAGCGCTCGCCGCTCGACCGCGCGATGCTGGCGCGGGCGCTGACCGCGCTCAACCGGATGCAGCCGCGCGCGATCGGCATCGACATCCTGATCGACCAGCCGCAGGACGAGGACGAGGAGCTGATCCGCGCCTTTCAAGGGATGCGCGTGCCAACCTGGCTCGCCTTCGCCACCAACGCCCACAATCCGGCCCAGATCGAACCCTGGCTGGAGGCGTTTCACCGCGAGCTCTACCGCCGAATCGGCCCCGGCCAGGTCCGCCCGGCGAGCATCCTCCTGGAGCCGGACCAGGCCGACGGGGTGATGCGGCGGTGGACCCGCGCGCGCGCCGGCCTGCCGCCTTCGCTCGCCAACGCGATG
>NZ_JBQTJC010000097.1:0-8011 GCF_052387495.1 Sphingosinicella sp. | reverse complement strand
CCAGCCGATGGGCCGGCAAGCGGCAACCTGTGCATCCGCAGGCCTTGGCCAGGAATGATGCGCACGGTCTATGGCGACCACCAGCGCTTCCGCGACACCTACTTCATTCAATACCCAGGCATGTACTTCACCGGCGACGGCTGCCGCCGCGACGAGGACGGCTATTACTGGATCACCGGCCGGGTCGACGATGTCCTCAACGTCTCGGGCCACCGGCTCGGCACGGCGGAGATCGAGAGCGCCCTGGTCGCTCACCCGAAGGTCGCCGAGGCGGCGGTGGTCGGCTATCCGCACGACATCAAAGGGCAGGGCATCTACGCCTACGTCACGCTGATCGCGGGCGAGACGGGGAGCGAGGCGCTGGAGGGCGAGCTCAGGCAGCAGGTGCGCCGCGAGATCGGCCCGATCGCGACCCCCGACCTGATCCACTTCACGCCCGCGCTGCCCAAGACCCGCTCCGGCAAGATCATGCGCCGCATCCTGAGGAAGATCGCCGAAAGCGATTACGGCGCGCTCGGCGACACCTCGACACTTGCCGATCCCGGCCTGGTCGACGACCTGATCGAAGGACGCCGCAACCGGTGACCCGCATCGTCGTCGGCGACATCGGGGGCACGCATGCCCGTTTCGCCCTCGCCACGTTGGACGGGGAGGGGCGGCCCGCGCTCGGGCCGATGAAGCGCTACCGGACGCGCGAATATCCGGGGCTGGAGGCGGCCTGGGCGCGATTCGCCGCCGAGGCGGGCGAGCCTTTGCCGCGCGACGCCGCGCTCGCCGTCGCCGCGCCGATCGAGGGCGAGGTGCTGCGCTTCATGAACAGCGACTGGCGCATCCCGCGCTTCGAGATCGCCGGCGCGCTTGGATTGGAGCGGCTCACCCTGCTCAACGATTTCGGCGCGGTCGCTCATGCCGTCTCGGCGCTGGGGGAGGGCGAGCTGGAGACGATCCTCGGACCCGCCGCGCTGCCGGAGTCGGGGGCGATCAGCGTGATGGGCCCGGGTACGGGTCTCGGCGTCGCGATCCTCGCCCGGCGGGGTGCCGACGTCACGGTGATCGAGACCGAGGGCGCCCATATCGGCTTCGCCCCGCTTGATCCCGAAGAAGAGGAGCTCGCCGACACGCTCGCCGCCCGCTACGGTCGAGCATCGATCGAGCGGATCGTCTCGGGCCCGGGCCTGATCGACATCTACGCCCATCTCGGCGGCGCGGGCGACTATCAGGCGAGCCGCGCCGGCGACTTGTGGAGCGCCGCGATCGACGGCAGCGACGCGATCGCCGCCCACGCGCTCGACATCCTTGTCCGCTGCTTCGGCGCGGCGGCGGGCGATCTCGCGCTCGCCCATGGCGCGATGGGCGTCGCGATCACCGGCGGCCTCGCCAATCGGATCGCCCATCTGCTGCGCACGCCGATGTTCGAATCGCGCTTCACCGCCAAGGGCCGCTATCGCGAGCGCATGCAGCGCACGGCGGTGATGCTCTCAACCTATCCCGAACCCGGCCTGCTCGGCGCCGCCATCGCCTTTCAGCGCGAGCATTTCGACTAAAGCTTCATGATCCCCCGCTTCGGCTCGCGCGTGCCGAGTGTTTCGGCGGTGAGCCTGGCGCCGGCCTGCTCGAGCGCCTCGCGGCGGCGCTGGGGCGTCGTGCTGAGCTGGGCCTGCTCGAAGGCATAGGTGGCGGCGAAGCAGGGCTCGGCGAAGGCGCGGTCGACGAAGGCGGCGAGGCGGCGCCAGCGCTCCGGATCGACCTCGACACCAGCATAGATGGCGTTGCGGAAGAAGCTGGCGATCGCGATATCGGCGATCCCGATCCGCTCACCGAAAAAGTAACCGCTCTCCGGAAGCTGCCCTTCGAGCCAATTCAGCTCGCGCGGCACGTCCTCGGCGAGCGTCTTCTCGATCCGCGCCTGATCGCCCGGCTCGCCCCAGATCAGGGGATGGACGACCTTCTGGTAGAACAGGCCCCAGATGAAGACGTCGCCGAGGCGGGTGTCGGCATATTCCTCGAGCCAGCGGGCGCGGGCGCGGTCTTTCGGGTCGGCGGGGAGCAAGGGCGGTTCGGGCCAGGCCTCGTCCAGATAGGCGCAGATCGCCGAGGAATCGGGGATCGCGAGATCGCCATCGATCAACACCGGGATGCGCCTTAGCGGGCTCAGCCGCTCGAATTCGTCATTGCCGAAGAAGGCGGTGATCGGATCGGTCTCGTAGTCGAGGCCCTTGAGGTGCAGGCAGGCGGTGACCTTGCGCACATAGGGGCTGGCGAATGAGCCAATAAGCTTGAACGTCATTTTCAGATCTCCCGCGCGATGACTTCCTTCATGATCTCGTTGGTGCCGCCGAAGATGCGGGTGACGCGGGCGTCGCGCCAGAGCCGGGCGATCAGATATTCGTTCATATAGCCGGCGCCGCCGTGGAGTTGGAGCGCGGCGTCGCACGCCTCCCATTGCAGCTCGGTGTGCCAGAGCTTGGCCGCGCTCGCCTCGCCGGCGGTGAGGTTGCCGTCATTGTGCCGCTTCAGCGCCCAATCGAGATGCGCCCAGCCGACCTGGAGCTTCGCCTGGAGGTCGGCGAGGGTGAAGCGGGTGTTCTGAAACTCGAACACGGTCCGGCCGAACGCCTTGCGCTCCCTGGTGAAGCTCACCGCCTCGTCGAAGGCGCGCTGCGCCGAAGCCTGCGCGCCGACCGCGATCGAGAGCCGCTCCTGCGGGAGCTGATTCATGAGGTAAGCGAAGCCCATTCCTTCCGCGCCCAGCAGGTTCGTCCGCGGCACACGCACGTCCTGGAAGAAGAGCTCGGACGTGTCCTGGCCGTGCAGCCCGATCTTGTCGAGGTTGCGGCCGCGGGCGAAGCCGGCGCGGTCGGCCTCGACGAGGATCAGCGAGGTGCCCTTCGCGCCCTCGGCCGGGTCGGTCTTGGCCACGACGATGATCAGCTCGGCGTGCTGGCCGTTGGTGATGTAGGTCTTGGAGCCGTTGATGACGTAGTCGCCGCCATCCTTGATCGCGGTCGTCTTGATGCCTTGCAGATCGGAGCCCGCCCCGGGCTCGGTCATCGCGATCGCGGTCGGCGTCTCGCCGGAGATCATCTTCGGCAGCCAGTGCCGTTTCAGCTCTTCCGAGCCATAGGCCTCGATATAGGGCGCGACGATGTCGGAATGGAGGCCGATGCCGGCGCTCGAGCCGACATAGGCGAGCTCCTCGTCGATTACCGCATTGTAGCCGAAATCGAGGGCGAGGCCGCCATAGGCTTCGCCGACATTGGGACAGAGCAGGCCGGCCTCGCCCGCCTTGCGCCAGAAGCCTTTGTCGATCTCGCCCTGCTCCTCCCAGCGGTCGAGATGCGGGACCAGCTCGCGCTCGAAGAATTTGCGGACCTGGTCGCGAAACAAATCGTGCTCCTCGGAATAAGCGAAGCGGCGGGAGAGATCGAGCATCCTCAAAGGTCCTTGAAGTGGGGGGCGGGAGCGGGCTGGATCAGGCCGCCTTCGTCGGTGAAGGTGCCGCGCGCGGCGTTGTGCGGATGGGCGGGCGCCTCGGCGAGGCTGAGGATCGGCGCGAAGCAGGCGTCGGTGCCTTCGAGGAGCGCGCACCAATGGTCGCGGGGCTGCGTCTGGAAAAGCGCGGTCAGCTCATCGCGGAGGGCGGGGTCGAACTGACTGGAGGCGAGGTTGAGCTTCTCGTTGAGCATTGCGAAGAAGTTCGGCTCGAGCGCGCCGAGCGCGATCCATTTGCCATCGGCGCATTCGTAGCTGTCGTAAAAGGCGGCGCCGGAATCGAGCAGATTGGCGCCGCGTTCGTCCTTCCACATGCCGGCGGCGAGCAGGCTGAAGGTCTGCGCGCCGAGCAAGGCCGCGCCGTCGACCATCGCGCAATCGATCACGCAGCCTTGCCCACTCGCGCGCGCCTTGAGGATGCCGGCGAGCATGGCGAAGGCAAGCAGCATGCCGCCGCCGCCGAAATCGCCGACCGCATTGACCGGCGCGGTCGGTTTGCCCTCGGCGCGGCCATAGCCGTGCAAATTGCCGGCGAGCGCGATGTAGTTGATGTCGTGCCCCGCTGCCTGGGCCAGAGGCCCGTCCTGCCCCCAGCCGGTCATCCGGCCGTAGACGAGGCGCGGGTTGTCGGCGCGGACGTCGTCCGGCCCGAGCCCCAGCCGCTCCATCACGCCCGGCCGGTAGCCCTCGATCAGCCCGTCCGCCGCGCCGATCAGCGCCCGCGCCCGCGCCACGCCCTCCGCCTGCTTGAGGTCGAGCGTGACGATCTCCGATCGCCCCCGCCGCAAGATGTCCTTGTCCGCCGGAATCGGGTGCGCCCAGCCAGCGCGCTCGACTCTGACGACATCGGCGCCGTGATCGGCGAGCATCATCGCGGCGAACGGTGCCGGCGCGAGGCCCGCGAATTCAACGATGCGAAGGCCAGCGAGCGGCTTGGTCATGGCCTCACGCTGCCCGATCCGGGGGCGTTTCGCCAGTGGCTGGTTCCGCCCCGCCCCGCGCCATCGCGCCGGCGATCCAGGCGCAGACGATGAGTTGGAGCGCGTGGAAGATCATGATCGGCAGCAGCACCACCCCCGCCGCCGCGCCGGGAAAGAGGATGCGGGCCATCGGCGCGCCGCTGATCAGGCTTTTGACCGAGCCGCAGAACAGGATCGCGACCCGGTTGGGGCGCGCGAAGCCGCCGAGCCGCCCGATCGCGACCGCGGCGAGCAGGATCAGGCCGAGCAGGCCGAGCAGCAATCCGCTCAGCCATGCGATCTCGCCCGGCGGCAGGCGGCGCCACACGCCCTCGATCGTCGCCGCTGAGAAGGCGCCGTAGACGGCCAGCAGGATCACGCCCTTGTCGACGAGATTGGTCAGCTTCGGCCGGGCCGAGACCAAAGCGAGCAGCCACGGCCGCAGCGCGTGGCCGAGCACGAAGGGCAGGAAAAGAAGCGCGAAGATCCGGCCGATCGCGCCGAGCGAGAAGCCCGCGCCCTGCGCCTCGAGCAGGGCAAGGACGAGCAAGGGCGTGAGGAACACGCCGATCAGGTTCGAGAAGGCCGCCGCCGCCACCGCCCCGGCGACATTGCCGCGCGCGAGCGAGGTGTAGGCGATCGCGCTCTGCACCGTCGAGGGCAGCACGCAGAGGAACAGCACGCCGATCCACAGTTCGGGCGCGAGCAAAGCGGGGAAGGCGAGCGCGAGGGCGAGGCCCGCCAGCGGGAAGACGGCGAAGGTGATGGCCAGGATGGCGAGATGGAGCCGCCAATCGATGACGCCGCCGATCAGAGCCTCGCGCGGCAGCCTGACGCCGTGCAGGAAGAAGAGCGCGAACACCGCCGCCAGGGTCGTCCATTCGACGGCCAGCGCCGCATCGCCCGTGACCGGCAGCCTGAGCCCCAGGAGCACCGCGGCGAGCAGCCAGAGAATGAAGCGATCCGGAAGCAGGCGGGCGAGCACCGCCCGGGTGTGGCCGGGCGCCCCGCGGCGAACAAGGGCTTATTGGCCGGAGAGGTCCGGATCGTCTTTGTAGCGCGTCTCGATGAAGCGCTGCTGGGTGTCGAAGCCGATCTGCTTGTCGCGGCAGCAGGTTTCGAGCAGCTCGTCCAGCTCGCGCGCGACGATGTCCAGGCTCTCGGTGAAGCGCTCGCTGCTCTCCGAGCCGGTTCGGCGCAGGGTTGGGGGCAGCTCGAGATAGGAATCGATCAGCCGGGGCAGATGCTCGCCGATCAGGCGGCGCGCCTCGCCCTCGGGCAGCGAATTGGGCTCGAGTGTGGCGAGATGCGGCTGCAGCTCGTTGAGCCGCGCGACGATCGCGTCGGTGGCGGGGAGCGCGCGGCCCGGAAACTCCTTGCTCCGGTCGATCAGCCCGTCCTCGACGCGCAGCGCCAGCTCTGGCAGCGGCAGCATTTTGGGCATGCCCGGCGCGGCGGGCGCCTCCTGCCGTCGGCTCGGCCAGGAGAGGCTGATCAGCGCGAAGATGATCGCGGTCGGGATCGCCACCAGCCAGGTGAAGAAGCCGATCCCGCCGAGCGCGATCGCGGCGGCGACCAGAGCCGCCATCAGCCCGACGAAGATCAACGCGGCGCGGCGGACCCGCCGCAGCGCCTCCTCGAACTTGCGCTTCGCCCGGCGCTTGCGCGCCTCGCGGCTGGCCGACGAGCGCAACGTCCGGCGGAGGAAATCCTCGGTTTCATAAAGGACGTTTTCGAGCTCGAAGCCCATGGCTGCAGACCTACTCGCTCCGGATCGCTTCGTCGCCGTCCTTGTAGCGGCTTTCGATGAAGCGGCCCTGCGTCTCGAAGGCGTTCAGATCCTCGCGCGCCAGCTTGCGGCCGAGATCGTCGAGCGCGGTTTTCGCCGCGTCGAGCCCCTGGACGAGGCGCTGGTCGACGGTCAGGCCCTCGCCGTCGCGCTCGGCGCGATAGGCGGCGGGGACGCGCTCGTAGCGCTCGATCAGCTCGGGAAGGTGCTTGCCCATCAGCCGCCGCGCGTCCTGCGCGAGCGGATCGAGCAATTCCGTCTCGGCGAGGCGGCTTTCGAGCAAAGGCAGCTGCGCGCTGATCGCGTCGATCCGGCTCGCGGCGGGAGCGGGGAGGGCGGCGCGCTTCCTCGCCAGCATCGAATCGAGCCGCTGGACGACGGCGCGGTTCGGCATGTCCTCCTTATAGTCGACGATCGGCTTCTCGCCGCTCCAGACCGAGAAGACAATCACGGCGAGGAACATCAGCGCGCCGACCGCGAACAGGCCGCCCAGCCCGATCGGCCCGACGATCAGCCCGAAGGCGATGGTCGCGGCGATCAGCACGCCGAGCGCCATCCCGATATTGGCGAGCCGCCGCGCCACGCCCGCGACGCCGCGCGACATTGCCCGCCGCGACGCCGCGCGCGAGGCGGAGCCGCGGTCGATCCGCCCCATCACCTCGTCGAAGCGGGCGATCGCCTGGTCGACCTGGCGGGTGGTGCTCATCGACGTCCTATTTCGTCACCCCGGACTTGATCCGGGGTCCGCCTGTTCTTCCCCACCGCCGCAAGGAATGCGGATGCCGGATCAAGTCCGGCATGACGAGGGGAAGGAAGGGCGGCGACGCGCATCAGCCCTCGAGCGCCGTGAACGGGCTTTCGGCGCTGGTGCCGATCTGCCGGTTCTGCTCGACGCCCTCGGCGCGGGCGATATAGCCGCGGCTCTTCTCGACCTCCTTGCCCAGCGTCTCGACCGTCTGCTTCATGTTGCCGAGCGCCTCGATCTTGAAGCGGTCGATCGTGTCCATCGTGTCGTAGATGTTCTGGAAGGCGCGCTGCAGCGTCTCCAGGGGGATGGTGGCCGACGCGGCCTGTTTGTGGATGTCGCCGGTCTGACTCTTCAGCAGCTCACCGGTCCGGTCGATCATGTTGGCGGTGGTGGTATTGAGCGCGGTGATCTGTTCGAGCACCAGCCGCTGGTTGGTCAGCGCCTGGGCGACGGTGACCGCGGTGCGCAGCGCCGAGACGGTCGTGGTCGAGGCGCGGTCGACGCCCTTCACCAACTCGACATTGTTCTTCTTGACGAGATCGAGCGCGAGATAGCCCTGCACGGTGACCGCCATCTGGGTGAGCAGATCGGTGGTGCGCTGGCGGGTGTAGAACAAGGCGGTCGCGCGGATCGCCTTGGCCTTGGCGGGCTCGGTTGCGTCGAGCTCGTTGGCCTTCTCCTCGAGCTTCGCGTCGAGCGCCTTGGAGATGTGGATCATCTGCTCAAGCTTGCCCATCGTCTTCCACATGTTGGCGCGCTCGACGTCGATCGCGGCATTGTCCATGAGGAGCTCGTCCTTGCCCGAGGCGAGGCTGGAGAGGATCGCGGCGATGTGGGTTTGCGCGGACTGATACTTCATGAAATAGCCGCGCAGCGAATTGCCCCAGGGGATGATCCCGAACAGCTTGCGGGGCTTGACGCCGCGGCCGGGATCGAGGCCCTCGACCGTCTTGCGAAGCTGGGTCAGGTCGGCGCCAATGCCCGTGTCGCTGTCGATCGCCTTGATCGGGCGATCGAGGAAGC
>NZ_JBQTJC010000096.1:0-6266 GCF_052387495.1 Sphingosinicella sp. | reverse complement strand
GGGGCGGGCGCCGCTGCGGGGGGGGGGGGGGGGGGGGTATGGCATTTGTCCCCCCCGGGGGGGGGCCCCCCCCCCCGCCCCGCCGGGGCCCCCCCGACTGGGTTAGCGTCTAGCCGGACGCCGAAGTGCCGAGCTGCGCCTCGAGCTCACGACGGTCGCGCCGATCACGAGCCCGCCGTCCCCGGCTGTGAGCGCGTTGCGCGGCAGCCGGATCTGGCGATCGCGGAACTGGACGGTGACGGTGTCGGCGGTGACCTCCTGGACCGGGCCGACCACCACGCCGGCGGGATCGCGGACGGTGGCACCGACGACGAAGGCCTGCTGGGCCTGCGCCATCGCCTGGTCGATCTGCGCGTTGAGCTGATCGCGGGTCACGCCGGCGACGGCGCCCGTCTCGGTGGCGCGCAGCGCCGAGGCGGGAAGCCGGACCTCGTGACGGTCGGTGCGGAGCACGATCACGTCGCCCTCGACGGAGACGATCGTGCCGACCTCGCCGCCGTCAGGATCGGAGACGGTGGCGCCCGCCCGCAGGGTCTGGGCCTGCGCGGCGGCGGGAAAGAGGAGTCCGGCGGACAGCGCCGTCGCGGCAAGGAACTGGCGAAAAGTCATTGTTTCTCCTTGGCTTGGATGAAATGGATCTGGACGCGATCATAGCGCGGCCCGCCCGAACCTGACCTTAACGTAAAGGATCGCCGCGGTTCAACCCCGGGAGGCTACCAGCCGACGATCTTGTCACAGCGGGCGACGATTTCGGCGCCTTCGTCGACGACCAGATAGCGATCGTGGATCGCCGCGGTCATGCAGACATGGTTGGGAAGGATGCGGACCCTGGCACCGATCGGCAGCCGATCGAAGGGGAGGGGCGCCGCACCCCTGATCTCGCCATGCTCCTGGGAGACGCCGGCGACGGTCAGCCTACCGAGGCTCGGCTCGCCCTCGATGTCGAGGACGAGGCCGAAACCGAGATCGCCGTCGGCCAATGCCGCGGTCGAGCGATCCTTCGACAGCGCCAGCCCGCCCGCATCGACCACGATCTGATTGCGCTCCGGATTGTGGGCGATGACGCTGGCGAGGACGGAGACGGCGATCTCGTCCTCGGCGAGCGAGCCGATTCCGGACTGGAATAGGTCTCCCACCATGTAGACCCCCGCGCGCAGCTCGGTGAGCCCATCGGCGCTCGCCCGGTGGACGCTGGTCGGCGTCGAGCCGGCGCTGACCCCGGGCACCGCGAAGCCGGCCGCGCGCAGCCGCTCGGCGGCGGAGACCACCGCAAGCCGCTCCTGTTCGGCCACCCCGGCGATGCCCTCGGGCGTGCGCTCGCCATAAGAATGGCCGCCATGAGTCGCGGCGCCCGCCAGCGGCACACCGGCGCTCTCTAGAATCGCAGCGATCTGAATGAGCCGATCGTCGTCGGGCGCGAGGCCGGTGCGATGCTCGCCGCTGTCGATCTCGATCCAGAGGCCGAAAGCCGGATTGCCGGCCCTCACGAAGCCCGCGACCGCCTCGGCCATCTCGACGCTGTCGATGAAGGCGCTGAAGCCCGGCGCTTGGACCGCGATCGCCGCCGCCTGCGGAAGCTTATCCGGGGTGATGCAGACCGCATATTGGAGGTCGGCGATGCCGTGGCCGGCGAAATACTCGGCCTCCTTCAGCGTCGAGACGGCGATCCCGCCATGGTTCGGATCGATCGCGACGCGCGCCGCATCGATCGATTTCAGCGTCTTCATGTGCGGGCGCAGGCGCGTGCCGAGGCTGCGCGCCTTGGCCAGCATCCGCTCGCAATTGTGCCGAAACTTGCCGCGGTCGAGGATCAGCGCCGGAGTCGCGGCCTCGGTGAGGCGCATCAGGCGTCCGCTTTAGCCGGGATCACGCCGCGCTTGATCTGGTCGAGCTCGATCGATTCGAAGAGGGCTTTGAAATTGCCTTCGCCGAAGCCTTCATTCCCCTTTCGCTGGATGATCTCGAAGAAGATCGGGCCGATCATATTCTCGGTGAAGATCTGGAGCAGCAGCCCCTCGCCGGTCTCGGGCGAGCCGTCGATCAGGATGCGGCGCTCGCGCATCGCCTTCACGTCGTGGGAATGGCCCGGGATGCGCTGGTCGATCATGTCGTAATAGGTGTCGGGGCTGTCCTGGAACTTGACGCCGTTGGCGCGGAGCATGTCGACGGTCTTAAAGATATCGTCGGTGGCGAAGGCGAGGTGCTTGATGCCTTCGCCTTTATATTCCTTCAGATATTCGGCGATCTGGGAATAATCGTCCTGGCTTTCGTTCAGGGGGATGCGGATCTTGTCGTCCGGCGCGGTCATCGCGCGGCTGAGCAGGCCGGTCTGCTGCCCCTCGATGTCGAAATAGCGAATCTGGCGGAAGTTGAAGACGCGCTCGTAAAAGCCCGCCCAATGGTCCATCCGCCCCCGGTTCACATTATGGGTGAGATGGTCGAGCGTGTGCAGGCCCGCGCCGGGGCCGCACTCCGCGATCGTCTCGAAATCCCTTTCGTAGAGCGCCTCGGCCGCGGGCCGGTCGACCAGATAGAGATAGGAGCCGCCAATCCCTTCGAGCACCGGCAAATCGAGGTCGCCGCGCGTGCCGGTCGCGCCGCGCTTGATGGCGAGCGCATGCGCCTTCTGCGCGTCCGCGACGCGGAAGGCCATCGCGCTGGCGGACGGGCCGTGGGCCTCGCGGAATTCCCTGGCGTGGCCGTCCGGCTCCATGTTCAGGAGGAAATGAATGTCGCCCTGGCAATAATGGCGGATCGCCTTGGCCTTGTGGTTGCCCACATGCGTGAAGCCTAGCTTCGCGAACAGCCCGGCCAGCGCTTCCGGATCGGGGCTGGTGAACTCGACGAATTCGAAGCCGTCGAGGCCGATCGGGTTGTCGCGCGCGGTCATTGCTCTTCACTCCTCACGAGGACTCGGCGCGGCTTCTAACAGCGGCTGTGGATAGACGCAAAACCGCCATTGCGCCGCCCGAAGCGGCCCCTTACGTCCCGGACATGACCGCGACCCATTCCTCCCGCATGCTGATCCTCGGCTCCGGCCCGGCCGGGCTGACCGCAGCCATCTACGCCGCCCGCGCCGGCCTGGCGCCGATCGTCGTCCAGGGCATCCAGCCCGGCGGCCAGCTCACCATCACCACCGACGTCGAGAATTATCCCGGCTTCGCCGACGTCATTCAGGGCCCTTGGCTGATGGAGCAGATGCAGAAGCAGGCGGAGCATGTCGGCGCGCGGATGGAATGGGACCATATCGCCGAGGTCGACCTGAGCGAGCGCCCGTTCCGGATGAAGGGCGACGGCGGCAACCTCTATCTTGGCGACACGCTCGTCATCGCGACCGGGGCGCAGGCGAAATGGCTGAATCTGCCGTCCGAGGAAAGGCTCAAGGGCAAGGGCGTCTCCGCCTGCGCGACCTGCGACGGCTTCTTCTACCGGGGCAAGAAAGTGGTCGTGATCGGCGGCGGCAACACCGCGGTCGAGGAAGCGCTCTACATGACCAATCACAGCCATGACGTCACCCTGATCCATCGCCGCGATTCGCTCCGCGCCGAGAAGATCCTGCAGGAGCGGCTGTTCGCGCATCCGAACATCAAGGTGCTGTGGAATCGGGAGATCGCCGAGTTCGTCGCCGGGGGCGAGCCGGAGACCTTGGTCGCGGCGGACTTGCGCGACACCGAGACCGGCACGATCGAGCGGATCGACCTGGAGGGCGCCTTCGTCGCGATCGGCCATTCGCCGGCGACCGAGCTCTTCCGCGGCCATCTGGACCTGGACGCCGACGGCTATATCCCGGTTGAGCCAGGGACCGCGCGCACCGCGATCCCGGGCGTCTTCGCCTGCGGCGACGTGATGGACAAAATTTACCGCCAGGCGGTCACCGCCGCCGGCACCGGCTGCATGGCCGCGCTCGACGCCGAGAAGTTCCTCGCCGAGGCCGATTTCGAGGCCAAGGCGGAAGCGGTGATGCAGGACGCGTAACGTCGTCCCGGCGAAGGCCGGGACCTCAGCGGGTGAAAGACTCCGTATCCCTCTGGTCCCGAGATCCCGGCCTTCGCCGGGATGACGATTATGCGCCCAGCGCCTTCAGCGCCCTCAATGTCGCCGCCAGCAGCGCCGCTTCATCCCCAGGACGGGCGAAGGTGTGCGAATCGCTGGGGATCGTTTCGCGGCCTTCGATCAGGCCCTTGAAAGCGGAGCCCTTCAGCTCGGCTTCGGCCGCGATCGCGGTCGCGTCGCCTTCGCAGAGGATGAGCCAGGACCGAAGCCTGGAGGTGCGCAGCGCTGCGGCCACGTCGAGCGCCAACGGCGACCCTCGATCGGCTGCGGCGATCTTCCTAACGCCCTTGAACAGCTTCCTGTAATCGACTGCGCCCGTTAAAAGTTCTCTCCAGCCCTCTCGGCTGAGCAGGCGCTGGCGATAATGGCGACGGATCGCCGCGGGGGGCGGGGAATCCGCCTCCGCCTCGACCAGCCACGGATTGACCAGGACGATCCCGTCGAGCCCGGCGTCCATGCCGAACAAAGCGAGCGCGCTGGCGCCGTCGCACAGGCCGAAGCCGACGATCCGCTTCAGCCCCGGCGCGGCGGCGCGAAACGCCCGCGCGGCGGCGGCGATATCGGGACCGCTGCCGCGAAAGCCGGGATCCTCGCCCTCGCTGTCGCCGACCCCTCGCCGGTCGAAGCGGAAACATGGAATGTCACTTTCTGACAATGCTTTCGCGAGTCTTTCGTACATACGGTGCGAGCCGGCGCGGGTCTGACCGCCGCCGGTGACCATGAGGAGGCCGGTGACGCCTCTTCCGCCGTCCAGGCTTGCCGCGAGCTCGGCCTTGCCGCAGGAAAAGCTCAGGAGACGGCGCATTCGCGGCTCCATTTCAGCAGATCGGCGGCGATCGCATCGGCAAGCTCGGCAGAATTGCCCGGCTCGGAGCGTCGCCAGAGCGCCGGCCCAGTCAGCTTGACGTCGGCGGACGCGATATCGCTGGTAAGGCGCGCAGTGCGCAGCCGTGTCACCGGTGCGGGCTTGGCGGCTTCGAGCGCGGCCTTGAGCTCGGCGGACGGCGCATAGCCCGCCCATTCGACGCCCCCCGCCAATCCCGAGCGGACCATATCCCGCGTCACTGCCGCGCCGTCGACCGGGGCGAGCCGCCAATGGCCGCGCGCCTCCGCCGCATCGTCGAGCAGGGCTCCGCCCCGAAAGGCGGCGATCAGCGGCTTTCGCGCCTGCTTCGCGACGTGCACGGCCGCCGCCATGACGTCATGCCGCCAGTCTTGCCAGGTGACTTCGCCAAGGCCGCGCTCGCTCTCGCCGGTGCCGCTGAGATCAACCAGCCAGCAGCCGTGGCCACGCTTCGCCAGCCGGCGCATCACGGCCGCGATCAGCGCCCGGGTCCGGTTCATCTCCTCGAACAAGGGCGGCACGAACAGGATCGCCGGCGCGTCGGCCCGGCCAAGCCGCATCAGCCATTCCTGGCGTCCTGAACTGTCGAAGCGCTCGAAGCCGAGCGCGCTCACTGCAGCGCCTTAGCCCGGGCGAAGGTGAGGAGGGCGCCGTAGCTCTCCAGCATGTCGGCATCGACCTCATGGTCTTCGATGACGATGCCGAGCCGCTCCTCGAGCTCGGTGAGCAGGCCCGCGACCGCCATCGAATCGAATTCGGGCAGGGCGCCGAACAGGGGGCTGCTCTCATCGAAGCCGGCGACGCGGTTTTCGGCCAGGCCGAGCACGTCGACGAGCACCGCGCGAAGCGTCTTGTCGACCTCCTCTTCGTCGTTCCAGGCCTGCATTCTACCCCTTTCCCCTCGAGGATGCGGCCCGCGCCTACCGGCTTCGCCCGCGCCCGGCAAGCGCCGACACTTTCTCCCGAGCGATGCCGGCCAGGCCCTTGAACGTGCGCGGATTATACGCGCTCAACTGCCAGAGCGGGCGCCGATCGGCCATCCAGTCCGCCTTGTAGGGCTCGTCGCCGGTGCCATAGTCGATCAGGCGCACCCGGTCGGTGTCGATCGCCCGGCGGAACATCGCTTCGCCGAGGATGGTGCCCGGAGAGAGGGATTTGGCGCTCTCCGCATAAGCGAGCTTGTGGATGGTCGCTTCGCCATTCTCGACCAGCCAGAGCTGCGCGGCGACCGGCGCGCCGTCCTGCCTGGCGATGCCGAGGCGGAGCGTGCCCGCTTCGCCCTCCTGCTCGGCGAGGGCGCGCAGGAACGCGAAGGAGCCTTCGTCCGGCTTCCAGCTCGCGCGGTAGACGGCCTCGTAATCCGCCCAGG
>NZ_JBQTJC010000095.1:0-8481 GCF_052387495.1 Sphingosinicella sp. | reverse complement strand
GCGAACAGCCAGTTGAACAAGGCGGTGCGCGCGCCGCCGATGTGCAGAAAGCCGGTCGGCGAGGGCGCGAAGCGCGTCACGACAGCTCGTGGCTCTGGGCTTGCGCTCAAGCGGGGATTCTCCAAGGATGAGGGGCCATGGCGACCCGGGATGCGAGCGGCCCTAGCATAGCGGATGCGCCGCGACCAAGCTGGCGCTGGCCGCGCCTCGACGATCGGCTTGAGGCGCTGTTCGACGCCGAGAAGGACCAGCTCCCGCTCTGGCTTCCCGTCGGCCTCATCCTCGGCATTGCCGCCTGGTTCTGGCTGCCCGATCGCTTCGGATGGATCGCGTTTCTCGCCGCCGCGCTGGCGCTGACTCTCGCCGCGCTTGCGCTCGCGGGCGGCACGCGCTGGGGGCGGGCGCTCGCCTGGTTCGGCGCCGCCGCGGCCTTGGGTTGCGGCCTGATCTGGTGGACCGCCGAGCGCGCCACCGCGCCGCGGCTGGAGCGGGACGGCGTCCACGAATTCACCGCCAGGATCGAAACCGTACAGGCGCTTGCCGCCCAGCGCCTGACCCGGCTGGTCGTCGCGCCGCAGGAGAGCGCGCTGCCGCCGCGCCTGCGCGTGAATGTCCCGGAGCGGATGATGATTGAGGGCCTCGATCCCGGCGCCACCATCCGGCTCCGCGCCTGGCTGATGCCGCCCGCGCCGCCGGCCGCGCCGGGCGCCGACGACTTCGCCCGCCACGCCTGGTTCCAGCGCATCGGCGGCACTGGCCGGGCGCTGTCGATTGCCGTCGTCGCGCCCGCGGCGGGACAGGGCTGGTCGGCGCGCATCGCGGGCTGGCGGCAGCGGCTCGGCGCCCATATCCGCTCGCGCCTGCCAGCGGGGGAGGGCGGCATCGCCGCGGCGCTCGCCACCGGCGACCAATATGGCATCCCCGAGGCCGACGCCGAGGCGATGCGCCGCTCCGGCCTTGCCCATCTGCTCTCGGTCAGCGGGCTGCACATCACCGCCGTCGTCGGCGCGGTGATGCTGGCGACGATGAAGCTGCTCGCGCTGAGCCCAATGCTGGCGCTGCGCCTGCGTCTGATCCTCGTCGCCGCCGGCGCCGGGGCGGTGGCGGGGCTCGGCTACACTTTGTTGACCGGGGCCGAGGTGCCGACCGTGCGCTCCTGCATCGCCGCCTTGCTCGTCCTCGCCGGGGTCGCATTGGGCCGCGACGCGATCACCTTGCGCCTGCTGGCGGTCGGCGCGCTCGTCGTCCTACTCTTCTGGCCCGAGAGCCTGGTCGGGCCCAGCTTCCAAATGAGCTTCGCGGCGATCACCGCGATCGTCGCCCTGCACGAAAACCCGCGCATCCAGGCCCTGCTGTCGCGGCGTGACGAAGGGGGGATTGCCAAGATCGGCCGCTTCGTCCTGGGCCTCGTCCTCACCGGCCTCGCCGTCGAGGTCGCGCTGACTCCGATCGCCTTGTTCCATTTCCACCGCGCCGGCCTCTACGGCGCCGCGGCCAATGTCGTCGCCATTCCGCTCACTACCTTCGTCGTGATGCCGCTCGAGGCGCTTGCCTTGCTGTTCGATCTGGTTGGGCTCGGCGCGCCCTTCTGGTGGCTGACGGGGCAGGCGCTGTCGCTGCTGCTCGGCCTCGCCCACGCCACCGCCGACGCGCCGGGCGCGGTGGCGATGCTGCCCTCGGTGCCGCGCGGCGCCTTCGCGCTGATCGCAGGGGGAGGCCTGTGGATCTGCCTCTGGCGCACGCGCTGGCGAAGGTTCGGCCTGATCGGTGTCGCCGCCGGCGCGCTCTGGGCGCTGGTCACGCCCGCGCCCGACCTGATCGTCACCGGCGACGGCCGCCATCTCGTCCTGCGCGGCGACGACGGCCGCCTCGCTTTGCTGCGCCCTCGTGCCGGCGACTATGTCCGCGACACGCTCGCCGAGCTGTCAGGCGCCGAGGCCGAATATCTGGAACTCGACCGCCTGCCGACCGCCGCATGCAGCCCCGACCTGTGCGTCGCCAATATCGCGCACGGCGGCCGTGTCTGGCGAATCCTCGCCACCCGCACGTCGCATTTCGTCCGCTGGGACGAGATGATCCGCGCCTGCGCCGCCGCGGACATCGTCGTCGCCGACCGCCTGCTCCCGCGCGGCTGCACCCCTCGCTGGCTCCGTGCCGACCGCGCCTTGCTGAGTCGGACAGGCGGGCTCACCGTCACCTTCGGTGAGCGCCCCCACGTCGTCACGGTCGCGCAGCAAGCGGGCCAGCATCCCTGGGCCGGAAGCCGGCGCTGATGGCAGGTCCCAGCTTCAAATCGACCGCTGGACAGGACCCGGTTCCTCAATCCCCTTTGACGCAGGCAAGCTCGTTGCCGCTCGGATCGGTGAACTGGAAGCGGCGTCCTCCGGGGAAAGCGAAGATCGACCGAACGACGGTGCCGCCGGCCTGCTCGATCGCGGTCAGCGCCGCTTCGAGATCGTCGACCTCGATCACCGCCAGCGGGGCTTTCGTCGCCTCGGTCTGGTCGGCCTGGAGGCCGACATCGGTATCGCCGCTCATCGTCGCGGCATAGGTCGGGCCGAAGCGGGTCATCGTCCAGCCGAACACTTGCTCATAGAAGCGTGCGGCGGCATCGATGTCCGCGGTCGGCAGCTCGACATAATTGAGGCGGGCCATGGGACGGCTCCCCCTTGTCTAACAGCTAGTAGCGCCGCAGCAGTCCCGCCAGCTTGCCCTGGATCACGATCTGGTCCTCGCGGTAGCGTTGCGGGTCGTACATCCGGTTGGCCGGATCGAGGCGGATCATCTGGCCTTCGCGGCGATAGGTCTTGAGCGTCGCTTCCTCGTCGTTGATCAGGGCGACGACAATCTCGCCGTCACGCGCCGTGTCGGTCTTGCGGATCAGCGCATAGTCGCCGTCCAGAATCCCTTCCTCGACCATCGAATCGCCCGCCACCTCAAGCGCATAATGCTCGCCGGGCCCGAGCAAAGCGGCGGGGACGGGAAGTGTGTCGGTGCCCTGCAGGGCCTCGATCGGCGTGCCGGCGGCGATCCGGCCGTGGAGTGGGATGTCCATCACGTCGTTGGCGGCGCGCGGGGGCATCTGGGTCACGTTGGACGGCGCAGCGGCGGTGCGCGCTTCGGGCACCTTCAGCACCTCCAGCGCCCGCGCCCGATTGGGCAGGCGACGGATGAAGCCGCGCTCCTCGAGCGCCGAGATCAGCCGGTGGACGCCGCTCTTGGACTTGAGGTCCAGCGCCTCCTTCATCTCCTCGAACGAAGGCGAGACGCCGCTCTCGCTCAGCCTGGAATCGATGTAGAGAAGCAGCTCGTGTTGCTTGCGCGTGAGCATTTGGGTTCCTCCCGATGGAACGTTTGCGGAACGTGTAAGGAACGTTTCGGAGGCTGTCAAGCGTCGCCGCTTTGCTTGGATTTCGGGATCGGGCCGAAGCGCTCGGAGGTCGGAAAAAATGGAACGGGTCAGCATCGCCGAGAAGTTCGCTTTGTTCAGCGAGCATTGGCGGCCGAAGGTGGTCGCCGAACTGAATGGCCAGGAGCTGAAGCTGGTCAAGATCGCGGGCGAGTTTCCCTGGCACAGCCACGAGGTGGACGAGATGTTCCTCTGCTGGCGCGGCCGCTTCCGGCTCGAGTTTCGCGACCGCGCGGTTGAGCTGGCGGCGGGCGAGTTCATCGTCGTCCCGCCCGACGTCGAGCACCGCCCCGTCGCGGAGGAGGAGGCCGAGATCCTGCTGCTAGAGCCCGCCGGCACGCGCAACACCGGCGACATCGTCGACTCGGCCTACACCGCTCCCGACGGCGTCCGCATCTAGCTCAGGCGGGCCGCTGCGCCGCACAGCTTCAGAAAATTGCCGAGCAGGGCATGGCCGTGCGCGCTGGCGATGCTCTCGGGATGGAACTGGACGCCGTGGATCGGCAGCGCGCGGTGGCGGAAACCCTGCACCGTGCCGTCCCCGGCCCGCGCGTTGACGATCAGGCTGTCCGGCACGCTCTCCGCCGCGACGACGAGCGAATGATAGCGCGTCGCCTCGAACGGGGAGGGGAGGCCCGCGAAGACGCCGCTGGCGTCATGCGCGATCGCGCTGGTCTTGCCGTGCATCACCCGCGGCGCCCGCTCGATCCGCCCACCGAAATGCTGTCCGATCGCCTGATGGCCGAGGCAGATGCCAAGCAGCGGCCGCCCCGCCCCGGCGCAGGCCGCAACCAGCGCCAGCGAAGTCCCCGCTTCGTCCGGCGTTCCGGGCCCGGGTGAGATCAGGATGCCGTCGGTTCCGTCCGCAAGCGCCTCTTCGGGCGTCAGCGCGTCGTTGCGGACGACCCGGACCTCGGCGCCCAGTTCCTTCAGATAATGGACAATGTTCCAGGTGAAGCTGTCATAATTGTCGACGACGAGGACCACCGGGCGGCGCCCGCTTCTATTGCAAAGCCCCGGACAGCCGCCGCCGGACGCGCGCAATCGCCTCGTCGTTGCGCTCGACCTCGAAGCGCTGCTCGAGCGCGCGCGCGAATTGCTGGGCCAGCTCCTCGGCCGCCGAATTGTTGAATTCGTTGCGCGTGGTCTGGATCAGCTGCGGCTGGGACGCGGCGTCGCCGGGGGTTCGCTGGGCATGGTGGACGACGAACCAGCCCTGGCCGTTCGGCGCCGGCATGATCCGGGCCCGGCCCTGGGGCAGGCTGAAGAGGGCGAGGAGAGGCGGCGGCACCTGCTGGCCGCCCTGTGCGATCTCCATCCGCTGCATGTTGACGCTTTGCTGGTTAGAGACGCCGGTCTGGCCAGCGAAGGCCTGCGCCGCGGGCGTGCCGCCGTTGAGCCGGCCGACGATCCCGTTCGCGACCGTCCGCGCCCGTTCCAGCGCGCGTTGCTGGATCATCAGCTCGCGCACTTGGTTCTGGATCTGCGCCAGCGGCGGCGGCGCGGCGGCGAAGGTCTGGCCGATACCGAGCAAGGCATAGCGCTGGTTCTGCTGGATTTCCTCGACCACCGGCTCGGGGTTTTCCGGGTCGATCTGGAAGGATTCGGTGATCAGCGGCCTCAATTCGGGAGGGATCACGAACGGCTGGCCGAAGGCCTGGCCGGCCGCAGTCAGCGGCGGCGTCGTGACCAGCTGGAGCCGTTCAGCCTGGGCGATTTCCTCAATGCTCGAGCCGTCCGAAATCCGGTCCTCGATCCGGCCGATCAGGGCGGCGAGCGCGTCGACCGCCTTGCGCTGGGTGATCTGCTGGGCGATCTCGGCGCGCACGTCCTGGAGCGATCGGGCCGGGGTGCGCTGGATCGCCTCGATCCGCACGACGTGGAAGGTGCCCTGCGCCGCGATCGGCCCGACCACCGCGCCCTGCGCCGCCGCGGGCGCGAACGCCGCCTGTGCGATTTCCGGCGCGGCCTGGCCGGCGAAGGCGGGCTGGGTCAGGTTGGGATAGGTGAGGTCGGCCGCGGCGAAGCCGGCGCGCGAGGCGACGTCGGCGAAGCTCGCGCCGCCGCGCAGCTGTTGCACCGCCGCCTGCGCCGCACGCTGGTCCTGCAGCACGAGGTGCTGGAGCGTGCGCGTCTCGCCGGGGCCATAGCGCGCCGCATTCTGCCGGTAATAAGCCTGGATCTCCTGCTCGGTCGCCTGCGCCGCGGCGGCGATCTGCTCCGGGCCGATCACCGCGAAGCGGACGACGCGCCGCTCTGGGATCATGAAGCGGCCGCGATTCTGGTTGTAGAATTGGGCGATCTCGGCGGGGCTGGGGTTGATCCCCTGGGTGAAGGCCGAGGCCTGGACCAGCCCGATCGTGCCCTGCCGCCGCTCGAGCAGCAGGTTCGCATATTGGCGCGCAAGCCCCTCCGGCACGCGCCCGCCGAGCGCGATCGGGCCGAGCAGCTGGCGCTGGATCAGCGAGCGGGCGATGTCCTGCCTCAGCTGCGCCTCGGTCAGATTCTGGCCCGCGAGCGCCTGACGAAAGGTCGCCTGGTCGAACTGGCCGGCGAAATTGCGGAACTGCGGGATGTTGACGATCTCGCGGTCGATCATGCGCTGCGAGGCGACCAGCCCCTGCTCCTCGCCATATTCGGAGACGGCGGCGCCGACGATCATCGAATTGAGGATCTGGTCGAACGCGCCGGAGGCGAGGAAGGTCGCCATGTCGAGCGTCGGCTGCTGCTCGCGCGCCTGGTTGAACTGGCGGGTCAGGATGTCGCTGAATTCCTGCTCGGTGATCGTCGTGTCGCCGACCGTGGCGAGCGTCGTCGCCTGCTGTCCGCCGCCGCCCATGCCGCCCAGCCCGCCCATGCCGTCGGTGCCGAAGCCGGTAATCACCATCGCGATCAGGACGAGGCCGAGCAGGCCGATGGCGAGCCAGCGGGCGAATTTCTTGCGGGCGAAGGAAAGCATGGGGGCGGGGGATCCTGTCGGTGAGGTTTGCGCGGCTCATAGAAGCGCGCTAGGCGCCCGGCAACACCCACGGCTTCAGGAACCCCCATGTCGCTCCGCCGCAAGCTCGTCGTCGGCAATTGGAAGATGAACGGCAATCTGGCGCAGCTCGCCGAGCTCGGGCCGATCGCCGAGGCGGCGCGCGAGGCCGGCGGGGTCGATGTCGGCATCTGCCCGCCCTTCACCCTGATCGCCGCGGCCGGGACCCGCGCCGGCGGCCTGATGATCGGCGCTCAGGATTGTCACGCGAAGGACAAAGGCGCCCATACCGGCTGCACCTCGGTCGCGATGATCAAGGAGGCGGGCGCGCGTGCCGTGATCGTCGGCCATAGCGAGCGGCGCACCGACCAGCACGAGACCGACCCCGAAGTCCGCGCCAAGGCCGAGGCGGCGCTGGCCGGCGGCCTCGTCACCATCGTCTGCGTCGGCGAGCATGCGCTCGACCGCGCCGCCGGGAAGCATGAAGCGGTCGTCTCGAGCCAGCTCGACGGCTCGCTCCCCGACGGCTGGGAAGAAGGCGAGCTGGTCGTCGCCTACGAGCCGGTCTGGGCGATCGGCACCGGCAATGTCGCGACCCCGGCCGACGTGACCGGGATGCACGGCGCGATCCGCGCCGCGCTCGTCGCCCGCTATGGCGATCTCGGCGGCCGCATCCGCATCCTCTACGGCGGCTCGGTTAAGGCCGACAATGCTGCCGAGCTCTTCGCCTGTCCCGAGGTCGACGGCGCCCTGGTCGGCGGCGCGAGCCTCACCGCGGAGCAGTTCGTCCCGATCGTCGAGGCAGCCGCGCCCAGTTAGAGCCCGAGCGCCCGCTCTACGTCCGCATGCACTGTGCGCGACCAGGAAAGCTCGCCTGCGTCGCCGGCATGGGTGAGCACGATGATCGTGATGTCATGCTCGGGGTAATAGTAGATCAGCGAGTTGGCGCCGAAATCCTCGTTGCCGCGGATGAACACCCGGGTCGCGCCGCTGGGCGCGTGGCCGACGAACCAACCCAGCGCCGCGGCGCCCTCGCTGATCGTCGCGCCCTGTACCGGCGCGAACATGAGGTCGGCGCTCGCACGTCTCATCGCCCGGCCGCTGCGCAAAGCGCGTACCCATCTGTACAAGTCGTGCGCGCTCGAAAAGACTCCTTCGCCGCCCCAGAAACCCTGGATCAGGCGTGGCGGCAGCGCGCCCTCGATCGGCGACACCGTCGCCGTCACCTCGCCGCCCGCGAATCCGGTATCGGCAAGGCCCGCCGGCGCCCAGAGCACCGACCGGGCAAATTCGGGATAGCTCATGCCGCTAACCGCCTCGACGACGGCGACGGCGAGCTGGATATTGCTGTTGGAATAGCGGAACCCGCTGCCCGGCGGCCCCGCGAGTGGCTCGGCGAACATCGCGGCGACGGCGGGCGCGCGCTCGCCAAGGCGCTCCGAGACATAGCTCTGGCCGATGCCGGACATGTGCGAAAGCAGTTGCCTGAGCGTAATCGCGGCCTTATCCGCCGGCGCGTCGGGGAAGAAGCGGCTCAATGGATCGTCGAGGCCCAGTCGGCCCTGCTCGACGAGCTTTACCACGGCCGCAGCGACGAACTGCTTGGCGGTCGAGGCTATCCAGAAACGGTCGTCCGCGCCGCGGCTGAGCAGCACTTCATCGCCGCGGGCGGCCAGCACCGCGCCCGAAAATCCGTTCGCCACATGGGCATCGACCAGGGCGCCGAGGTCCGGATCCTGCGGCTGCGTGGTCGCGCAGGCGGGCGCGGCCAGCGCGGCGAGGATGGCCATCCAAAACAAACGCATCGACCCTTCTCCCTTATCTCGCGCCGCGGGTGCTTGAAGCCGGCGGCGCCTGCGTCTATCTCCTCGGCGCGGCCCGGCGCCCGATTAGTACGAAAGCTCCTTCATGTTCCAGTTCCTCCTGATCGTGCAGACTCTCGTCGCGGTGGCGATGATCGCCGTGATCCTGATGCAGCGCTCCGAAGGCGGCGGCCTCGCCGGCGGCGGCAGCCCGTCGGGGATGATGAGCGCGCGCGGCGCGGCGGATTTCCTGACCCGCTCGACCACGATCCTCGCCATCCTCTTCGTCGCCC
>NZ_JBQTJC010000094.1:0-48814 GCF_052387495.1 Sphingosinicella sp. | reverse complement strand
GCCTCGAGCAGGCTCAGCCCCTTGCGCCTGACCCGCGCGCCGTAGCGCAGCACGTCCGCCACTGGCGCGCGGCCTGCTTTCTGCACCGCCCCCAGCGACTTCTCCTCGAGCGTCGTGATCCCGCCTTCGATATTTCCGGGCGAGGGATTTTCCGAAACCGCCTCACCGTTATCGAGGAAGTAGCGCTTGAAGTCGTTCACCAGGTCGACCATCCGCTCGAACACCTCGCGGTCCTTAGCGCGCGCCATCAGAAGCCGCTCGGCGCCGAAAATCTCCGGAATCTCGGTCAGGATCGCGGCGCCCCCGGCGCCGATCACGCGGTCGGAAATGCGGCCCAGCAAAGGATTGGCGGTGAGCCCGGAAAAGCCGTCCGAGCCGCCGCATTTGAGGCCGATGACGAGGTCGGCGAGGCTCGCCGGCTGCCGCGTCGCCAGCGCCGCGCCGACCGCGAGCGCGTCGACCTCGGCAAGGCCCGCCTCGATCTCGTCCTCGACCCCCTGCGCCTTCAGCGCGCGGACCCGGTGGCGCAGCGGTTCGGGAATCTCGGCGAGCAAGGCATCGAGCTGGTTCGATTCGCAGCCCAGGCCGACGATCAGCACGCCGCCGGCATTGGGATGGCAGGCGAGCGCGGCGAGCAGCGAGCGGGTGCCGTCGAGATCGTCGCCGAGCTGGGAGCAGCCGTGCGGATGGCCGAAGGCGTAGACGCCGTCGATCGCCCTGGCGTGGCGGGCGTGGGCGATCGCGGCGATCCGCTCGGCGGTGCGCGCGACGCAGCCCACCGTCGGCAGGATCCAGATCTCGTTGCGCGTGCCGACCCGCCCGTCGGGCCGGCGATAGCCTTCGAAGCGGGCATCGTCGACTGGGAGCGAAACCGGCTCCGCCGGGGCGAAGCGATAGCCTTCGACGCCGCCCAGCAGGGTCTCGAGATTGTGGCTGTGAACATGCGCCCCGGTGACGACGTCGGCGGTCAGCCGCCCGATCGGCCAGCCATATTTGCGCAGCGTCTCGCCCTCCTTCAGATCGCGCAGCGCGATCTTGTGCCCCTGCGGGATCGGCTCGGTCACGGTGACGTCCAGCGCCTCGCCCGGGGCGAGCGGACGCAGTGCCGCGGCGACGTCGTCGGCCGGCGTCAGCCGGAGCAAGGCGGGCGCTTCGGGCGCGGTCTGGGCCTGGGCTTGCGACATATGGAAACCGGTGTCATCCTAAATCCTAAGCGCGGTCTGGGCAAGCCTCGCCGCCGCCTTTGGCTGGCGGGACGGGGCAAGCCCGGCTAATCGGGTGTGGATGGGAGACCGAAGCGTGCGCAAGACGGACGAGGCGAGCGGCGGCCGCGCCGCCAAGCCGACGATCAACGACGTCGCGCGCATCGCCGGCGTCTCCAAGAAGACGGTGAGCCGAGTCATCAACCGCTCGCCCTTGCTAAATGAGGAGACGAGGCAGCGGGTCGAAAAGGTGATCCGCGAGCTCGGCTATGTTCCCAATCCGCAAGCGCGCGCGCTCGCTCTGCGCCGAAATTTCCTGGTCGGCCTGATTCACGACAATCCGAATGCCCAGATGGTCCTCAACGTGCAGCAGGGCATATTGGAGGCGCTGCAGGGCACTGACTTCGAGATGGTCGTCCGCCCGGTCGACCGCACCTCCTCGATGATGCTCGACGACGTGCGCCATTTCCTCGAGCGGCAGCGCCTGTTCGGAGTCGTCCTGCTGCCGCCGATCAGCGAGAACGACGCGCTCGCGCGACTCTGTGACGAGGTCGGCTGCCGTTATGTGCGGATGGGCTCGGCCGAGCTCGACGACGCCGCGCATATGGTCGCCTCGAACGACCGCGAGGCGGTCCGGGAGGCGACTGAGCATCTCATCCAGCACGGCCACAAGCTGATCGGGCTGATTGAGGGTCCGGACGGCTTCCGGTCGGCACGCGAGCGGCGGCTGGGCTTCGAGGATGCACTGAAATCGGCGGGCCTCACGCTCGCCCGCAGCCTGATCGCGCGCGGCAATTATACGTTCGAGACCGGCGTGACCGCTGCCAATCGGCTGCTCGATCTGTCACCCCGGCCGACCGCGATCTTCGCGAGCAACGACGAGATGGCGGCCGGCGTCGTCTTCGCGGCGCGCGAGCGCGGCATCTCGGTTCCCGAAGACCTGTCGGTGATCGGCTTCGACGACACCCCGATCGCCGCCCATATCTGGCCGCCGCTCACCACCGTGCGCTGGCCGATCGTCTCGATGGCCCGCGCCGCGGCGCGCAAGCTGGTCGGCGACGTGGTGGAGGGGAAAGGGCCCGCCGAGGAGCCCTCTGAGCTGCCCTCGACCCTGGTCCGCCGCGGTTCGGTCGCCGCCCCGCCGGCCTGAGCGGCTTGCGGCTTGTTGTGACACCGGTTACCATAAGAGACGCAACAGCGGAGAGAATGATGTTCGAACGAACCTATTACGCCACCCATCCGGACATGATGGAATGCGTCTCGAACGAGGAGCTCCGCGACCGCTATCTGATCCAGGGCCTGTTCCGCGAGGGCGGGTGCGTGCTGCACTATACGCATGCCGACCGCTTCGTGATCGGGGGCGTTCAGGTCGGCGCGGCGCCTGTGAAGCTGCCCGCGCAGAGCGAGCCGGCGTCGGCGGCCGGACACCCGCTTCTCGAACGGCGCGAACTGGCGATCGTCAATGTCGGCCGGGCCGAGGGTACGGTGACGGTCGACGGCGAGTCGTTCGCGCTCGGCAACAAGGACTGCCTCTACGTCACGATGGGCGCGGCGAACGTGGAATTCGCCGGCGAAGGCGCCAAATTCTACCTCGCCTCCTGCCCGGCGCACAAAGCCTGCCAGACGCGCAAGATCTCCATCGCCGAGGCCAATGCGCTGGAGCGCGGCAGCCTCGCGGAATCGAACGAACGGACGATCTACCAGCTCGTCATTCCCGGCGTCTGCGATTCGGCGCAGCTTGTCATGGGCCTCACCGTGCTCAAGCCCGGCAGCGTCTGGAACACGATGCCGCCGCACATCCACGAGCGGCGCAGCGAAATCTATTTCTATTTCGAGCTGGACGATCTGGAGAAGGACCGCGTCTTCCACTTCATGGGGGAAGGGGAGGCGACCCGCCACCTCGTCGTCCAGAATGACGAGGCGGTGATCTCGCCCGTCTGGTCGATCCACATGGGCAGCGGCACCAAGGCCTATGCCTTCATCTGGGCGATGGCGGGCGAGAACCAGGATTATACCGACATGAACGTCCTCGACATCTGCCAGCTGCAATGAACGTGTCGTTCGACCTTTCGGGCAAGGTGGCGGTAGTCACCGGCGCCAATACCGGCATCGGCCAAGGCATCGCCCTGGCGCTGGCCGAGGCGGGCGCCGATGTCGCTTTGGTCGGCCGCTCGCGGGCAGAGGAGACGGCAGCGCAGGTCGAGGCGCTCGGGCGCCGGGCCGCTCTGATCGACGCGGACCTGTCGAGCGCGGCGCCGGTCCAGGGGGTCGTCGCCCGCACGATCGCCGAGCTCGGCGGGCTCGACATCCTCGTCAACAATGCCGGGATCATCCGCCGCGCGGACGCGGTCGAGTTCAGCGAGGCGGACTGGGACGCGGTGATCGACACCAACCTCAAGTCCGCCTTCTTCCTCTGTCAAGCCGCCGGGCGCCACATGATCGGGCAGGGGCGCGGCAAGATCGTCAACATCGCCTCGATGCTGAGCTTCCAGGGCGGCATCCGCGTCGCGAGCTACACCGCGTCCAAATCGGGCCTCGCCGGCCTCACCAAATTGCTCGCCAACGAATGGGCGGCGAAGGGCGTCAACGTCAACGCGATCGCGCCCGGCTATATCGCCACCAACAATACGGCGGCGCTGCAGGCGGACGAGAGCCGCAACCGCCAGATCATCGAGCGCATCCCCGCCGGCCGCTGGGGCGCGCCAGCCGATCTTGGCGGCGCGGCCGTGTTCCTGTCCTCGGCGGCCTCCGATTACGTCCACGGCCACATTCTCGCGGTCGACGGAGGCTGGCTGGCGCGGTGAGGGGCGATGGGCGCGGAAGGACCGGTTTGCTTGATCGCCGCTCCGTCCTGACTGCCGGCGCGGGCTTCGGCATAGCGGCGTTGATGCCTTCGGTTGCCGCAGCATCCGGCAGGACCAACCTGGTGCGGACGGTGCCTGGCCCGGTGCGCGGCATGGTCGAGGGCGGCCTCCATGTCTTCCATGGCCTGCGCTACGGCGCGGACACGCGCCCGCTTCGTTTCCAGGCGCCGCGGCCGCCCGCGCCATGGACCCGCCCCGCCGACGCGCTGGAATTCGGCCCCTCCTGCCCGCAATCGGGCGATCGCTACAGGCCGCAGAGCGAGGACTGCCTGTTCCTCAACGTCTGGACGCCCGGCCCGGACGCGCGGGCGCGGCGGCCGGTGATGGTCTATTTCCACGGTGGCGCCTATTCCTCGGGCAGCGCCGTCGATCCCCTGCTCGACGGGCGCCACCTCTCGGCGCGCGGCGACGTCGTGGTGGTCACGGTCAACCACCGCCTTAACGCCTTCGGCTATCTCTATCTCGCCCGGCTCGATCCGCGCTTTGCTGACAGCGGCAGTGCCGGTCAGCTCGACCTGATACTCGCGCTGCAATGGGTCCGCGACAATATCGCCGCGTTCGGCGGCGATCCGGACAAGGTCATGGTCTTCGGCCAGTCCGGCGGCGGCGCCAAGATCGCGACCCTGATGGGGACGCCCGCCGTGGCCGGCCTGTTCCACCGCGCCGCGACGATGAGCGGCCAGCAGGTCACCGTCTCCGGTCCGCAGAATGCGACGCGGCGGACCCAGGCCTATCTCGAGCGGCTCGGCGTGGCCGATGCCGGGGCGCTGCTGACGATGCCGGCCGAGGCGCTGGTCGAAGGCCTCGCCGCGCCCGATCCGATCCTCGGCGGCGGCGTCTATATGGGGCCGGTGCTCGACATGAAGTGGCTGACCCGCCATCCCTTCTGGCCTGACGCCAACCCGCAATCGAACGCGATCCCGATGCTGCTCGGCAACACGCGCGACGAGACGCGCGGCTTCTACGCGCCGGACCATCCGCGGATCGCGGGGCTGGACTGGGACAATATCGCCGGGCGGATCGCGCCCGAGCTGCGCCTCGACGCCCATCCCGAATGGGTCGTGGCGCAATATCGCGAGCGCTTTCCGGACTGGACGGCGGAACAGGTCTTCTTCGCCGCGACCACGGCGGCGCGGAGCTGGCGCGGCCAGGTGATCGAAGCGGAGGAGCGCGACCGCGCCGGCGCCCCGGCCTTCGTCTACCAGCTCGACTTCGCCTCGCCGGTCGAGCCCTGGCGCGCCGCGCCCCATACGCTCGACATCCCGCTCGTCTTCGGCACGCTCGACGCGCCCGGCTCGATTGCCGGGACCGGCGCCGACTCGCGCGCGGTGAGCGAAGCGATGCAGCGCGCCTTCCTCGCCTTCGCCCGCACGGGCGATCCCGGCTGGCCGGCTTATGCCTTGCCCGAGCGCCGGACGATGATCTTCGATTCCGAGCCACGCGTCGAGGCCGATCCGCGCCGCTGGCAGCGCGAGCTCTTCGCCCGTTTCCCCTACATCCAGCCGGGCACATGAACCGGCGTGTCGGCAGGCCACGGGGCCGAGGGAAATCGGAGCTGTCTCTTTGTCGGAACGGGCCCGCAAATACGCGGCCTTGACAAGCCGCAGCGGATCGGGTCAATCTTATGACACCGGTTACTTAAGTCGATGACCGGAAGAAGGCGACCGCGGCAAACGCGGCACTTTGGAGAGGGGAGAAAGCGGCCGGTGTGGCCTCATCACGCCCTTCGCCATGACGTGCCAGATTGCACGCGCGCTTTTTTGGCCGGTTTAGACACCGGTGTCATAAGCGAATGGTTGCGCTCCGCGCGGCCGACAGGGAGGGTGCGGCAATGATCTCGACCGTGGACAAGTCTTCGCGCAGGCAGCTGTTGATCCGGATGCTCGGCGCCGCGTCCCTCGTCGCCGTCGCGGCGGCGCCCCAGGCGGCCCTCGCGCAGGATCCGCCGGCCCCGGCCGACGGCGCCCAGACGGAGGAGGACGAGCAGGCGATCGTCGTCACCGGCTTTCGCGCCTCGCTCAACGCCGCGCTCAATGTGAAGCGCGACTCGGTGGCTTCGGTCGATGCGATCGTCGCCGAGGATATCGCCCAGTTCCCGGATCAGAACCTCGCCGAATCGCTGCAGCGCATTCCCGGCATCTCGATCCAGCGCGACGGCGGCGAAGGCCGCGCGATCACGGTGCGCGGCCTCGGCGCCCAGTTCACCCGCGTTCGTCTCAACGGCATGGAGACCGTCGCGACCTCCAGCGACGGTGCCTCTGCCAATCGCGACCGCGCTTTCGATTTCAACGTCTTCGCCTCCGAGCTGTTCACCTCGATCATCGTGCGCAAGACCGCGGAAGCTTCGATCGACGAGGGCTCGCTCGGCGCCGTCGTCGATCTCAACACGGGCAATCCGCTCGGCGGCCGCGCCGGCCTCAACCTCGCCCTGAATGTGCAGGGTTCGTATAACGACCTCAGCGATAATGTCGGCCCGCGCGTTTCCGGCCTGCTCTCCTGGCGCAATGCCGAGGGGACCGTCGGCTTCATGATCTCGGCCGCTTATTCCACCACCGACACACTCGAGCTCGGCAACAACACCGTGCGCTGGGCGCAGGCGCGCTTCGACTCGGTGAACGGCACGACCTGCTTCACCACTCAGAATAGCGGCGGCACCTACATCCCCAGCGCCCCCTGCGACCAGGCCGCGCTCGCTTTCCATCCGCGCATTCCGCGCTACGGCGAGGTGCGGCACGACCGCGAGCGGCTGGGCATCACCGCCAGCTTCCAGGTCGAGCCGGCCGAGGGCACGCGCATCTCGATCGATGGTCTCTATTCGCGCTTCCGCGAGGTCCGCGAGGAGAAATGGGGCGAAGTCCTGCTGCGCAGCAACGAGCGCTCGATCGACATCGTCAATTTCACGGTCGACGGCACCAACACGATGACGAGCGCGACCCTGAACGACGCCTGGGTGCGCAACGAACATTATCTGCGGCGCTCGATCACGACCTTCTGGCAGGTCGGCGCGCGTATCGAACAGGAAGTCGGCGACGACGTCCGCCTCAACCTCCTTGCGGGCATGTCGGAATCGGATGCCGACATTCCGGTCGAGACCACGATCGTCTTCGACGACCGCGACGCGCAAAATTATCAGTTCGACTATACGAACAGCCGCTTCCCGCGGCTCACCTTCGGCACGGATCCGACCAACCCGGCGAACTTCCAGCTCGCCGAGATTCGCGACCGGCCCTCGAACGTGAACAACCGCTTCCACACCGTCCAGCTCAACGGCGAGTGGGATATCGTCGATCGCGTGACCTTGAGGGCGGGCGCGCTCTATCGCCGCTTCCGCTTCGACATCGAGGCATTCACGCGCGACACGGCCGTCTGCGGCAATGGCGGGCTTGATCGCGTGCTCGGTACGCTGACCTGCTCGCCCTCGTCTGTGTTCGGCCCGGCTGCCGTCTACGGCTTCCCGGCGGGCAATCTGGGCGAATTGTTCGAATTGGGTCCGGCAGGCCAACCACAGGGCAACAGCAATAGTTGGCTGATCCCCAATCTCGACGCCTCTACCGCCTTTACTCAACTCTATAGCCGCGAGGCCAGGGTCGATGCGGGCAACACCCGCGCAGTGACCGAGTCGGTGCATGGCGGCTATCTGCAGCTCGATGCCCGCTTCGACGTAGGGGGCATCGAAGTCGCGACCAATGCCGGCCTTCGCTACGTGCGCACCGACCAGAGCTCGACCGGGCTCGTCAGCGGCACGCCGGCCACCATCTCACGCAACTATGACGACTGGCTGCCGGCGGTGAACCTCGCCATCTATGCCCGCCGGGACCTCATCATTCGCGCCGCGGTCGCGCGGGTGATGACCCGGCCGACACTCGGCAACCTGACCCCGGGTGGCAGCGCCGACGGCTTCAATTTTAGAATCACCAATGGCAATCCCTTTCTCAACCCCTTCCGCGCTTGGGCCTACGACCTCGGCGTTGAATGGTATTTCGCGCCGGAATCGGTCTTTTCGGTCGCATTGTTCCGCAAGGAGATTTCGAGCTTCCCGGTCTCACAATCCCTGACCACCAGCTTCAATGCCACCGGCCTGCCGGTGTCGGTGCTGGTGCCCTCTTCGCCCGCGGCGCTGAATCCCGACCTGCGCGCGCAAAACATCTGGACCCTGAATACGACGGTCAACGGCGAAGGGGCGACGCTGAACGGTATCGAGATCGCGCTGCAGGCGCCCTTCCGCTTCCTGCCCGGGTGGCTTTCGAATTTCGGCGGCCTCGTCAACGTCACTCTGGTCGATTCCGATGCCGAATACAATATTCGTGGCCCGGCGACCACGCCGGGCGGGGCGCTCGCACCGTCAACGTCTCTAACCTCGACTCTGTTCGGCCTCTCGCGGCGCGCCTATAACGGCACGCTTTATTATGACGACGGCCGCTTCTCCGCGCGCGTCTCGGCGAGCTATCGCAGCCGCTTTGTCGATGCGGCCAGCGGCACGGGCAACGTCTTCGAGGGCTATAATTCGTCGCTCAATGTCGATGCCGCGGTCCGCTATGAGATCACCGACAATTTCGAGGTCTCGCTGGAGGGGATCAACCTCACCGACGACTATCGCGACCGGTTCGTCGATATCGACGCCAACCGCAATTACGAGAACAACCATTTCGGCCGGACGATCCTGTTCGGCATCCGCTACCGGCTCTAGACCCCCGAAGGGGGCTGGCCTGGGGCCGGGCGCCTGGCATCAGGTTCCCGGCCTTTCTTTTTCGAAGGCGTGAGATGGACCGACGCACCAGCCTGAAAGCGATCGCCGCGACCGGCGCGGCGGCGCTGCTGCCCTGGCCCGTGCGCGCGCTGGCCCAGGGCTCCCGGGCCTCATCGTCGCTCGATCCCTATGCCGGGATGCGCTGGGGCCGCACCTATGAGGGGCAGCGCTGTGCCGACCTCGGCGACGGCACTTTTCTCAATCCGGTCTTCGCCGGTGACCGGCCCGATCCCACCATCCTGCGCGACGGCGAGGATTATTATCTCACCTTCTCCAGCTTCGATGCCTATCCGGGCCTTACCATCTGGCGCAGCCGTGATCTGGTGAACTGGCGGCCGGTGACGGCGGCGCTCCGAACGCCAATCGGCTCGGTCTGGGCGCCCGAGCTGGTCAAGCATGAGGGCCGCTTCTTCCTCTACATCCCGGCGCGCTTTCCCGACCGGCGCTCGATCTACGTCATCCATGCCGAGCGGATCGAAGGACCCTGGTCGGAGCCGATCGACCTTGGTCTGCCCAACCATATCGATCCCGGCCATGCCGTCGGCGAGGACGACGAGCGCTATCTCTTCCTCTCCGGCGGCGACCGGGTGAAGCTCAGCCGCGACGGGCTCGCCAAGGCGGGGCCGGTCGAGCATGTCTACGATCCCTGGCGCTATCCGGAGGATTGGGTCGTGGAGACCTTCGCGCCGGAAGGGCCGAAGATTCTGCGCCGCGGCGACTGGTTCTACATGGTGACCGCGGTCGGCGGCACGGCGGGCCCGCCGACCGGGCATATGGTGATAATGGCGCGGTCGCGCTCGATCCACGGGCCGTGGCAGAATTATCCGCGCAACCCGGTCATTCGCACCCGGTCGGAGCGGGAGAAATGGTGGTCGCGCGGCCACGCGACGATCTTCGAGGGGCCGGGCGGCCGCTGGTGGATGATCTATCACGGCTATGAGAACGGCTATTGGACGCTGGGCCGCCAGGCCCTGCTCGAGCCGATCGAATGGACCGTCGACGGCTGGGTGCGGCCGCTGGGCGGCGACCTCTCGCGACCGCTCGCCAAGCCGCTGAACCTGCCGGATCAGCGCCACGGCATGCAGCTCAGCGACGATTTTTCAGAGAACCGCTTCGGCATTCAATGGGCCTTCTACGACCCGGCGCCAGACGAGATGGCGCGCGTCCGCCATGCCGGGTCGACGCTGCACCTGAGGGCCAAGGGGACGACGCCCGGCGATTGCGCGCCGATCACCTGCATCTGCGGCGACCAGAGCTACCGGATCGAGGCGGCGGTCGAGGTCGATCCGGGCGCCGAGGCGGGGCTTTTGCTCTTCTACAACCGCCGGCTCTATGCGGGGCTCGGCTTCGGCGACAACGGCCTGGTCATGCACCGCTACGGCCTCCAGCGCGCGCGCGGCGCAATTCCGGGGCAGCGCGAGGCGGGCGCGGCCGGGCCGGTGCGCGCGCTGCGCATCCGCCTCACCAACGAACGCAACATCCTCACCATCCACACCAGCGCCGACGGCGGCGCGAGCTGGCGGAAGTTCGACGTCCAGATGGAAGTCTCCGGCTATCACCACAATGTCGCCTACGATTTCCTGAGCCTCAGGCCCGCACTCTACGCCGCCGGCCGGGGCGAGGCGCGCTTCCGCGACTTCCGCTACACGGCCATGGCATGAGCATCGGCCGGCGCACGATCCTGCTCGGCGGGCTCGCCGCCGGCCTCGCCGCCCGGGCGGCCGCGCAGACGTCTTTGCCCCCCGCCCAGGACGCGCGCCCGCTCGTCCATGCCGATCCGACCGAGTTCATCGACCTATGGCCGAACGGCGCGCCCGGCGCGCCCTCGCCGCTGCCCGCCGAGGCGCTCCGCGAGCGCAGCACCGACGCAGCGTTCAACGACCGCATCCTGACCAACGTCGCCCGCCCGCGCATGGCGGTGTTCCGCCCGGAGCGGCCGAACGGCGCGGCGGCTTTGATCATCCCCGGCGGCGGCTATGCCTGGGTGGTGGTCGACAAGGAGGGCTACGAGCTCGCCCGCCTGCTCGCCGCGCGCGGGATCACCGCCTTCGTGCTCTTCTACCGGCTGCCGCACCAGGGCTGGGCGGCGGGGCCGAACGTCGCGCTTTCCGATGCGCAGCGGGCGATGCGGCTGATCCGGCGGCAGGACGGGCTCGATCCGGCGCGCGTCTGCGCGATCGGCTTTTCGGCCGGCGGCCATGTCTGCGCCGACCTGATGACTCGCTTCGCCGCGCCGGCCTACGACCCCATCGACGCCGCCGACTGCCTCTCCGCGCGTCCCGACGCGGCCGCGCCCATCTATCCCGTCGTCACCATGAGCGCGCCGCACGCCCATGCCGGCTCGCGCCGCAATCTGGTCGGGGAAAACGCCACCGCGGTGCTCGAGCGCGCCCACTCGCCGCACCTCAATGTGCCCGCAGATGCGCCGCCCACCTTCCTGCTTCATGCCGAGGACGATAATTCGGTTCCGATCGAAAACAGCCTGATGCTGCGCGAAGCGCTGCGCGCGCGCGGCGTCGCGACCGAGACGCATGTCTTCCCCGACGGTGGCCACGGCTTCGGCCTGAGGCTGGCGCGGGGCAAGTCGGTCGAGAACTGGCCAGATCTCTTTCTCGGCTGGGGCCGCTATCAGGGGTTGTGGACATGATCGCTCGCCTGCTCGCTGCTCTGGCCCTGTTCTTCCTCGCCGCGCCGGCCGCGGCGCAGAGCGACGACGAGATTCGCCACACGATGCGCCGGGCTACCGAGTTCATGGTCGAGCGGGTGGCGGTCAACGGCGGCTATGTCTGGGCGCAACTTCCGGACGGCTCCCGCCGCTGGGGCGAGATCGAGGCTTACCCATCGATGATCTGGGTCCAGCCCCCCGGCACGGCGACGATGGGGCACCTCTTCCTCGATGCCTATCACGCCACCGGCGACGAATATTATTACCAGGCCGCCGACCGCGCCGCGCGCGCACTCGTCGCGGGCCAGCACCGCTCGGGCGGCTGGCATTATTTCATCGACTTCGCCGGCCCCGCCTCGACGCGGCGCTGGTACGAGACGATCGGCCGCAACGCCTGGCGGATGGAGGAATTCCATCATTATGGCGACAACGCCACCTTCGACGACGCCGGCACCGCCGAATCGATGCAGCTGCTGCTCCGCATCTATCTCGAGAAGCGCGACGAATTTTACCGCGCGCCGCTCGATCGGGCGATTTCCTTCGTGATCGACAGCCAGTATCCGAACGGGGGCTGGCCGCAGCGCTGGCCGCCGAGCGACGAATGGCCGGATTATGCCGATCTCATCACCTTCAACGACGACGTCGCGCAGAAGAATATCCGCTTCCTGCTGATGGTCTATCGCTCGCTTGGTGTCGAACGGGTGATCCCGACCATCCGCCGCGCGATGGAGGTCTTCCCCGCCACCCAGCAGCCGATGCCGCAGCCGGGCTGGAGCCTGCAGCACAATCTCGATCTGACTCCATCCGGCGCGCGCTCCTACGAGCCGCTGTCGCTCGCCACCCACACGACCGCGTCGAACCTCAGGATGATGCTGAATTTCTACCGGATGACCGCCGACTCCAGCTTCATCGCGCGCGTGCCGGAGACGCTGGACTGGCTCGAATCGCTGCGCCTGCCGCCCGATCCGGCGCGGCGTGGGCGCGATTTTCCCACCTTCATCGAGATCGGCACGAACCGGCCGATCTACATTCACCGCCGCGGCTCGAACGTCGTCAACGGCCGCTATTATTGGGATTACAATCCGGAGGCGCCGCTCGGCCATTACGGCGCCTGGCGCGCGATCGACATCCCGGCGCTCCGCCGCGAATATGAGGAATTGCGCGCGACGCCGCGCGAGCGGCTGCTCGCGCAATCGCCGCTCCGTGCGCCCGCCAACGAGCCGCTGCCGCGCTATTTCGTGATCAACCTCGAGACGGGCTCGGACCTCAACGCCAGCGCCGCCGCCACCGCCGCAGAGGCGATCGCGTCGCTCAACGAGGAAGGCTGGTGGCCGACGCCGCTGCGCGCGACCAGCAATCCCTATCGCGGCCCCGGCCCGCGGCACCCGCCGCCGGGCGATTTCCGCACCACCCATGTCGGCGATGCGAGCGACACCTCGCCTTATCCGACCGACAATCCCGTGATCGGCATCTCGACCGCGACCTATATGGCGAACATGGCGCTGCTGCTGCGCGCGCTGGAGCGGGATTGACCTTGGCCGGGGCGCCGTCATTGTCGCGGCCGATGGGCCGGGTCGTCTGCTTCGGCGAATTGCTGCTGCGCCTCGCCGCGCCGGGCCGCGGCTTGTTGCTGCAGGAGGGGCGGCTCGAGGTCCATGTCGGCGGCGCCGAAGCCAATGTCGCGGTCGGCCTCGCCCGGCTCGGCCATGAGACGGCGATGGTGAGCGTCGTGCCGGACAATGCGCTGGGCGACGCCGCGACCGGCTATCTCCAGCGCTGGGGCGTCGATGCCGCGAACGTATCGACTGGGCCGGGGCGGATGGGGCTCTATTTCCTCTCGCCGGGCGCGGGGCTGCGCTCGTCGGAAATCGTCTACGATCGCGAGGGGAGCAGCTTCACGCTCGCCGGCGGGGACGCGTTCGAGTGGGACGATCTGCTCGACGGGGCCGGGCTGCTGCACCTGTCGGGGATCACGCCCGCGCTCGGGCCGGTTGCGGCGGAGAACGCCGTCGCGGCGGCCGAAGCGGCGGTGGCGAAGGGCATCCGGGTCTCGTTCGACGGCAATTACCGCCCGGCGCTCTGGCAGCGCTGGGACGGCGACGCGCGCGCGATCCTCTCGCGGCTGGTCGGGCAGGCCGACATCCTCTTCGGCAATCATCGCGACATCGCCCTGCTGCTCGGCCAGGACTTTAGCGGCGACGGGGCCGAGCGGCGCCGGGAGGCGGCGGAGGCGGCGTTCGCGCATTTCCCGAAGCTTGGGCTGATCGCCTCGACCGCCCGGCACCTGACCGACGCCGACACCCATCGTCTCGCCGCTCGGATCGACACGCGCGAGGCCGCGGCGCAGACCGAGGAGGTGATCGTGGCCGGCATCGTCGACCGGATCGGCGCGGGCGACGCCTTCGCTGCCGGGGTGCTCCACGGCCTGCTCAGCGGCCGCGAAACGGACTGGACGGTGCGCGCGGGCCTCGCGCTCGCCTGCCTCAAGCACAGCCTGCCGGGCGACGCGAGCCTGTTCGGGACGAAGGATGTCGACGCCTTCCTCGCCGGCCAGCTCGACGTCCGCCGCTGATTGATCTCGGCCGCGCAGGCGGGCAGGGACGCGCCATGACCAGAACCCTCACACACTTTATCGGCGGCGAGCAGGTCGCGGCCGAGACGCCGAACGCCAGCATCAATCCCTCCAACACCGACGAAATCGTCGCCCGCTATCCGGCCGGCAGCGGCGCCGAGGTCGATGCTGCGGTGATGGCGGCGCGGCGGGCCTTCCCAGCTTGGGCCGAGGCCTCGCCCGAGGTCCGCTCCGACCTGCTCGACAAGGTCGGCGCGACGATCATGGCCCGCGCCAGGGAGCTCGGCGAGCTGCTCTCGCGCGAGGAGGGTAAGACCCTTGCCGAAGGCACGGGCGAGGTGATGCGCGCCGCGCGCATCTTCAAATATTTCGCCGGCGAGGCGCTGCGCCGCCACGGCCGCACCCTCGATTCGACCCGCCCCGGCCTCGACGTTTCGACCTATCGCGAAGCGGTCGGCGTGTTCGGGCTGATCGCGCCTTGGAACTTCCCGATCGCGATCCCCGCGTGGAAGGCGGCCCCCGCGCTCGCCTTCGGCAACACGATCGTGCTGAAACCCGCCAGCCCAACGCCGGCCATCGCGCATGCGCTCGCCGCGATCGTCCACGAATGCGGCGCGCCGGCAGGCGTCTTCAACCTGGTGATGGGGGAGGGCAATGTCGGCGCCGCCATCGTCGATCACCCTGAGGTGGACGGAATCAGCTTTACCGGCTCGCAGACCGTCGGCGCGCGCGTCGCGGAAGGGGCGGTGCGGCGGCAGGCGCGCGTGCAGCTGGAGATGGGCGGCAAGAACCCGCTCGTCGTGCTCGACGACGCCGATCTCGACCGGGCCGTCGCTTGCGCGATCGACGGTGCCTTTTACGGCACCGGCCAGCGCTGCACCGCCTCGTCGCGGGTGATCGTGACCGACGGCATCCACGACCGCTTCGTCGCCGCGCTGGCCGAGCGGGCGAAGGCGCTAAAGGTGGGCGACGCGCTCGATCCGGCGACGCAGATCGGACCCGCGGTGAGCGAGAGCCAGCTCGAGCAGAATCTGCGCTACGTTCATATCGCCACCGACGAAGGGGGCCGGCTGGTCACTGGCGGCGAACGGCTCGGTCTCGCCAACCCGGGCTATTTCATGTCCCCCGCGATCATCGCCGACACCGCGCCCGAGATGCGGATCAATTGCGAGGAGGTGTTCGGGCCCGTGGTCAGCACGGTCCGGGTTGCGGACTATGAGGAGGCGCTCGGCATCGCCAATCGCGGCCAGTTCGGCCTCTCCGCCGGGATCGTCACCGAGAGCCTCAAGCATGCCCGCCATTTCCGCCGCAACGTCCGCGCCGGGATGGTGATGGTCAACCTGCCGACCGCGGGCGTCGATTATCACGTGCCCTTCGGCGGCACGCGCAAGTCGAGCTACGGCGCGCGCGAGCAGGGCTTCGCCGCGGTCGAATTCTACACCCAGACGAAGACCGTCTACGTCGCCGGATGACGAAGCCGCTCCGCCTCGATCCCGACCGCCTCTTCCCCGCCGATCCCGGCACGCGGGCGATCGCGCGGGCGCTGTATGAGCCGATCCGCGATCTCCCGATCGTCAGCCCGCACGGCCATACCGACCCGGCGTGGTTTGCCACCAACGAAGCCTTCGCCGATCCGGCGCAGCTGCTGATCGTCCCCGATCATTACGTCTTCCGCATGCTCTACAGCCAAGGCGTGAAGCTAGAGGCGCTCGGCATCCCGACCGAGGACGGCAGTCCCACCGAGAGCGACCCCCGCAAAATCTGGCGGCTTTTTGCGGAGCACTACCACCTGTTCCGCGGCACGCCGTCCCGGCTCTGGCTGGACTGGGTGTTCTCGGAAGTCTTCGGACTCGACGTGCGGCTCGGGGCGGCGACCGCGGACCACTATTACGAGACGATCGAGGCGGTGCTGAAGACCGACGCCTTCCGCCCGCGCGCCTTGTTTGAACGCTATAATATCGAGATCATCGCCACGACCGAGAGTCCGCTAGACCCGCTCGACCATCATCGCGCGATCCGCGAGAGCGGCTGGAGCGGCCGCGTCGTCACCGCCTACCGCCCCGACCCCGTGATGGACCCGGAGCATCCCGGCTTCGCTGACAATCTGCGCCGCTTCGGCGAAATTACGGGCGAGGATGTCGCCACCTACGCGGGCTATTTGCGCGGGCACGAAAATCGCCGCGCTTACTTCCGCGCGGCGGGCGCGACCTCGACCGATCACGGCCATCCAAGCGCCTTCACTGCCGACTTGCCGCGCGAGGAGGCCGAGGCGCTCTACGCGAGGATTTTCGTCTGCAGCTTCGGGTCGGAGGAGGCGGAGCTGTTCCGCGGCCAGATGCTAACCGAAATGGCGCGGATGAGCCTCGACGATGGCATGGTGATGCAGATCCACCCCGGCGCCTTCCGCAGCCACAACGAGCCGCTGCTCGCCCGCTTCGGCCGCGACAAGGGGGCCGACATCCCGACCGCGACGGAATATGTCCGCGCATTGAAGCCGCTGCTCGATCGCTTCGGCAACGAGGCGAGGCTCACGATCATCCTCTTCACCCTCGACGAGGACGTCTATTCGCGCGAGCTCGCTCCGCTCGCGGGCCATTATCCGGCGCTGCGGCTCGGCCCGCCTTGGTGGTTCCACGACAGCCCGGAAGGGATGCGGCGCTTCCGCGAGGCGGCGACCGAGACGGCGGGCTTCTACAACACAGTCGGTTTCAACGACGACACCCGCGCCTTCCTCTCCATCCCCGCCCGCCACGACGTCGCGCGGCGGATGGACTGCGCCTTCCTCGCCCGCTTGGTCGCCGAGCACCGCCTTGAGGAGGACGAGGCCCACGAGGTCGCCCGCGCGCTCGCCTACGATCTGGTCAAGGCGGCCTACAAATTGTGAAACGGCTGAGGGAGGCGACGCTCGGGCAGCTTCCCGCGTGGGTCAAGCGTCCGGCGGCGCGGCCCGACCCCAAGATCGTCCATCTCGGCCTTGGCGCCTTCCACCGCGCGCATCAGGCGGCAGTGTTCGACGATCTCGGCTGGGGCGTGACCGGCGCCTCACTCCGCTCGCCCGCGGTGCGCGAGACGTTGGCGCCGCAGGACGGGCTCTACAGCCTCGTCGTCGGCGACGAGGTCCGCGTGATCGGCGCCGTCCGCGACGTGCTCACCGATCATGCCGCCGTCGCGGCCCGCATCGCGTCGCCCGAAACAAAGCTGGTGACATTGACGGTCACCGAGAAAGGCTACCTCCCGGGCAGCCCGGCCCTCGTCTTGCTTGCTGCCGCGCTGGCCAAGCGATCTGAACCGCTTACGATCGTTTCCTGCGATAATATTCCCAATAACGGCGCCCGCCTCCGCGACGCGGTTCATGCCCTATATGCGCAACCAAAAGCGCAACTTGCCTTCCCCCAGACCATGGTCGACCGCATCGTCCCGGCGACCGAGGAGAGCGACATCGAAGCCCTCGCCGCGCGCACCGGCCTGATCGACCGCGCCATGGTGAGGACCGAGCCCTTCACCCAGTGGGTGATCGAGGATCGCTTCGCCGCCGAGCGCCCCGACTTCGAGGCGGCGGGCGTGCAACTGACCGGCGACATCGCGCCATGGGCGGAGGCGAAGCTGCGCCTGCTCAATGGCGCTCACAGCGCGATCGCCTACCTTGGCGGCCTCGCCGGGATCGAGTTCGTCCACGAGTTCGTCGACCGGCCAAAAGGGCGCCAATATGTCGAGGCATTGTGGGGGGAGGCGGCGTCGACGCTGACGCCGCCTCCCGGACTCGATCTTGCCACCTACCGCCGCGATCTGATGGCACGCTTCGCCAACGCCGGCCTTCAGCACCGCACCCGCCAGATCGCGATGGACGGCTCGCAAAAGCTGCCCCAGCGCCTGCTCGCGCCCATCGCCGCGCGGCTGGAGCGCGGCCAAAGCATAGATGCGCTCGCACTGGCGGTCGCCGCCTGGATGCGCTGGCAAGGCTGCCGGACCGACGCCGGCGAAGCGTTCATCGTCGACGACCCTCTCGCGGCGGAGACGGCGCGACGGCTCGCCAGCCTCCGCGAGCCCGAAGCGCAGGTACGTGCGCTGGCCGGCATCGATGCGATCTTCCTTCCCGCGCTGGCCGCCGATCCGCGCTTCCTCGAAGCGGCGACTCGCCAGCTCGCGTTGCTCGCGCGCGGCGCGGCGGCGGCGGTCGAAGGAGGGAAATGGCGCACCCAAGAGGATTCGAACCTCTGACCTCTGCCTTCGGAGGGCAGCGCTCTATCCAGCTGAGCTATGGGTGCATGGCCGGAAAGGAAGTGGGCGCTTAGCAAAGGCCCGGCAAGGGGGCCAGCCCCTTATCTCGCCGCTTTTCGCCGGGGCGGCCCCCCGCCCGGCGACGGCGTCTTAGGCTTGTAGCGGCAGAGGTCGGCGACGACGCAGCGCCAGCATTCGGGTCGCCGCGCCTTGCAGACGTAGCGGCCGTGGAGGATCAGCAGGTGGTGCGCCGAGCTGCGCCACGGCGCCGGCGTCTCCTTCTCCAGCCTGGCCTCGACCTTCGCGACGTCCTTGCCCGGGGCGAGGCCGGTGCGGTTGGCGACGCGGAAGACATGGGTGTCGACCGGGAAAGTCTCGGCGCCGAACGCCACGTTCATCACCACGTTGGCGGTCTTGCGTCCGACCCCGGGGAGCGCCTGAAGCGCGTCGCGGTCGGCGGGGACCCTGCCGCCGTGGCGTTCGATCAGCGCCTGCGACAGGGCGATGACGTTCTTCGCCTTGGTGTTGAACAGGCCGATCGTCCGGATGTGCCGCTTCAGCCCCTCCTCGCCGAGCGCGACCATCTGTGCCGGCGTCGTCACAGCCCTGAACAAGTCGCGCGTCGCGACGTTCACCCCCGCGTCGGTCGCCTGCGCGGAGAGGACGACGGCGACGAGCAGGGTATAGTCGTTGACATAGTCGAGCTCGGTCTCGGGATCGGGCGTTCGCTCCGCAAGCCGGCGGTAGAATTCGTGAATGTCGGCTTTCTTCATCGCGCCGCATCCAGCGCCGCACCGAGACGCGAAAGGCCCTCCTCGACCGTGTCGGTCGGACCGCCGACGCCGATCCGGAAATGATCGGCGAGGCCGAAGAAGCGTCCTGGCACGATCGAGGTGTCGTAATCCGCGCGCAGCCGCGCATTGAGTTCGTCGACATCGCGGTGGCGCAGCCGAGGAAAGGCGGTGATGCCGTGCACCATCGGCGCGACTTCGAGGTCGTTGCGGCTCTCGAAGAAGGCATTGGCCAGCGCGCGGTTGCGGGCGAGCAGGGCAGGGGTGTCCGCCGCGATCTCGTCGAGCCGCTCCAGCGCGAGCAGCGACAGCTGTTCGGCCGGATGCGCCTGCGCCACGCCGAACAATTCGTTCAGCCGCCACATCCGCTCGGCCAGCTCCGGCGCAGCCAGAATCCAGCCGCAGCGCAGACCCGAAAGACCGTAGCATTTGGTCAGGCTCGAAGTGACGACGAAGCGTTCGCTCAGCAGATGCGCGCTCTGCGGCCGCGGCGTCGCCGCGTCGAGATAGACCTCGTCGATCAGCACATAAGCGCCCACGCGTTCGGCGATGGCGGCCACGCCGCGCAAGGTCGCTTCGTCGGTGAGATTGCCCGTGGGATTGTGGAGATTGGTGAGCAGGATCAGCCGCGTCGCTGGCGTCACGGCGGCTTCGAGCGCAGCCAGGTCGATCGTGAAGCCCGGTCCTCGTCTCGTGAAGCGCCGAAGCTTCGCGCCGAGATGCTCGGCCGTCGCGGTCATCGGTTCGTAGGCGGGGTGCTCCGCCACCACCTCGTCGCCGGGCGAGAGCAGGGCGCTCATCGCCAGCATGTTCGCGAGCGAGGTGCCGTCGGCCATCACCACCCGGTCGGCACTCACCCCGCACTTTCGCGCGATCGCCGCGCGCAACGGCGGATAGCGGTAGCGGCTCGCGCCATCGAGCTCCAGGTCCGCGATGTCGATGGGAAAGCGGTCGAGCCGGAAGTGCGGCACCTCGCTCGAGGCGAGGTGAAAGCGCACGGGCGCCTGCGTCTTCGCCCAATGCATATATTCGGAGCGCATGGCCCTCATCTTTTGCGCAGCCAGTAAAGGCAGGCCGGCACCCCGGCGAGCAGGATGAGGAAGCCCACGGCGCTGTTCGCCGGGTGATGCCAGATCGTGCCGATCACGGTGACGAGGCAGGCGGCGATGAAGAAGAGGGTCGTGAAGGGATGTCCCGGCACTTCAAACGAGGCTTTCTCGCGGTCGCGGCAGCGGAAGACGAGCAGGGCGGCGCCGGTCAGCGCGAACCAGATGAAGTCGACCGAGACGACGTAGCTCAGGATTTGGCCGTAGGTACCGCTCAATGCGATCAGGCAGGCGGCGGCGCCTTGCAGCAGGATCGCGAAAACGGGAACGTGCGTCTTCGCGTTCACCTCGGCGAAGCGGCGGAAGAAGAGCCGGTCCTCCGCCATCGCGAAATAGACGCGCGGCGTCGTCAGCATACCCTGGCTGAGGAAGCCGAGCGCCGAGATGGCGATGCCGAGCGCGATCAGGGTCGCGCCGGTTTCGCCGAGCGCGAGGCGCATCACGTCGCACGCCGGGACTTGCGAGTCCGCGAGACCCGCGGGCCCGAGCACGTAGGCGCAGGTGAAGGCGACGGCGGCGTAGAGCGTCACCACGCCGATCACGCCGAACAGCAATCCTCGGGCGAGGTCGCGGCGGGGATCGCGCATCTCGCCGGCGACGAAGCTCGCCGTCTGCCAGCCGCCATAAGCGAACATCACCGGCGTCATCGCCGCGCCGATCGCCGCCAGCATGCCGAGCGGCGGCGGCTCCGGGGCGGTCGCCGGCCGCGCCGCCTCCGGCCCCGCGAGCATCAGTCCGGCGAGGACGAGCGCCGCGATGGCGCCGATCTTGAGCACCATCAACAGGCTCTGCACGGTGGCGCCGGCGCGCACGCTGAGGCAGTTGATGAGGGTGAGCAGCGCCAGCACGGCGGCGGCGACGGCGCCGTCCGCCGCCGGCCAGTTGGTCAGCTCGAGGAAATAGCGGGCGAAGGTGATCGCCACCGCCGCCATCCCGCCCGACTGGATAACGAGCAGCAGCGACCAGCCGTAAAGGAAGGCGGGCATCGGCCCCCAGGCGTCGCGCAGATAGGCATATTGGCCGCCCACTTCCGGCCGCCGCGCCGCAAGCTCGGCATAAACGAACGCCCCGGTGATCGCGATCGCACCGCCGATCAGCCAGACGGCGACGATCCAGAACGGCGAGGAGACGGCGCGCGCGACCTCGGCGGGGTTGAGGAAGATGCCCGCGCCGACGATCCCGCCCATGACCAGCATGGTTGCATCGAACAGCCCCAGGCGCCGGACGAGGCGCGGCTCGGCCTGCGCCGTCACAGCCCCAGCACGTCCGCCATGTCGTAGCGCCCGGGCGCCTTGCCACGGAGCCAGAGCGCCGCCCTCACCGCCCCGCGCGCGAAGATGTCGCGGCTTTCGGCGCGGTGGCCGAGCTCGAGCCGCTCGCCCTCGGCGGCGAGGATCACCTGGTGATCGCCCGCGACCGAGCCGCCGCGCAGCGCGGCGAAGCCGATATGGCCCGCCTCGCGCGCGCCGGTAATGCCGTCGCGGCCGCGGTCGCTGACCATGTCCAGTTCGACGCCGCGACCGGCGGCGGCCGCGTGCCCGAGCATCAGCGCCGTGCCTGACGGGGCGTCGACCTTGTGGCGGTGATGCATCTCGACGATCTCGATGTCCCAATCCTCGCCGAGCCGCGCCGCCGCCTCGCGGACGAGATGGGCAAGCAGGTTGACGCCCAGCGACATGTTCGCCGCCTGCAACACCGGGACGCGCCCGGCGGCCTCGTCGATCAGATTCTGCTGCGCAGCATCGAGCCCCGTCGTGCCGAGGACGATGGCGACGCCTGCGCTGACCGCGGCGTCAAGATTCGCCTCCAACGCGGCTGGCGCGGAGAAATCGACGAGCACGTCGCAGCTCCGCGCCAGCGCCGCAGGGTCGTCGCCCTGATCCGCGCCGCCGGCGAGATTCGCCTCCGCCTCGCCCTCGATCGCGGCGGCGATCGCCCGGCCCATCCGTCCGGCCGACCCGAGGATCCCGATCCGTATCGCCATGCCCGTCCACGCTCCCTTCGCTTCATCTTCATGGGCGAGGCGCGTCGGCGCGGCAAGCCGGCGCAATGGAACAGGCGCGCCGGCTCGGCGTTGCCTCCCCCGAACGAAACTCAAGGAGTTTTCCGATGGCCGAGCGTGAAAAAGAAGTGATCGTGACGAGCGACGGCGGCGGTGGCGGCGGCGGAACGATCCTCGCCGTGGTGCTGCTGATCGCGGTGGTCGTCGTGCTGTTCCTGATCTTCGGCGGCAATCTGATCGGCGGCGCCGACAAGGCGACCGACATCAATGCCGACGTCAAGGTAGACACCCCCGCGACCAACAACTGACCGGTTCTCCCCGAAACGACCCCGGCGCATTGGCCGCGCCGGGGTCGTTTTGGTTCAGCCGTTCTCGCGCAGGTGCTTCAGCCAGCGCTGCCGTGCCCATTCGGCGACGGCCGCATCGGCGGCGCGGCGCTCTGCACTCTCCGGCGGCAATTGGGCATAACGCTGCCAGCGGCCCGAGCGGCTGGTCCAGACCGACTCGGTGAACAAGTTGAAGATCGTCCAGTCGCCGCCCAGTCCGACCAAGCCGATCGAGCCGGGCCGCTCCAGGCTGCCCAGATATTGAAAGACCGGACCTGAGCGCCGAGGCGCCGAAGCGCCCGCCGCGTTCAGGATCACCGCGCGCATGTCGGCGAGGCCGAGAGGGGCGGGAAGGGTGACGCCCGGGTCGCTCAGGATGAACGGAATCCGCGTCTGCTGTGCGTTCAGCATGTGGCCGTGGCCGAGGAAGCCATCGTCGAACAGCGACTCGCCATGATCGGCGGTGACCACGATCAAAGTGTCGTCGAGCACACCCAGCTGCCGCAGCCGCTCGCGGAGCGCGCCGATCAGCTGGTCGTTATAGGCGATCGCGTTCCAATAGGTGCGCGCAACCCAAGCGCGATTGCTCGCCGAAATCTCGCCGCGCGGAATCGGCTCGCCCGGCAGGATCCGGTCCATGCCCGGCCAGGAATAGGGAAAATGCGCTGATTGCAGGTTCATGTAGAGAAAATTGGGCCGCGCCCAGGCCTCCGGCCGCCCCAGCCGCCGGTCGAACTCGCGCAGCAGCACGCGGCCGTCGATGGTCAAGGAGCCCTGCGCCGCGAAATCGAAGACGCGTTCCTCGCGGTTGGTTTCGGCGTCGACGAAGAAGGCGCCGCGCCGCATGCCGACCCGCGCCGCGGTGTCGCCGAAATCCTCGGCCTGGCCGGAGAGCACGCCGACCCGATAGCCGTTGGCGAGGAAGTCGCGAATCAGCGACTGGCGGTCATCGGTGGGGGCGAGCTCGCCGCTGAATAGGCTTTGCAGCGACTGGGTGGTGAAGCCGACATGGCTGTAGGCCTCGCGCGCCGCCGAGCCCGCGCGCGCCATCGCTTCGAGGTTCGGCGCGACGGGACGGCCATCCACCCGCATTCCGAGCGCGTCGGCGCGGGCGCTTTCGAGCACGATCAGGATGACATGGCGTCTTCGCCCGGCGATGACAGGCGGCGGCGCCGTTTCCGCGTTCCCGGAGAAGACGAAGTCGCCGCCGATCCCATCCTCGTCGATGCCGTTGTTGGGCACGTCGAGCGCATAGGGGTGGCGGCTGCCGTCGAACGGCCGCCGGTCCAGCGGGAAGGAATAGAAGCTCCAGCCGTCGCGATCGAAATCGGTCGCCTGGTGCAGGGCCGTCCCCACTACGAGCACGCCGTTGAAGCGGGCGAGGGCGGGGCGCGCATCATCCACCCGGTTGACCGCGAAGAGAAGGAGGGGCGTGCCGATCAATGCGAGCGCGAGCCGCCCGCGCGTCAGCCGGTAACAGTTGGGGAGCGGCGGCACGTCGCGCCACTTTCTGCGCAGCCACAACAGCAGCCCCGCATAGACGAGGCCTGCGCCGCCGAGCGCGATCGCCATCAGCCCCGCTTCGCTAAGTGAATAAAGCAGGGCGTCGGTGAGGCTGCCGCCGCCGAGATTGCGAACGATCTGGAAGCTCATCGCGTCGCTAAAGAAAGCGAGCGCCTGATATTTGGCGATCGTCGCGCCGATCATCCCGCCGCCCGCGAAGATCGCGAAATTGAGGTGAAAGAGCGGGCTGTCCCCCCGCCGCCCGTGCAGCCGCCGCACCAGCCGGTAGAGCAGCCAGAGAACGAGGGTCTGGCAGGCGACGAGGCCGATCAGGAAGGCGCCGATCTCGACCGGCGTGTCGAGCACCTGCGAGGCGCCGAAGCCGCCGCCGAACAAGGCATATTTCCGCTCCGCCAGCGCCAGCTCGAAGAGCAGGGTAACGAGGATCGTCGCGGGCAAGGTCAGCCCCGCCGCGCCCGCCCAGGACAGGCGCGCGCGTACCTTGCGCGCAGATGCGGCCGTGGTCGCCATGGGGAGGCCTTAGCTATGAGTGTTTAAGATGCGGTTGTCCGGCGGGTGAAGGGCGCTATCGATGGCGAATGCGCGGCATCCACAACATCGTCGTCCTGACCGGCGCCGGCATCTCCGCCGAAAGCGGGCTCGCCACCTTTCGCGGGCCGGACGGGCTGTGGGAGGGGCATCGGGTCGAGGACGCGGCGACGCCCGAGGCGTTCGCGCGCGATCCGGCTCTGGTCCAGGCCTTTTACGACGCGCGGCGGGCGCGGCTGAGGACGGTGGAGCCCAATGCGGCACACCGGGCGCTGGCGCGGCTCGATGCCGGGTGGCCGGGCGAGTTGCTCATTGTCACCCAAAATGTGGACGATCTGCACGAGCGCGCCGGGGCGAAGCGCGTGCTGCACATGCACGGCGAATTGAACTCGGCCTGGTGCCTTGGCTGCGACGGGCGCGCGCGATGGGAAGCCGATCTCGGCGATCATCCCGCCTGTCCAGGCTGCGGCGCGGCGGGAGGGCTCCGGCCTGACATCGTCTGGTTCGGCGAGATGCCCTACGGGATGGAGGCGATCGACCGGGCGTTGATGGAGGCCGATCTATTCGTCTCGATCGGCACCTCGGGCGCCGTCTACCCCGCCGCCGGCTTCGTCCAGACCGCCCGCTATTGCGGCGCCCGGACGATCGAGATGAACCTCGATCCCAGCCTCGGCTCCTATCACTTTCACGAGAGCCGGATCGGCAAAGCGGGCGAGTTGGTGCCGGCCTGGGTAGACGAGATTCTGGCCGGCTGACTTGCGCCGAATCGCCCATTCGCGTATCGGCCCGTCCGCTATGTGCGCGACCGAACTCTATCTCCGACCGAGGAGCGTCAGCCTACGAGGTTGACGGGTCGCCGCGCTGCGCCCGTCGTTCAGGGTGTAGCTCAGGTGGATAGAGTGCCCGCCTTGGAAGCGGGAGGTCGCCGGTTCAAGTCCGGCCACCCTGACCAGAAATTCCAGTCATCAGGATCAAGGCCATGGACAAGTTTTCGATTCATCAGACGGCCGGCGTGCCGTTGAAATTGTGGGACAGCCACCAGCCTTTCGAGGCGGGGGCGATGCAGCAGCTTCGCAACGTGGCGTCGCTGCCGTTCGTGTTCGGCCATGTCGCGGGCATGCCGGACGTGCACTGGGGCAAGGGCGCGACCGTGGGCTCGGTCATCGCCACCAAGGCGGCGATCGTGCCGGCCGCGGTGGGCGTGGACATCGGCTGCGGGATGATGGCGGTGCGCACCTCGCTCACCGCCGACCGGCTTCCCGACGGCCTTGGCGCGGTCCGGGCGGAGATCGAACGTGCCGTACCCAAGGGCTTCGAATCGAGCCAAAGCGCGAACCATGCGAAGGGCGGCTGGGTCGTGACCCCGAATTCGGTGGCGCGCGCCTGGTACGATCGCTTCGAGGCGCGCTGGCGCAAGATCGTCGCCAGGCACCCGAAGGTGGAGGGCAAGACCAGCGACCAACTCGGCTCGATGGGCGGGGGCAATCACTTCATCGAGATCTGCCTCGATGAGGAGGATCGGCTGTGGGTGATGCTCCATTCGGGCTCGCGCGGCACCGGCAACCGGATCGGCACCTACTTCATCGACGCCGCCAGGGAGGCGATCGCGAAGGAGCGGCTGGATTTCCACCTTGCCGATCGCGATCTCGCGTTCCTGAGCGAAGGCTCGCAGCTCTTCGACGATTATATCGAAGCGATGCACTTCGCGCAGGATTATGCGATCGCGAACCGCGAGTTGATGATGGGCCGCGTCCTCGACGCGCTGCGCAAGCACCTGCCGGCGTTCAAGACCGACAAGCTGGCGATCAACTGCCACCACAATTATGCGGTGCAGGAGACCCATTTCGGCGAGCGCGTCTGGGTGACCCGCAAGGGCGCGGTGCGCGCCGGCCAGGGCGAGCTCGGGATCATCCCGGGCTCGATGGGTACCGGCAGCTTCATCGTCGAGGGGCTCGGCAATGACGAGAGCTTCTGCTCCTGCTCGCACGGCGCGGGCCGGCTGATGTCGCGCGGCGAAGCCAAGCGCCGGATCACGCTCGAGCAGCACGAGGCGGCAATGCGCGGCATCGAGGCGCGGGTGGACGAAGGCGTGCTGGACGAGAGTCCGGCCGCCTACAAGGACATCGGCGCCGTGATGAACGCGCAGACCGATCTGGTGCGGATCCGGCACCGGCTGCGGCAGATCGTCAACGTCAAAGGGTGAATGAGGGTGAGGTCCGCGGCGGCGGGCCTCACTCCACCCACTCCAGCCCGATCTCGCGGTAGAGCCCGCGGTCCTCCTCCCATTTCGGGTTGACCTTGACGTGGAGGAAGAGGTGGACCTTGCGGCCGAGGAGTGCCGACAGCTCTTTGCGCGCCGCCTCGCCGATCGCCTTGATGCGGGTGCCACCCTTGCCGAGCACGATCGCCTTCTGGCTGTCGCGGGCGACGAGGATCTGCTGGTGGATCACAGCCGAGCCGTCGGGCCGCTCCTCGAACTTCTCGGTCTCGATCGCGCTTTCGTAGGGCAATTCGGCGTGAAGCTGGTGGTAGAGCTGCTCGCGGGTCACCTCGGCCGCCATCATCCGGTCGGTGGCGTCGGAAACCTGATCTTCGGGGAAGTGCCACGGTCCTTCCGGCATGCGTGCAGCGAGCGCGGCCTTGAGATCGGCGACGCCATCGCCACTCGTCGCGGAGATCATGAAAATCTGCTCGAATTCCGTCCGCCGCCCGAGCTCCGTGGCGAGCGCGAGCAGGCTCTCCTTGGCGACCAGATCGACCTTGTTGAGGACCAGGATTTTCGGCTCGCGCCGCTCCTTCAGTCGGTCGAGCATCTCGTCGAGACCGCGGGTCAGCCCGGTCTTAGCGTCGACGACGAGCGCGATCAGGTCGGCGTCTTGCGCGCTGCCCCAGGCGGCGGCGACCATCGCCCGGTCGAGCCGCCGCTTCGGCTGGAAGATGCCGGGCGTGTCGGTCAGCAGGAGCTGCGTCTCGCCGAGCAGTGCGATCCCCATCAAGCGGGTGCGGGTGGTCTGCGCCTTGGGGGTCACGATCGCGACCTTCTGCCCGACCAGCGCGTTGACCAGGGTCGACTTGCCCGCATTGGGCGCGCCGACGACGGCGACCGTGCCGAAACGCTGCGTCATGGCAGGTCCTTCAGCATCGCGCGGGCCGCCTCGGTTTCGGCTTCCTGCTTGGAAAGGCCGGTGCCCGTCGCCTCGCCGACGCCCTTGATGGTGACGGTCACCGTGAAGCGGCGGGCATGGTCGGGACCGCGCGCCTCGACCACCTCGTAATGGGGTGCCCGCCGTCTCTGCGCCGCGGTCCATTCCTGCAGCGCCGCCTTGGGATGCTTGGGCGGCGCGGCGAGCCGGTCGACCCGGTCCGCCCAGGCGGCGCGGACGAACTTGCTCGCCGCCTCGAAGCCCGCCTCGAGATAGAGCGCACCGATCAAGGCCTCGACGACGTCGCCCAGCACATTGTCGCTGTCGAACACGCCGTCGTCGATCGCCTGGCGGCCGAGGCGCAGCCGCGGCGTCAGCTCGAGCTCGCGCGCGATCTCGGCGCAGACCTCACGGGTGACGAGCGCGTTGAGGCGCTGCGAGAGATTGCCTTCGGGCTCGTTCGGATAGGTCTCGATCAGCCAATGCGCGACAGCGAGGCCGAGGACGCGGTCGCCCAGAAACTCCAGCCGCTCGTAATTGCCCTCGCCGAAACTGGCATGGGTGAGCGCCGCCTCGAACGGCGCGAGGCCGCGCGGGCGGTGGCCGAGCTTGTCCTCGAGCCAGTCGGAAAGGTCGCTCATCAATAGGTCCGCCCGATCCGCGCCCAGCGCGCGGCCGAAAGCCAGGTCCAGGGCAGCCAGCCGGCCGAGCCGTCGGTCGACCAGAAGGCGATCAGCGCCTCGCCGATCAGATTCTCGGCCGGGAGCAAGCCGACCCCGCCCTCCTCAAGGGACACCCGGCTGTCCTCGCTGTCGTCGCGATTGTCGCCCATCACGAAGAGATGGCCGTCGGGCACGACGATCGGGCCGAACTCGTCGGCTGGCGAGCCGCCCTGATCGAGCACCTCGTAGCTGCGCCCGCCGGGGAGCGTCTCGCGGTAGCGCGGATAATGGCATTCCTCGCCATTCGAGCTTTGCTGCGCGCCCGCCTCGGGATCGTTGCCGACCACTCGGCAGGGGCTGTTGGCGCTGACCTGCATCACGTAATCGGCGATCCGCTGGCGCGGCACCGACGTGCCGTTCAGGATCACGACTCCGCCGCGCACCTCGATGCGGTCGCCGGGCAGGCCGATCACCCGCTTCACATAATCCTCTTCCTCCTGGCCCGGATAGCGGAAGACGACGATGTCGCCGCGGTCGGGCAATGCGCCCCCGATCCGCCCCTCGAAGCCGCCCATCCCGAACGGCATCGCGTAGCGCGACCAGCCATAGGGCCATTTGGTCACGAACAGATAGTCGCCGATCATCAGGTTGGGCAGCATCGAGCCCGAGGGGATCGAAAAGGGCGCGAAGACGAACGTGCGCACGAACAAAGTGATCGCGAACAGGATCAAGAGGAAGCGGATGGTGTCCCACCAACTTTCCTTCTTCTCCGGCTCGGCCGTGGCTTCGCCGGGCTCGGCGGCGGGGGACTCGCGCTCCATCCGCGCCGCTTTCGCCGCCGCGCGGCGGGCGGTCAAGCTAGGCATTCCATTCGCCCGCCCCTAGATAGCGGCGCGAGGAGGACCGGCATGGACGAAGCGTGGGCGGCGGTGGAGGCTGTGAAAACGGCCTCGGTCAAGGATCTGTTCGCCGACGAGCCGGACCGACTGGAGCGGCTCGCCCTCGATGAAGCGGGCATCCATTTCGATTTCTCCAAGACCCATCTGAGCCGCGACGCGCTCGCCGCCTTCATCCGACTCGCCGAGGCGGCGGATTTCGCCGGCCGCCGCGACGCCTTGTTCGCCGGAGAGATCGTCAACCCGACCGAGGGACGCGCCGCCGAGCATAGCGCCGAGCGCGGGGAGGGGGCGCCGGAAAGCGTCGCCCGTGCCCGCAAGCTGCACCAGCGGATGCGCACCTTGATCGACGCGGTCGAGGCCGAGGCGTTCGGTCCGGTCGAGCACATCATCCATATCGGCATCGGCGGCTCGGCGCTCGGACCGGAGCTGCTGCTCGACACGCTCGGCCGGGCGGGCGCAGGCTATGACGTGGCGATCGTCTCGAACGTCGACGGCGCGGCGCTGGAGGAGGCGGCTTTGGCCTTCGATCCGCATGCGACCCTGCTCGTCATCGCCTCCAAAACCTTCACCACGTCGGAGGCGATGCTGAACGCGCGCTCGGCGCTCGACTGGATGCGCGATCACGGCGTCACCGACCCGCTGGGCCGCACCGTCGCGCTCACCGCGGCGCCGGACAAGGCGCTGGCGTTCGGCATCGACGAGACGCGCATACTGCCCTTCGCCGAGACGGTGGGCGGTCGCTTCTCGCTCTGGTCGTCGATCGGCCTGCCGGCCGCGGCCGCGCTCGGCTGGGACGCGTTCGAGAGCCTGCTCGAAGGCGCGGCGGCGATGGATCGCCATTTCCGCCTCGCCCTGCCGGAGCGCAACGTGCCGCTCATCGCCGCCTTCGTCGACCGCTATTACGCTAATGTCCGGGGCGCCGGCACGCGCGCAGTCTTTGCCTATGACGAAAGGCTGCGGCTGCTTCCAACCTATCTCCAGCAGCTCGAAATGGAATCCAACGGCAAGTCGGTCCGGCTCGACGGATCGCCCGTCGGCCGTACCGCCGCGCCGGTCACTTGGGGCGGGGTCGGCACCGACGCCCAGCACGCGGTCTTCCAGCTCCTCCACCAAGGCACCCAGCTCGTCCCGGTCGAGTTCGTCGCGTCGCTGGAGCCGGGCAACGAGCTCGACCCGGAGCATCATCGCCAGCTCCTGATCAACTGCTTCGCGCAAGGGGCGGCGCTGATGGCCGGCCGCGACGCCGCAGACCCGCACCGCGCCTATCCCGGCGACCGGCCCTCGACCACCATCCTGCTCGACCGCATCGACCCGCGCACGCTCGGCGCCTTGCTCGCCTTTTACGAGCACCGCACCTTCGCCAATGCGGTGCTGCTCAGAATCAACCCGTTCGACCAGTTCGGCGTCGAGCTCGGCAAGGAAATGGCCAACGCGCTCGATAGCCAAAGCGCATTGGACTTCGATCCCTCGACCGAAGCATTGATCGCCCGCGCTTTCGGAGACGTGGAATGAAGCGAATCTGGCTCGCCGCCGCTGCCTGTGCTGGCCTCCTCGGCGCGCAGGGCGCCGCCGCGGTGCCGCTGCAGGAAGTCAACAACCGCCTCTTCCTGACCGTCAACGTAAACGGTCAGCCGGTCACGGCGTTGCTCGATTCCGCCGCCGAGATGACCATCCTTGACGACGACAGCGCCCGGCGTCTCGGCCTTGTTCAGGTCGGCAGCGCGACTGCGCACGGCTCGGGCGAGGCGGCGGTGCAGGCGCGCTTCGCCGAGGATGTCCGCATCGACGGCGCGGGCACGCGCTTCACCACCCGCGTCGGGATACTCGATCTCGACGAGGTCTCGCAACGGCTGCTCGGACGCCGGGCGGACATGTTGCTCGGCCGGGACCTGCTCGATCAGGGTCGCTTTCGCATCGACATCCCGGGGCGCGCGATCGACCGCGTCGATTCGATCCCCGCCGGTGCCGTGCGCCTGCCGGTGACGGAGCATCGGGGCGTCCCCGCCATCCCGGCCGCCGCCGAGGGACACGAACCGGTCGAGGCCGTGGTCGACATCGGCAACGGCAGCGAAGTGCTGATCGGCCGGGCCTATGCCGAACGGATAGGCCTGACCGCGCCCGAACGGATCGTCGAGCGGCGCAGCGGCGGCGGCCTCGGCGGCGCGCTCGATCGCGACATTGTTGTCCTGAGGATTCTGAACGTCGGGGGACGCGAGTTCCGAGATGTGCGCGCGGCGATCGATCCCGGCGAGACAGCGTCCGATCTTAACCTCGGCACGTCGATTCTGCGCCATTTCGTCATCACCACCGATTTTCCGGATCGCGCGATCTGGCTGGAGCCCGTCGAATGACCAAAACCTACGACTACGATCTGTTCGTGATCGGCGCGGGCTCGGGCGGGGTGCGCGCCTCGCGGGTCGCGGCGGCGCACGGCGCGCGGGTGGCGATCGCCGAGGAATATCGGGTCGGCGGGACCTGCGTGATCCGCGGCTGCGTGCCCAAGAAGCTGCTCGTCTACGGTGCTCATTTCGCCGAGGATCTGCAGGACGCGGCGCGGTTCGGCTGGAAGGTCGGCAAGTGCGATTTCGACTGGCCGGTGCTGCGCGACAACGTGCTCGGCGAGGTCGAGCGGCTCGAAGGCATTTACCAGGACATTCTCGACCGCCATGAGGTCGATACCATCCCCCAGCGCGCGACCCTCACCGGTCCCCATGAGATCGCGCTGGCGGACGGGACGAAGGTCACCGCCGCGACCATCCTGATCGCCACCGGCGCGCATCCGGTCGTCCCGAAGCTGCCCGGCGCGGAGCACGGCATCACCTCGAACGAGGTGTTCCACCTAGAGCGGATGCCGAAGCGGGTGGTGATCGCGGGCGGCGGCTATATCGCCAACGAGTTCGCCGGCATCTTCCACGAGTTCAGCTGCCACGTGACCCTGGTCAATCGCGGCGAGGTGATCCTCAGACACTATGACGAGCAGATCCGCGATCGGTTGCTGACGATCAGCCTGATGAAGGGCATCGAGTTCAAGTTCAACGCGCCGTTCGAGAAGATCGAGAAGCGCAAGGACGGCACGCTGAAAATCCACGTCTCGGGGCAGGATCCGCTGGAGGCCGACCTCCTGCTCTGGGCGGTCGGCCGCGCGCCCAACACGGCCGGCCTCGGCCTCGAAAAGGTCGGGGTCGAGCTCGGCAAGAATGGCGCGATCCTGGTCGACGAGGACAACCAGTCGTCAGTACCCTCGATCTACGGAATCGGCGACGTCACCGATCGGGTGCAGCTCACGCCGGTCGCGATCCGCGAGGGCCAGGCGTTCGCCGACACCGTTTTCGGCGGCAAGCCGACGCGGGTCGACTACGCCCACATCCCCTCAGCCGTCTTCAGCCACCCGCCAATCGCCGGAGTCGGCATGACCGAAGGGGAGGCGCGCGACAAATTGGGCTCCTACAAGGCTTATGTCTCCGATTTCCGGCCGATGAAGAACGTCCTCGCCGGCCGCAACGAGCGCGCTCTCTACAAGATCATCGTCGACCAGGAGACCGACCGCGTCGTGGGCCTCCACATGATCGGCCCCGACGCGCCAGAAATCCTCCAGGCCGCCGCGATCGCGGTGAAGGCCGGCCTCACCAAGGCCCAGTTCGACGACACGCTAGCGCTCCACCCGACCATGTCGGAAGAGCTGGTGCTGATGCGCTGACGCGAAAAGGGCCCCGTCGTCGCCGGCGAGGCCCCGTCGTTTCGCGGACAGACCCAATCAGGTCAGGTTGATGTCCGTGGTCGAGCAGAGATCGATGCCGCGCCAGTCGCCGGTGTCGTCGTCCTCATAGGTGACGCGGATGTCCCATTCGCACTGGTCGTCGCCGGGATCGAAGCTGACCTCCGCGGATTCGCCCGCGCCGAGCACGTCGACGCCGAGGATGTCCGGCCCCCAATCGTTCGAATCCGACGGCGAGACGTTGAGCGTCATGATCGCCTGACCCGTGCTGTTGTGGATCGTGAAATCCTGAATCGCGGCATAAGCGGCCGTTGCCGCCATCGACAGCGCGACGGCGGCTGCAATCATCAATTTTCTCATATGTATGAACCTCCCTTACCCTTCCGGTGCGCGAAGGCTTAGAGGCTTCCGGCGGCTTGGCAATCCGACAAATGCGGGCGCTCTCGGAAAAACGCGGCGATCTCAGCGCGAGCGTTCGTAACGGCCCTGGAGAGGTCCGCCCGCGGGTCCCAGGTCGAAGGAGACGGCGCGTCCTTCCGCGACCAGGAAATCGATCCGCAGCATCGCGTCATGCTCGAAGCCGAAGCGATTGCCGCCCAGCGGAATCAGCGCGACCGGCGGTCGCTCGCCCAGTTGATAAAGCAGGCGATCGCCATCGGTGCGTACCGTTCGCTCGCCATAGGTACCGACATAGGTGGCGAGGGCCTGTCCGGGCTGCCTGGGCGTCAGTCTTGCGTCGGCGGTTTCCGCCACGGCTTCGAGTCGTTCGCGATCCTGCCCTTGCGCCGCCGAGGCGAGCCGGCGCAGCGCATGGACCTGCGCCGCCTCGAGCGCGCTCTCGACGGGCACCGGCATGGTCGGCGCGATCCCGGTTCGTTCCCAATCGCCGCCTGTCGCGGCGAGCACCGGGCGCCCCACGGAAACGCTGAGCACGAAGGCGTCGGCGATCGGCACGAGATCGTTGCGGAAAGCGGCGCCGGCGGTCCGGTCGCCGACCAGCTCGCCAAGCCGGAAGCCGGCGACGTGCCCGGAAAATTCCTCCGCCGCCGAAGCGCTGTGACGGCTGGTGAGCAAATAGAACGGCTTTCCGATCAACCGCCCGGCGGGCAATTCGGCCAGCGTCGACAGCCGATCGGGCTCGGCCCGTCCGCCCATGTGGAATTCGACCAGCGGACGGTTGGGCGGCAGGAAATGGCTCACCAGATATTGGACGGCTTGCGGGCTGCCGCCGCCATTGTGCCGGATGTCGATGACGATCGCATCGCCGCCGGCCAGGAAGCGCATCGCATTGTCCAGCGCCGCCGCGCTCTCCGGGCCGGTCCAGATGAAGCCGTCATAGCGCATGTAGCGGATGTTGCCCGGCAGGACCCGCAGCTCGCTCACGCCATGATTGGCCGCCCGCGCGAGGCGGACGAAGGCTTCCGGCGGCGGGCCGTCGTCCGAGCGCGGCGTGCCCAGCATTTGCGCCTGGCGCGAATTGTAGCCGAAGTTGAGGTGGCCGTCGTTCGCGGTGGCCAGGTCGGCGTTGATCCGCTCGGCCAGGACCGCAGGATCGCGCGTGTCGTACCGGCCGGTTTCCAGGCCGCGCGCCAGCAGCGCGTCGAGCGCCGCGCGCCGCTCCGGCAGAACATAGCGTTCGGCGATGATGCGCCGCACCTCGGTCACGATCGAGCGCGGATCGATCGTGGCCTGTTGGACCGCGGGGGGCGGCTGAAGTGCCTGAGCCGCGCCGCCGATCGCGGTCGCGCCCAGCAGCGCCGCCAGCAGAACCGAACCTCGCATACGTCTCCTCCGTTTTATCCGGGCAACACACCTTGCTATCGCGATCCGCACGGTGATTTCGCGCAAAGTTGCATCGACGCTTGCCAGATTCTGGCAAATGACGTGAGAAGGGCGCGATGCCCCGCCTCGACAAGCTCGATCTGCGCCTTCTCACCTGTCTGCAGGAGGACAACCTCCAGACCGCCGACGCGCTTGCGGAACGGGTCGGGCGCTCCCCGTCCGCCGTCGCGCGGCGGCTGCGGCGGCTGCGCGCCGGCGGCGCGATCGCGGCGGACGTCGCCGTGATTTCCGAGGAAGCCGCGGGGCATCCGCTCTCGGCGATCGTGCAGATTCAACTCGAGCGCCACGCGCCGCACGAGGGCGACCGGCTCCGCCGCCGCCTCGTCGCCAGCCCGAACGTCCAGCTCTGTCTCGACATTGCGGGAACCTTCGACATCCTGCTCCTCGTCGTCGCGCCGGATATGGAGGCCTACAACGCCTTCGCCGACGCGACCCTGGCCGAGCATCCGGCGGTCCGCCGCTTCGAAAGCACGTTCGTCAAGAAGCGGGTGAAGGCGACACTGGCGGTGCCTTTAGGCGACGAGGCATAGAACGCCATGACCTCGCCCTCAGACGTGCTCATCATCGGCGCCGGCCATAACGGTTTGGTCTGCGCTTATTATCTCGCCGCGCGGGGGCTGAAGGTGACCGTGCTGGAGGCGCGGAGCGTGGTCGGCGGTGCGGCCGTCACCGAAGAGTTCGCCCCGGGTTTTCGCAATTCGACGGCGAGCTACACGGTCGGACTGCTCAATCCCAAGGTGCTCCGCGACATGCGGCTCTACGAGCACGGCCTCGAGGTCGTGCTGCGCAAGATCGACAATTTCCTGCCCACGCTCGGCGAGGATTACCTGCTCGCCGGGCGAGGCGGGCTGACCAAGCGTGAGATCGCGCGACACAGCGCGGCGGACGCGGAGAATTACGACGCTTATTCCGCCGCGCTCAGCCAGGTGGTCGGGATCGTCCGCCAGTGGCTGCTGCGCGCGCCGCCCAATGCCGGCGGCGGGATCGGCGAGCTGCTCGCTTTGCTGAAGCTCGGGCGCGGAGTGGGGCGGCTCGGCATCGAGGACCAGCGCCACCTCGTCGATTTCTTCACCCGCTCGGCCGCCGACGTGCTCGGCCGCTATTTCAGCCACGATCTGGTCCAGGCCCTGTTCGGCTTCGACGCGGTCGTCGGCCACTATGCCAGCCCCTACGCGCCGGGCAGCGCCTATGTGCTGCTCCACCACGTCTTCGGCGAGGCGGCGGGGGTCGAGGGCGCCTGGGGACACGCGATCGGCGGGATGGGCGCGATCACCGAGGCGATGGCGCGGGCCTGCCGCGAGAAGGGGGTCGAGATCCGGCTCGACACGCCGGTCGAGGCGGTCATCGTCGAGCAGCACAAGGCGGCCGGGGCGATCGCCGGCGGCAAGGCCTGGCGGGCGAAGGCGGTGGCGGCGGGGGTCAATCCGAAGCTCCTCTTTGGCCGCCTGCTACCCGCCGGCGCGGTCGAGCCGGAGATCGAGCTGCGGATGGCGCATTGGCAGAGCGAATCAGCGACCTTCCGGATGAACGTCGCGCTCTCGGAACTGCCGCGCTTCACCTCGCTTCCCGAGCCGGGCGACCAGATGACCGCCGGCATCATCATGGCCCCGTCGCTCGGCTATATGGACCGGGCCTGGCTGACGGCGCGAACCGAGGACTATGCGCGCGAGCCGATCGTCGAAATGCTGATCCCCTCGACGCTCGACGACAGCCTCGCGCCCGAAGGCGCCCATGTCGCCAGCCTATTCTGTCAGCATTTCCCTTATGTGATCGAGGATGGCTGGGACGCGCGCCGCGACGAGGTCGCCGATCATATCATCGCCCATGTCGACCGCTTCGCGCCGGGCTTCGCGGCGAGCGTGGTCGGCCGGCTCGCGCTCAGCCCGCTCGATCTCGAACGCCGCTTCGGCCTGATCGGCGGCGATATCTTCCACGGCAAGATGGGGCTCGACCAGCTCTTCTCGAACCGGCCGATGCTGGGCCATGCCGATTACCGCATGCCGCTCCCGGGCCTCTATCTTTGCGGCTCCGGCGCCCATCCGGGCGGCGGCGTGACCGGCGCCCCCGGGCATAATGCGGCCGCCGCGATTCTCAAGGACCGCCGCAAACTCGGCCTGTAAACCGGTCAGTCCGAACGATAGTTGTCGTGGCAGCCCGAGCAGGCTGCGCGCGCGGCCGCCCAGCGTTCGAGGAACACGGCGCGGTCGCCCGCCTGCGCCGCCTCGGCCAGCGCGGTCGCCGCCGCGGCATAGGCCTGGGCCCGTGCCTCGAACCCCGGGCGGTCGCTCCAGATTTCCGGCCGCGCCTTGCTGTTGGGAAGGTTGGTGCCGGCCGGGAACATGCTCGGCAGGGTCCGCGCCCAGCGCGCCAGCGACCGGGCCGGGAAAGCGAGCTGTTTGACGTCGGCGCCCGCATCGGCGGCGAACTTCATCCCCGCGAACGCTCCGCCCGAGAGCATGAACGAGGATTGGCGCGCGGCGACGATCTGCTCGGGCGTCAGACCGGCGGGCGGAGTCTGGGCCAGGGCGGCAGTGAGGGGGATCGCGATCAGGGTCGCGCCGAGCAGCAAGCCACGTTTCATCAATCCCTCCCCGGTGGTTCAGATGATCGGATGCCGCTCCCAATTGGCCTTGTCGGCGCGGCCGTGCAGCTTGCTGTGCAGCCGGTCCATGGTCTGGCTGCCGGTCCTGACGCAGAGAAACGGGAAGATGGCGTGGACCAGGCAGGCGAGGCCGCCGCCGATCATCCGCACGCCGAACCAGGCGGCATGGCCGAAATGCTCGCCATAGCTTTCGCCGACCTCGCGGGGGTGATGGGTGAAGGGGTTGGGCATGTCTCGTGGGTCCCGTTCTCTCTGAGGCCCGCGCATAGCGATTTCGGGGCGGGGCTTCCAGACTCGTCGCGCGGCGGCTAGAGCGGCTTGACGTTAACGTAAGGAGCGAGGGATGGCCGAGGCCTATATTGTCGAGGCGGTCCGCACCGCGGGCGGGCGCCGGGGCGGCGCGCTGAAGGATTGGCATCCGGTCGATCTGGCCGCGCAGGTGCTGAATGCCCTGGTCGAGCGCAGCGGCGTCGATCCGGCGGCGATCGACGACGTGGTCATGGGCTGCGTCGGCCAGGCCGGCGAGCAGGCCTTCCATGTCGGCCGCAACGCCGTGCTCGCCTCGAAATTGCCCGAGAGCGTGCCGGCGGTCACCATCGACCGCCAGTGCGGCTCCTCGCAGCAGTCGATCCATTTCGCCGCGCAGGCGGTGATGTCGGGCACGCAGGACGTGGTGATCGCCGCCGGGGTCGAATCGATGACGCGGGTGCCGATGGGCCTGCCCGTCACCCTGCCGATGCAGCACGGCATCGGCACCGGGCCATTTCCGAGGAGCATCCAGGAACGATTCGGAGTCGCGATGTTCAGCCAGTTCGCCGGAGCCGAAATGATCGCGGAGAAATATGGCTTCGAGCGCGAAGAGCTCGATCGCTTCGCGCTGGAAAGCCACCGCAAGGCCTCGCGCGCCGCCGACGCCGGCGCGCTCGACGCCGAGATCGTGGTGCTCGCGGTCGAGGGCGGGGAGCATCGCCGCGACGAGGGCATTCGGGACGACGCGACGCTCGAGGGTATCGCCTCGGTCAAATTGCTCAAGGAGGGCGGGCGGATCAGCGCCGCCAACGCCTCCCAGATTTGCGACGGGGCGAGCGGCGTGCTGATCGTCAGCGAGGCGGCGCTCAAGGCGCACGGGCTGACGCCCCTGGCGCGCATCCACAACCTCACCGTCACCGCCGGCGATCCGGTGATCATGCTGGAGGAGCCGATCCCCGCCACGGCCCGGGCGCTTGCCCGCGCCGGGATGTCCATCGCCGACATCGATCTCTACGAGGTCAACGAGGCGTTCGCGCCGGTGCCGCTCGCCTGGCTGCGCGAAACCGGGGCCGAACCCGACAAGCTGAACGTCAATGGTGGCGCAATCGCGCTCGGCCATCCGCTCGGGGCGTCCGGCGCCAAGCTGATGGCGACCCTGACCCACGCGCTGAAGGCGCGCGGGAAGCGCTACGGCCTCCAGACGATGTGCGAAGGCGGCGGCATCGCCAATGTGACGATCGTCGAGAATCTCGCTTAGGCGTAGAGAAACGCGCCCGCCGGCGGTCCGGCGAGCGCGCCTCGTTTCAGCGATTCAGCCCGTCAGCGGCGGCCGCATCGTGCCGGGTCGGAGCCCGGTCCAGCGTCGCTGTCGGTGCGGCGATTGCCGCGTCCCGCGCCGCCGGGATCGGCACGGGCGCCGGTGTCGCCGTCGGTGCAGCCGCGGATCCGGTTCGCCGGCCCGCCGCGGCCGCGGCCGGCCGGGTCGGCATTCGCCCCGTCGTCCGCATCCGTTACCTGGAACGCCTCGGCTCTCCCGGTCAGCGCGACGAGCGCGCCGCCCCCAACCACGGCACCGCCCGCCACGCGCGTCATGAACGAGCGGCGGCTGAGTTTACGTACAGCCTTCATTTGGACTCTCCCCACATGCCCCCCAAAGGGCGCCGCCTGCTTACGCCTTTCCGGATATAGTAACAACACGGTAAATAAGGGGCGTGTCTTGTCCAACCCGGGGGCATGCCGCTAGGTGCGCCGGCCATCCGAAATTCGAGAGGAACCGCCATGAAGCTCGACTCCAGCATCGCCGCCGTCGTCACCGGCGGCGCGTCAGGCCTCGGCGAGGCGACGGCGCGCGCGCTGGCCGCGAAGGGTGTGAAGGTTGCCGTCTTCGACCGCGACGCCGAGCGGGGCGAGAAGGTCGCCGGCGAGATCGGCGGCATCTTCGCGCAATGCGACGTGACTTCGGACGAGGCGGTCGAGGCCGCCTTCGCGACGGCGCGCGCGGCGCACGGGCAGGAGCGGATCTGCGTCAATTGCGCCGGCGTCGCCAATGCGATGAAGACGGTCGGCCGCGATAAAACGACCGGCGAGATCAGACCCTATCCGATCCACCAGTTCGAACTGGTCATTCAGATCAACCTGATCGGCACCTTCCGCGTCCTCGCCAAGTCCGCCGCCGGCATGGCCGCGCTCGATCCGCTCGAGGACGGCGAGAAGGGCGTGATCGTCAACACCGCCTCGGTCGCCGCCCAGGACGGGCAGATCGGCCAAGCGGCCTATTCGGCCTCGAAGGCAGGCGTGCTCGGCATGGCGCTCCCGATCGCGCGCGACCTGATGGGGGAGGGGATCCGGGTCAACACCATCCTCCCCGGCGTGTTCGAAACGCCGATGGTGGCGATGATGCCGCAGAACGTGAAGGACGCGCTCGCCGCGCAGGTACCCTTCCCGAAACGGCTCGGTCGGGCGGAGGAGTATGCGCGCCTCGCCGTAGTCATGGCCGAGAACAGCTATCTGAACGGCGAATATGTGAGGCTCGACGGCGCCATCCGGATGGCACCACGCTGAGCCTACCAGATTCCGTGCGGCCGCCCGTCGACCATGACCACGGGCACGCCGCGCCAGGCCTGAATCCGCTGCGGGCTCTGGCGACCACGCCGCTCGCGCCGCGCCTCGGAGGCGAGCGTTGCGTCCAGCGAGCGTAGGTCGAGCCGGCGGCTCCGCTCGGCGCGAGCGACGCGCCGCGGCGGCTCGGCGACCGCCTGAAGCTGCGGCTGGATCATCATCGCGAGGAGCAGAAAGTGCATGGGCCGCATCCTGCGCCGATATTCTCCACGCTTCGTTAATGCGGCCGCGCTTGCCAGCAGCGCCGCGGCACGCCAGCACAGGCCATGACCCTGCATATCGGCATCCTCGCCCACAGCGCGGAGGGGGCGACGCTCTGCTACCGCACCGCCTGGCTCGATTGCGTCTCGCGGATTGTCGCGCACTTCCATCCCGAGTTCACGATGTCTTGCGTCGACATGCACCTCGGGCTGGACGCCTGGGAGCGCGGCGACCTCGAAATGCTGCGCAGCATTTTCCTCGCCGACGCCGGGAAGCTGGCCGCCGCCGGCTGCGATTTCTTCGTGCTGCCGGACAACACCGCCCATATCGCGCTCGAGGCGCCGGGCGCGCCTTTCCCGATTCCCTGCCTTCATATCGGTGAGGTCGTCGCGGATCGGGCGCGCGCCGACGGCCGGCGCAAGATCGGCATTCTCGGCACCGACTGGACGATGACCGGACCGGTCTATCCGGGCGTGCTCGGCCGGCGCGGGCTTGACTGGGAAATCCCGGACGAGGCCGACCGTCAGACCGTCCACGGCATCATCTTCGACGAGCTTTGCCTCGGCATCCTCACCGACGAATCGCGCGCAACCTGCGTCGGGGTCATCGACGGGCTGGCCGCACGCGGCTGTGATGCGGTCGCTTTGGTCTGCACCGAAATCCCGCTGCTGATCGGCGCGGAGAATTCGCCGCTGCCGATCTTCGATTCCACCCGCCTGCTCGCCAAAGCTGCGGTCGAGGTGGCGCTCGGCGATCGCCCCCTGCCGGCGTGGCGCGGCGGGCCGCTCTAGGCCCTCATCAGCGCGCGCGCTTTGGCGAGGCGGGCGATGCCCTCGTCGAGCGTCTCCCGCTTCTTGGCAAAGCAGAGGCGGATGACGTTGGTCACGGGCGCCTCGGCGTAGAGCGCGGAGAGCGGGATCGCCGCCACCCCGCATTCGCGCACCGCGCGCTCGCAGAAATCGACATCGCCGGTGGCGATGCCCGAGGCGGCGAGGTCGACGTTGAGGAAATAGGTGCCTTCGGCCGGGAGCACGGCGTAGCCCGCCGCTTCGAGCCCGGCCGCGAGATGGTCGCGCGCCTCGGCGAAGCGGGCGCGCATCGCCTCGTAATATTCGTCGCTCTTGCCGAGCCCGTAGGCGACCGCGCTCTGTAGATTGGGCGCGGTGGTGAAGGTGAGGAACTGGTGGACGTTGGCGACCGCCGCCGCGAGCGCCGGCGCAGCCACCGCCCAACCGACCTTCCAGCCGGTCAGCGAGAAGATCTTGCCCGCCGACCCGACCTTGACCGTCCGTTCTGCCATGCCCGGCAGCGAGGCGAGCGGGATGTGCTTGCGGCCGTCGAACAGGACATGCTCCCAGACCTCGTCTGTCAGCGCGATCACGTCGTGCCGAACGCAGGCCTCGGCGAGCAACGCCAGCTCCTCGGCATCGAATACGCGCGCCGTCGGGTTGTGCGGATTGTTGAAGACGACGAGCTGGGTGCGATCGCTGAACGCTCCGGCGATCAGCCCCGCGTCGATCCGCCAGCCGGGCGGCTTCAGCCCCGCGAGCCGCGGCACGCCCCCTGCGCGCAGCACGAGCGGCCGATAGGCATCGTAGAGCGGCTGGAAGAGCAAAACCTCATCGCCGGGCGCGATCAGCGCCATCAGCGACGCCGCGAGCGCCTCGGTCGCGCCCGAGGTGACGATCACCTGCTCCGATTCGATCGTCAGCCCCTGCTGTGCCGCATAATGGCCCGCAACGGCTTCCCGCAGCTCCGGCTTGCCCCGCATTGGCGGATACTGGCTCGCCTCGCCGGTCAGCGCCTCCGCCGCGCGGCGCACGACGTCGTCCGGCCATCCGAAATCGGGAAAGCCCTGGCCGAGATTCACCGCCTCATGGGCGCGGGCGAGGCCCGACATATGCTCGAAGATCGAGACCGGCAGCTGGGCGAAGAGCGGGTGCATCGCCGCTCCTATGTCGCCGGCTCGCGGAGAGGGCAAAGGAAAAGCCCCGGCGTCGGGAGGCGCCGGGGCTTTCCTGAAGTCCGCGAGTGCTATTCCTCGCGGGTACGGGTGCGCTCGCTGCGGCTGGCGCGGCTGCCGCGTCGCTCGCTCGTCGCGCTGCTGCGCGGTGCATCCGACTGTGCGGCGCCCGATCGCGAGCGGTTCGACCTGTTGCCGGCCGAGGCATTGCCGGAGGCATCGGCGGTCGCGGAGGCGGAGGCCTGGACCGCGTTCAGCTTGTCGGCCACGCCGCTCAGCGCGCCGTCGGCGCGGCCGCGCGCGTTCGCGGCGGCGTTGCCGGCCCGCTCGCGCGTGTTGGCGACCGTGTTGCGGGCCCGGTTGCGCGCATTGCCCACCGTATCGCGCACCGCGTCGGTGCCGACCAGCTCGGCGTCCGCGCCGGCGCTGCCCGAGGCGCTGCCGCCGGCATTGCCGGAAACGCTGCGCCTGCCGAGCGCCGAATCGACGGTGCCGTCGAGCGTGCCGTCGGCGGCGGCATTGCCCGAGCCGCGCGCGCTGGCGCGGCCGCGGCGCCGGTCGACATTGCGCTCGACGCGCGTGTCGGCAGTACCGCGCACGGTGCTGTCGAGCGTGCCGCGCACGTCACCGAGGGGGCGGCCGAGCGTACCGCCGAGCTGGCCGCCCAGCGAGCCGCCAAGGCCGCCGCCGCCCAGGATCTGGGCCGAAGCCGGCGCGGCGATCAGGAAGGCGCAGCCGGCCATGAGCTTGAATGCGAGTTTCATTGTCGATCTCCCGTTGAAACAGGCGAGGATCGCGTCCTCACGTGCGGGAAACGGACGAGCTGTCGGGTTTAATCCCTCAACGTCGACGAACCGTGCGGCAACCGCCGCAGATCACGCCCCGTCCGAGGCCTCTGCGGCCCCGGAGCTGCGCCTCGGCGTCCAGCGAGGCGATCGGGTTGCGACCGCCCACATGATGGGCAAGCCGTCCCGCGACGAGCGGCACCGCATAGGACGTGCCGCGCACGGCGACGAGACCCCCGCCGCCGGCTGCCGCCATATCGGCGCCGGGCGCGGCATAATCGAGATGGCTGGCGCGCCCGGCCTCGATCAGCACCCGGCCGCGCCCGTCGATGCCGGTCACCGCGATCACGCCGGGATAGGAGGCGGGATAAGCGGGTGGCGCGGCCGGGCCGTCATTGCCGACCGCGGCGACGATGTGCATGCCCCGCGCCCGCGCCTGCGCCACCGTCCGCGCGACGAGCGGATTGGCGGGGCCGACCAGGCTGACCGCCACCACCCGAACGCGCTGGCCGGCCAGCCAGGCGAGGGCGCGGGACAGCGCCAGCGCGTTGCCGCCCGCCGGGTCGGTGCCGTAAATGTCGGCGACGAACAAGGCGGCGCCCGGCGCCGCGCTGCGCATCACCCCCTGGCCCGCGACGAGCGAGGCGACCGCGGTACCGTGCGCGCTGGCGCGGGGCGCCCCGGCGACAAAGCCGCGCTGCTGGATCGCGCCGCGCAGCGCCGGGTGGCGCGCGACGCCGCCATCGACGATCCCGACAGCGGGCGGCCCAGATCCGCTCCCCTGCATCGCCACCGCGCCGTCGATCGCGGCCTCGGCGCCGCTTTGCAGGTGGAGGTGATTGGCGGCGAATTCGGTGCCCGGCGCGATCCGGCGCAGCCGCGACAAGGCGCGGTCGACCGACCAGCCGCGCGGCACGGCGAGCGTCACCGCGCGGATACCGAGCCCGTCCAGCGCCTCTTCGCCCCGCCGGACGAAGCCCGCTTCCTGCAAGGCCGCCAAGGCCGCCGGGCCCGGATCGATTGCGATTACCTCGCCGCGCACCGCCGGGCCGAGATCGGTCATCTCGAGCCGGTCGCGGTTGCGGCGGACGAGCGCTTCGAGGCGGTCGATCCGGTCGCGGGCGAGCGTGCGGGCGCTGGCCCGGACCTCGCCGAGCGTCGCGTCGGCCGAATCGAGCAGGTCGCGTCCGGTGCGATCGATCCCGCCGAGCACATCGCCGACCGGCGGGATCGGCGTCTGCGGCAGGAGTTGCGCGCCGGCCGCCGCCGCGCTCAATGCGAGCACGGCGATCAAAGTTCGGGACAAGAACCTTCGTGGCGCCATCGGGCCTCCTCTTGACATATTTTCGCTTGCTTGGGGATGAAACGCGCGGGACCATCCGTTTCCTCCAACGAACGGAGTCGCCTGTTGCAGGCTTTCGAGCGTGAGCTGCTGACGCTGGTGCCCCGGCTGCGCCGGTTCGCGCGCGCATTGACTCACGACCCGGCCGATGCGGACGACCTGACCCAGGCGGCGCTGGAGCGTGCCTTGAAGGCACGCGGCCAGTGGCAGCCCGGAACGAGACTGGATGCCTGGATGATGCGGATCATGCGCAATTGCTGGATCGACGAAGCCCGCCGCCGCGCGCGCAGCGGCCGGACCTTCGCGCCCGAGGAGGCCGGCGAGCGGATCGGCAGCGACGCTCACGAGCGGATCGAACGGCGCCTGGAGTTGCAGGATGTCGATCGGGCGATGGATACGCTGCCGGCAGAGCAGCGCGAGGTGATCGCGCTCGTCCTGGTCGAAGGGCTCGCCTATCGCGAGGCGGCCGATTTGCTTGAGATACCGATCGGGACTTTAACCTCGCGGCTGACCCGGGGCCGTCAGGCGCTCGCCCGCATGCTGGAGGCCGCGTAATGGCCGTGGATGACGACACCCTGATGGCTTGGCTCGACGGCGAGCTGAACGAGGTCGAGCGGCGCCGCGTCGAGACGGCGCTGACCGAGGATCCCGCCCTGGCCGCCCGGCTCGACGGGCAGCGCCGCCTGCGGGACCGGCTCGCCGCGCATTACGGCCCCGTGGCCGACGAAGACGTGCCGGAGCGCTTTCGCGCGATGCTGGAGACCAACGTCGTCGAGATCGCGGCGGCGCGACCGGGCCGGTCGCGGCCGCTCTGGCAGAGCCTGACCGCGATCGCCGCCACCCTCGTGCTCGGCATCTTCGTCGGCCGCGCCTGGCCGGAGAGCGCGACGGTCGTGACCGATGAGGGTGTGCTGGTCGCGCGCGGCGCGCTTGCCGAGGCGCTGGAGACCCAGCTCGCCTCGACCCAGGCGGCGGACGCCGCAACCCGGATCGGCGTCACCTTCGCCCGCGCCGACGGCAGCCCCTGCCGCACCTTCGAGGGCGGCGCGCTGAGCGGCATCGCCTGCCGCGGCGGCGCGGACTGGCAATTGGTGATGACCGCGGCCGGGAGCCGGGCGCGGCAAACCGACTATCGCCAGGCGGGCGGGTCGGCGCCATTGGTGCTCGAAGCGGCGCAGGCGATGATGGCGGGCGAGCCACTCGACGCCGCCGGCGAGCGCCGCGCGCGCGATTCCGGCTGGGGAAGCGTCCGCTAGACGTTCATCGGGGAGGGCGGCGCGCCGCCCGCCGCCGCCGGCGGAGGCGTTTGCGTTTGGCTTTGCGTGTCGGAAGGCGGCGCCCAGCGCCCCAGCGGGCGCTGCTGCGGCGTCTCGGCTTCGTCGTCATTGCCGGTCAGCGCCCAGCGCTGGCTGTTGGTCATCGACGAATCGGCGCGAGTACGCTCGGCTATGAGCGCGTTGGCGGTGTCGCGGCGCAGCGGCTCGTAGCGGCGGAGGACCGCGCGCTGGAAGCTGTCGACGCTGTGGATCGGCGCGGCGCCCTCGGCCGCCGCCGCGGCGAGCGCGTCGCGGGCATTGGCCTCGGCGGCGGCGAGCATCCGCTCCTGCGCGGTCGGTTGGCCGAAGCCGCCGCGCCAGGCGATCGCCGGCTCGGCGCCGGCATAGCGGTTCAGAAAGGCCGTGGGTCGGCCCCAGCCGCCGCGCCAGCGGTAGAAGATGTGGGCGCCGACCGTCGCCGTCTTGACCAGGCTCGAGGCCCAGTAAGGCACGACGTAATTGGCATGATAGTGGGTCGCCCAGCCGGCCGGCGCATGGACATATCCGCCCAGCGCCGCTTCGGCGACGGCGCGGGCGCGTTGCCAGAAGGGCGCCATCGGCGCGCGGCGCAGCGAGCCGTCGCAGCTGAAGGAGAATTGGCAGCCGGTGGAGCGGCGCGCGCCCTCGAAGACGACGCCGCAGACGCTGGCGGGATAGGCCGGATGGCGGACCCGGTTCAACACCACCTGGGCGACCGCGCGCTGGCCCTCGGTCGGCTCGGTCGCCGCCTCATAATAGATGGCGGCGGTCAGGCAATCGAGGGCGCGGGCGCGCTCCGCCTCGCCGCCGGCCAGCCGGAAGGGTCGCGCGGCGGGATTGGCGAGGTTCGCGATCGGGATCGCGGCGTTGATCGCCAGCGCGTCGGTCGGCGCGACGGGGCGGATCTGAGTCGCGGACATCTGGATCGCCTGCCGGCGCAGCTGCGAGACTTGGGCCGTCTCCGCGGCCTCGCGGGCGAAAACGGCGTCGGAGGCCGGGTCGCGCAGCGCGATGCCGGCCAGGGTCGCCGCGAACAAGGCGAGCATGAGCGCGCCCACCAAAGCGGCGCGCCAATAAGCGCGTACGGCCTCGGGGAGGCGCAAGGTCGGAAGGGTCAGTGCGTCGGCCGTCATCGTCTTGCCAATAGCAGCTTTCTCGTCGGTGCGTTATATATGTAATACACGCCGGCCGCGCAAATCGCGGCGTCCGTCGCATTCCTCGCCCGCGGAGCCGCTATTTAGGGGCGACGTTCCGCTTCGACGAGTCCTTTCCGTTCATGCCACCGAAGGGTCGGCATCTTTTCATGTGTTTCAAGATACTTAGGTATCGAAACTCATTGGCTGACTCAAGTGACCCTGCAAAGTCGACGCTGGCCTCACCGGGCCCGAATGGCTAAGGCGACCGCATGGCCGACCGGATTCCGCCCCCTGCCGCCGCTATCGAGAACACCCACTGCACCGCCGCGCAATATGAGGCGCTCTACCGCCGCTCGCTCGACGATCCGGACGGTTTCTGGGCCGAGCAGGCGCGGCGGATCGACTGGGAGCACTTTCCGATGCGAATCGCCGACTGGTGCTTCGATCCGGTCGAGATCAAATGGTTCGAGGACGGCATCCTCAACCTCTGCCACAATTGCGTTGACCGGCATCTCGAGGCGCGCTCCGCCGAGACCGCGATCGTCTGGGAAGGCGACGAACCCGGCACCGTCCGCACTCTGACCTACGGCGCGCTCCACGCCGAGGTGGTGCGGATGGCGAACGTCCTGAAGACGCTGGGCGCCGGCAAGGGCGACCGCGTCACCATCTATCTGCCGATGATCCCCGAGGCGGCGGTGGCGATGCTCGCCTGCGCCCGTATCGGCGCGGTCCACAGCGTCGTTTTCGGCGGCTTCTCGCCCGAGGCGCTGCACGGCCGGATCGAGGATTGCGCGAGCCGCTTCGTGATCACCGCGGACGGCGGCAGGCGCGGCGGCAAGCTGGTGCCGCTCAAGGCCAATGTCGATGCCGCGCTCGAGCGGCCGACGCCCGTCGAGGCGGTCGTCGTCGTCCGCCATCTCGGCAACGAGATCGCGATGCGCGAGGGCCGCGACCATTGGTACGACGAGATCGGCGAGACTGTCCCCGACACCTGCCCGTGCGGGCCGATGAGTGCGGAGGACCCTTTGTTCATCCTCTACACGTCGGGCTCGACCGGAAAGCCCAAGGGCGTGCTCCACACGACCGGCGGCTATGCCGTGTGGACGGCGGCCACCTTCCACTACGTCTTCGACTATCGCCCCGGCGAGATCTTCTGGTGCACCGCGGACGAGGGCTGGGTCAACGGGCATAGCTATGTCGTCTACGGCCCGCTCGCGAACGGCGCGACGACTTTCATGTTCGAGGGCGTGCCGAACTACCCGGATTCGAGCCGCTTCTGGGACGTGGTCGAGCGGCACAAGGTCGACATTTTCTACACCGCCCCGACCGCGATCCGCGCTTTGATGCGCGAGGGCGAGGGACCCGTGAAGCGCCACGACCGCTCCTCGCTGCGCCTGCTCGGCACGGTCGGCGAGCCGATCAACCCGGAGGCGTGGCTCTGGTATCATCGCGTCGTCGGCGACGAGCGCTGCCCGATCGTCGATACCTGGTGGCAGACCGAGACGGGCGGGATCATGATCACGACCTTGCCCGGCGCGCACGACATGAAGCCGGGCTCGGCGGGCAAGCCGCTGTTCGGCATCGTACCGCAGATCGTCGACGGCGACGGCCACCCGCTCGCCGGGGCCGCCTCGGGCAATCTCTGCATCGCCGCCTCCTGGCCGGGGCAGATGCGCACCGTCTACGGCGATCACGACCGCTTCGTGCAGACCTATTTCTCGACCTACCAGAATCGCTACTTCTCCGGCGACGGCTGCCGCCGCGACGAGGACGGCTATTACTGGATCACCGGCCGCGTCGACGACGTCATCAACGT
>NZ_JBQTJC010000093.1:0-8994 GCF_052387495.1 Sphingosinicella sp. | reverse complement strand
TGGGGGGTGGGGATTAATAATCTGCGCCCTTGGGGTTGGGGTGGGGGTTGGCGTTGGTTACGCCGGGGCGGCGTTCGCCGCACGCCGCGCGGTCGACCGCGATCTGGCCGACTGGCTTGCCGTAGGTGTTGGCGCCGATCAGCGCCGAATTGGCGCCGAGATAGGGAATGAAGCTGTTGATCACGAGCTCGCTCGCCGAGGCGGTGCTGCCGGTGCCGATGAAGGCGATCCGGGTCGGCGCGATCGATTCCGCACGCGGCTGGAAGCTGCGCGTGTCGTTGAACGCCGCCTTTTCCGGGCGGAAGGTGGTGAAGCTGAACACGTCCGAGGTCGAGCGGTTGCGGCCCAGCAGGTCGCCGATCAGCGCCGCGGTCGAGACCAGCCCGCCGCCATTGTATCTGAGGTCGAAGACGATCTCGGTAATCCCGGCGGCGCGGAACTGCGCGAAGGCATCGCGCAGCGCCGGGTCGGCGGTCGAGATGAAGGTGCGCAAATTGATGTAGCCGACCTGGCGGCCATTGTCGTTGATGACCTGGACACCGTAGCGGGTCGAAACCGGGAGCAGGGCGTAATCGCCCTTGGTGACGCTGACGTCGCGACCGCCGCCGGTGCCGGCGAGGCGCAGCAGGCGGGTGGTGCCGGCGGTGGTCGGCCCCAGCGCGTTGGTGACGCCCGCGACGCCTTCGGTGGCGAGGATCTCGCTGACGTTGCGCAGATTGGCCGGGCTGGTGCCGATCGCGACGATCTCGGTGCCGCGGTCGATGCCGGCGGCGAGCGCCGGCGCGCCCTCGAACGCCTCGATCACGAACACCCGCCGTGCGGCCGTGTCGTAGCTCAGGCGGATGCCGAAGCCGGCGCTCGCGCCTGAATTGAAGAAGGCGTTCTCCTCGGCGATCGAGGTGATGTAGGTAAAGAAGCGGTCGCGGCGCAGCGCGCGGGCATTGGCGACGAGCGCGTCGATATAGTCCTGGACGCTGGCGAAGGGCGTCGGATCGAGCGCCGCGGGCAGCGTCTCGGGGAAGAGATACCATTCGCGGATCTGGGCGGCGGCCCAGTCCTGCCGGTCGCGCAGCGAGCAGGCGGTGCTGGTCGGCGGCGGCGTGCCCCCGGTCGGCGGCGGCGCCGCGGCGGTCCCGCCGCCCCCGCCTCCGCCACAGGCGGAGAGCAAGGCGGCCATCGCCAGAATTGCGCCGAATCGCTGCCGTCTCATGCCATTTCCCCGCTCGCCTCAACGGCTTAGCGGGAAACTGCGCTGCTGTCAGGCGGAAAAAAGAAGCACCTTTTCAGGCGCTCCAGATGCTAGCGGCCCTGGGCGCGCCAGCGCTTGACGACGCGGGCGACCATTGCGTCTTCCTCGCCGGTGTGGCGCCACAGCTCGGAGAAGAGCGGGTCGGACGAGGCCGGCCGGCGGTCGCGCTCGAGATCGTCGAACGAGACCCGGATCGGAATCGAGACGCCCTCGCCGCAGACGATGCACTCTCGGTTGCGCAGGGCCGGGATGACGTCGAGGAAGCCGCGCGAGCCTTCCGGCATCGCTGACTTGACGAAGGCCTGGTCGCGGTCGTTGTTCAGGCGCATCGCGATGATCGTGCCGCATTGCGAAAGCACGCCCTCGGCGAGGTCGGACGGGCGCTGCGTGATCAGGCCCAGCGACACGCCATATTTGCGGCCCTCCTTAGCGATCCGTTCGAGGATCTTGCGGACCGCCTGGCCGGTCGAGGTCTTGTCGGCGGGGACGTAACGGTGCGCCTCCTCGCAGACCAGCAGGATCGGCCGCTGCACCTCGCTGCGCGACCAGATCGCATAGTCGAAGACGAGCCGCGACAGGACCGCGACCACGACCGAGACGATGTCGGAGGGGACGCCGGACACGTCGATGATCGAGATCGGCTTGCCCCGGGCGGGGAGACGGAAAATCTTCGAGATGAAGTTCCCCATCAGGTCGGCGACGAGCATGCCGGAGAACATGAACTGGTAGCGCGGGTCGGATTTCAGCTCGTCGATCTTGGTTTTGAGCCGCATGAAGGGGGCGGTGTCGGTGGCCTTGTTGAGGAGCCCCATCTCGTGGGTGATCGCCGCAGTGAGGTCGGACAGGGCGTAGGGGATCGGCGAATCGACGGTGAGCTTGGTGAGTCCTTCCGCCGAGCGGTTCCTCGCACGCGCCTGCAACAGGCATTTGGCGAGGATGTCCATGTCGCGCTGACGTTCGGCGCCCTGCGTGGTGACGAACACCTCGCAATGCTCCTCGAAGTTCATCAGCCAATAGGGCATGGCGATATTGTCGACGTTGAACAGCTCGCCATGGCCCTTGAACGCGGCGGAATATTCGCCGTGCGGATCGATCATCACGATATGCCCTTCGGGGCTCTGGTCGCAGATCCGGTGCATGATCAGGGCGGCGGCGGTCGACTTGCCGGTGCCGGTCGAGCCTAGCAGCGCGAAATGCTTGCCGAGCAAAGCGTCGATATAGAGCGCGGCGCGCACGTCCTTGGTCGGATAGACGGTGCCGATCTCGATATGGGCGCGCTCGTCGGCGGCGAACATCTGCTTCAGATCGTTGCCGGTCACCGGATAGGCCTTGCTGCCGGGGATCGGGTAAGCGGTGATGCCGCGCTTGAAGTTGATCATCCTGCCCGAGGACGGGTCCTCGTCGCCCTCGCCGAGGAAGTCGATCTCGGCCGAGACGATGCCCGATTCGGGATCGATCACCTTGAGCGAGCGGATGTTGGCGAGCAGCCAGCGGCGGCTGCTGTCGATCTTGATCTGGCTGCCGACCTGGCCGGACATGGCGACGGAAGGGTCGGGATCGCCGGCCAGCTCGATCAGGCGGCGGTCGACGATGTTGACCCGCGCTCCGCTGCCGCCGATCTCGACGACCTGGCCGATCGCCTCGTGCGCGGCGGTGAGCCGGCGCCGCGGCGGCGGCGTGACGTTGTCGGGCGCGCCGCCGCCGTCCTGGGGGAAGCCGTGCACGTTCATCGCATCGGTCATTCTTATATCGCCTGGCCGTTCTTGACCGCCGAGGTCTAGCGAATGCGGGTAAACAAGCCGTTTGCGATGTTATGCGTAGCGGCGCTGGAAGAAGGCGCCCGCCGCCCAGCCGAGCAGCAGCGACACGGCGACCGCGACGATCCCGTAGCTGAGCGACCAATCCTCCGCCGCGTCGGCGACGAACCGCTCGAAGCCCAGTTTCTCGATCTCGATCTCGCGCGCCGCGCCGGCGATGACCCGGCCGTCGCGGATCAGGAAGGTTTCCGCAGTGTAGGTGCCGACCGGCACGCGGGCCGGAATGCTGATCCGGGCGCGGTAGAGCACGCCCTCGCTGATCTCCACGCCGCGTGGGATTTCGGCGTAGAGTTGCTGGCGCTGACGCAGGTCGATCAGCCCCCGCTCGAAACGGCGGAAGGTCTCGGCGTCGGCGCCGCCGCCCGGGGAGAGTTGGAGGTTCTGGAGGCCGAGCTCGTAGATCGCGGCGGTGCGCTCGTCGACCAGCTCGGACAACGGCCGCGACGAGGCGACGGCGTAGAAGCTCGGCGCCGAGCGAAAGCGGACCCGCTCGACGTTCATCCAGACCCCGGCGACCTGCTGCTTCTCGCGCACCACGATCCGCTCGAGCGGCCCCTTCAGGACGACGGCGACGTCGGTGCCCGGCTCGGGCGCCCGCCCGCCGGGATGAAGGATCGCGCCGAACAGGAGCAATTCGGCGCCCGTGAAGCTGTAGCGGATCTCGATGTGGCGCTGCGAGACGTCGGGGACGAGGCGCGGCTGCGCCTGGCCGAGCAGCAGCGGCGAGGCCAGAGCGAGGACGAGGGCGGCGAGGCGCTTCACAGCATCTGCACCGTGTAGATTTCCTCGGGCCGCCAGCCGAGCTGGAGCCCCATGCGCAAAGCCACGCCGAGCACGACGATGGCGAGGATCATGCGCAGCAGCTCGGGCTTCATCTTCTGGGCGAGCCGGGCGCCATATTGCGCGCCGATCACCGAGCCCAGCAGGAGCAGCACGGCCAGTACGATGTCGACCGAGCGGGTGGTGGTGGCGTGGACGAGGGTGGTCGCGGCGGTGACGAACAGGATCTGGAGCAGGGAGGTGCCGACCACGACCGCCGCCGACATGCCGAGCAGATAGATCATCGCCGGCACCATGATGAAGCCGCCGCCGATGCCCAGCAAAACGGTGAGCAGACCGGATACGAAGCCCAAAGCGAGCGGCGCGAGCGGCGAGATGTACAGGCCCGAGCGGTAGAAGCGCCAGCGCAGCGGAAGCATCGCGATCAGCGGATTGTGGCGCCGGGCCGGGCGCTCGGCCGCCTTGGCCGAGGGTTTCCAGATGCCGAGCGCCGTTCCCGATTCCCGGGCCATCATCACCCCGATGCTGCCGAGCAGGATGACGTAGAGGATCGAGATGACGGTATCGATCTGGCCGAGATTCTGGAGCAGGCGGAAGAGGAAGCCGCCGAGGATCGCGCCGATCACGCCGCCGAGGATCAGGACGGCGCCCATTTGGATGTCGACCCCGCGCCGGCGGCGGTGGGCGAGGACGCCCGAGATCGAGGTGCCGGTGATCTGCGTCGTCGCCGAGGCGACCGCGACCGCCGGCGGAATGCCGTAGAAGATCAGGATCGGCGTGGTGAGAAAGCCGCCGCCGACGCCGACCATGCCCGTCAAAAGGCCGACCAGCCCGCCGAGGCCTATGATCACCAGCGCGTTCACCGACAAGCCGGCGATCGGCAGATAGATGTCCATGGGGCCGCGACCCTAGCGGCTAAAATGAAGGTGCGGAAGCGGCCTGACTTGGCTCTTTAGGGAGCGGTATTCGCGGTCTCGACTTGGAGTACCGCCTGCTGCTGCCGCGCCGCTGCGAGCGGCGTCGCCAGCAGATTGCGCAGGCGGGCGCGGAAGCTGGCCAGCTCGCCGCCCGAAAGCTCCGCGCGGCTGGTGAAGCGGACCGAGCGCGGATTGATCGTTTGGCCGTTCCGGTACATTTCGTAGTGGAGGTGCGGGCCGGTCGAGAGGCCGGTCGAACCGACATAGCCGATCACCTGGCCCTGCCGCACGCGCGCGCCGGGCGAGACCGCGATCCGGCTCATGTGCGAGTAAGAGGTGGCGAGGCCGTTGGCGTGGTTGAGGCGGACCTGCCGGCCGTAGCCGCCCGCCCAGCCGGCCCGCGCCACCGTACCGTCGATCGCGGCGAGGATCGGGGTGCCGTAGGCGGCGCGGAAATCGAGGCCGCGGTGCATGCGCTGGTAGCGCAGGATCGGATGCATCCGAAGACCGTAATTGGAGGTGACCCGGCCCGGCACCGGCGCCTGAACGCCGCCCCTCTGCTGGCCGACGCCCGAGGCCTCGAACCACTGGCTGCGGCCGTCCGAGGTCCACTGCATCATGCGAAGGTCGCGGCCGCTGGTGCGCTCGAGCCCGGCAAAGAGCAACTGGCCGGTCTCGGTCTCGCCGGTCGCGGCGCGGCGATGCTCGATGATGATGTCGAAGCGGTCGTCGGAATTGAGCCCGGAGGGGATCTGGAGCTGGCTGGTCAGCGCGCGGATATAGGCTTCGACATGCCTGGCCGGCACGCCCGCCGCGCGCGCCGAGCGGTAGAGGCTGGCGCCGACCCGGCCCTGGATGCGCAACGGCGTCTCGTCGACCGCGATCGGGATTTGGCTGAGCACGAGCTGGCCGCCGCTGCGGACGATCTCGAGCCTCAGGTCGAAGCGGGCGCGGAAGCTCAGCCGATCGAGGGGGCGGGCAACGGTGCGGTTGGGGCGGCGGCCCAAGGTAAGATCCATCGTCGTGCCGGGACGAAGATCGGTGACGCTGAGCACGCCGCCGATCATGCTTGCCACCTGGTCGGCTTCGGCCGCGCCGACGCCGGAGCGTTCGAGCATGCGGGCGAGGCCGTCGCCGCGACCCAAGGTGGCGCGCAGATCGATGATCGGCCGTTCGGGCGTCTCGGCGAGCGGCTGCACCGCGTCGGTCGGCGCCATCCGGCGCCCGGTGTCGGCGCCGTAGGCGAGCGGCGAGATAGCCAGGGCGCGGGCCTGCTCGAACTCAGCGTCCGGATAGGGAAGGGGGCTGGAACCGGCGATCGGGCCCAGCCCGGGCGCGAGCGACCAGGCGGCGTAGCAGAGCGCGAGGCAGGTGAAGAGGCCGCGGAACCATTCGCGGCTGCCGATCCGCTGGCCGAGATCGACGATCAGGTCGAGGTCGCCGGCGCGGCCGCGCAGCGCCTCGACCCGCTGGCCGAAGACGGGCCGGGTGGGGACGCGAAGCGCGGTGCCGTCGAGCGCGAGCGCAGCCGCGCCGCTGCCCGCACCCGTGCCTATGTCATTGAATCGATACAATGCGGCTCTGCCCCAGCGGCCCGTTTATCCCCCGCCGCGCACCCCGCTCGGCAGGTGTCAACTGTTCTGAAGAAAAGAGGTTAAAGTCAAATTACGGAATCTACGACTGCGACGAGGCGGCCAGCGGGCCGGATGAGCCGAGTCCGCTCGCCAAGCGCCGGAAAAGGTTGCGCTTCGGCTGCCGGCGCCCGATCTTGCGGCGATGAGCGAGCTTGCCCGCGCGCCCTTGAAGGCCATTCTCGGGCCCACCAACACCGGCAAGACCCACCTCGCCGTCGAGCGGATGTGCGGCCACAGTTCGGGGATGATCGGCTTCCCGCTCCGCCTGCTGGCACGGGAGGTCTATGATCGCGTCGTCCAGCTCAAGGGTGCCAATCAGGTCGCCTTGCTCACCGGCGAGGAGAAGATCCTGCCCGCCCAGGCGCGCTGGTTCCTCTGCACGGTCGAGAGCATGCCCATCGGCGGAGGTATGTTTGCCGGAGCCGACAACAGGATTCCTCGCGACTTCGCCTTCGTCGGCGTTGACGAGGCCCAGCTCGGCGCCGATCCGGAGCGCGGCCACGTCTTCACCGACCGGCTACTCCACGCCCGCGGCCGCGAGGAGACGATGATCCTCGGCTCGGAAAGCCTGAAGCCGATGGTCCGGGCGCTGCTGCCCAAGGCCGAGATCACCGCCCGGCCGCGCTTCTCGACGCTCAGCTATGCTGGCCCCGCCAAGCTCTCGCGGCTGCCGCCGCGCTCGGCGATCGTCGCCTTCTCCGCCGACCAGGTCTATGCGGTGGCCGAGATGCTGCGCCGGATGCGCGGCGGCGCGGCGGTGGTGATGGGCGCGCTTTCCCCGCGCACCCGCAACGCGCAGGTCGCGATGTATCAGGCCGGCGAGGTCGATTATCTCGTCGCCACCGACGCGATCGGCATGGGCCTCAACATGGATGTCACCCATCTCGCCTTCGCCGGGCTCGGCAAGTTCGACGGCGCCCGCCGCCGCCGCCTGACGACCGCGGAGATGGCGCAGATCGCCGGCCGCGCCGGCCGCCACCAGCGCGACGGCACGTTCGGCTCGCTCACCCTGGCGGGCGAGGCGATGCCCGAATTCCGGCCCGAGGAGGTCGAGGCGATCGAGGAGCATCGCTTCCAGCCGCTGGATTTTCTCTACTGGCGCGAAAGCGCGCTCGATTTCGCCGGCATCGAGGCGCTGATCCGCAGCCTCGAGCGGCGCCCGGCCCGGCGCGAGCTCCGCCCTGCGCCCGAGGCGATCGACCTTGCCGTGCTGAAGCAGCTCTCCGGCGATGCCGAGGTGGTCGCCCGGGCGACCGACTCCACGCAGGTGCGCCGGCTTTGGGGCGCCTGCGGCCTGCCCGATTTCCGCAAGACCGGCCCCGAGCATCAAGCCCGCCTGGTCGCGCGCGTCTTTGGCCATCTGACCGAGGGCAGCGGCCACATTCCGCGCGACTGGTATGCGGCCGAGGTGGCACGGCTCGACAATGTCCAGGGCGACATCGATACGCTCGCCGACCGCCTCGCCGGAATCCGGACCTGGTCCTATGTCGCGCACCGCTCGGACTGGCTCGCCGAGCCGGCGGCGATGGCCGAGCGGGCGATGGCGGTCGAGGAGAAGCTTTCCGAGGCGCTGCACGAGCGGCTCACCCAGCGCTTCGTCGACCGGCGCACCTCGGTGCTGATGCGCGATCTCGGCCGCAGGGGCGCGGGCGAGTTTCCGGTGCTGATCGACGAGCAGGGCGAGGTCAGCGTCGGCTCCTACGCGATCGGTCGTCTCCAGGGCTTCAATTTCGAGGTCGATCCCGCCGCCCGCCACGCCGACCGCAAGATGCTGCTCGCCACCGCCGAGCGGCGGCTGGCGGGCGAATATGAGAAGCGCGCCGCCGCCCTGGTCGCGGACACGGACGACCATTTCTCGCTCCGCACCGACGCCGGCGCGCCGGTCGCGATCCTCTGGCGCGGGCACGAAGTGGCCCGTCTCGGCCCCGGCAAGAATCTGCTCTCCCCCCGCGTCCATCTCGACCGACGGATCGACCGGGTCTCCGAGAAGGGGCGCGAGGCGGCGATCGCCCGGCTCAAGGACTGGCTGCGGGGCGGCGCCGAGACGGTGCTGGGGCCGTTGCGCGCCGCCGGCCATGCCGCGCAGGATCCGGCCGAGCCCCCGGCAGTGCGCGCCCTGCTCGCGATGCTCGTCGACGAGGGCGGGATCGTCGCGCGCGGCGCCGTCTCCGGCGCGCTGGCCGCGCTCGACAAGGAGCAGCGCCGCGCCGTCACCCGGCTCGGCATCCGCATCGGCGCGCTCGATCTCTACATGCCCGCCGTGCTGAAGCCCGAGGCGATGCGCTGGCGCGCCGCCTTGCGCGCCGCCGCCGCCGGTGCGCCGATGCCGGCTCTGCCCGCCCAGTCGGCCGTGGTGCTGCCGCGCCCGGACGATCCGGCCCTGCTCGCCCGGCTCGGCTTCCGCGCCGCCGGCCCGCAGATGATCCGGGTCGACATGGCCGAGCGGATGGCCGCCAACGCGCACGGCGCGCGGAGCGGCGGCGAGCCCGTCAATCAGGCCCTCGTCACCTCGCTCGGGCTCCAGCCGGAAACGGTGGCGAAATTGATGCGCGAGATCGGCTTCAAGCCGGGCGAGGGCGAGCCCGCCTGGGTCTGGC
>NZ_JBQTJC010000092.1:0-4273 GCF_052387495.1 Sphingosinicella sp. | reverse complement strand
AAGGCAGCAGACTGTAAATCTGCCGGGGTTGCCCCTACGCTGGTTCGAATCCAGCCCTGTCCACCATTCTCCTCAGACTAGCGCGCGCAATCGCCGTCGGTGTCGATCTCGGCGCAAATTTCCGCTTCTTCGCGCACATAGCCCGGATGGGGCGCCGCGAAACGCAGGACGATGAAGCCCGCGACCGCGGAGAGGAAGGAGCCGGCGAGGATGCCGACCTTGGCTTCCTCGATCAGCAGCGCATTGCCCGGGAAGGCGAGGGTGCCGATGAACAGGCTCATCGTGAAGCCGATCCCGCACAGGATCGAGACGCCGTAGACCTGCACCCAGGTCGCGCCCCGCAAGGGCGGCGCCATCCCCATCTTGCAGCAGAGCCGGACCGCGGTGAAGATGCCGAGCTGTTTGCCGAGGAACAGGCCGGCGGCGATCGCCAGCGGCAGCGGCGCGAGCAGCGCCTCGGACCCGAGGCCGCTCAGATGGACCCCCGCATTGGCGAAGCCGAAGATCGGGACGATCAGGAAGGCGACCCAGGGCGACAGGGCATGTTCGAGCCGGTGCAACGGCGAATGGGCGGAGTCGGGCGCGCCGGGCGTCTTGACGATCGGCACTACCATCGCGGCCAGCACGCCCGCCACGGTGGCGTGGACGCCCGAGAGCAAGACCGCATACCAGAGCGCGGCGGCGCCGATGCCGTAGACCCACAGGCTCAGCACCCCGCTGCGCGCGAGCAGCCAGAGCCCGGCGAGGATCGCCGCCGCAGCCGCCAGCGCGATAAAATCGAGCGAGGCGGTGTAGAAGAGCGCGATGATGACGACCGCGCCGAGATCGTCGGCGATGGCGACCGTGGTGAGGAACAGTTTGAGCGACGTCGGCGCGCGCTTGCCGAGCAAGGCGAGCACGCCGATCGCGAAGGCGATGTCGGTCGCGGCGGGAATCGCCCAGCCGCGCGCCAATCCGGGCGTGCCGCCGGCGAGGAGCAGGTACACCAAGGCAGGCAGCGCCATACCCGCCGCCGCGGCGATGACCGGGAGCCGGCGCCGGTCCCAGGTCGAGAGCCGTCCGTCGACGAACTCGCGCTTGATCTCGAGCCCGACCAGCAGGAAGAAGATCGCCATCAGCCCGTCGTTGATCAGGAGATGCGGGGTGGTCGGGCCCAGCTTGGCCGAGAGGGCCGGACCGACCGCCATCTCCAGCCAATGGTGATAATCCTCAGCCAGCGGGCTGTTGGCAACGATCAGCGCCAGCGCCGCGGCCGCCATCAGCAGCATCCCGCCCGCCGCCTCGCTGGCGAGGAAGTGGCGAAGGGCGGAGGGGGTGCGCAGGATCGGGAGCGGCTCGGGCGTCGTCATCAAGCCCTAATGCATGCTTGGGCGATAGGCTCCAACCCCCGTTTCGGAGCGCACCTCCTGATCTGCGAAGCCTGCGCGGTCTTGTCTCCCGCGCGGGCTGCGGTCGAGGAGCGAGACCAGCCAAATCGTGACGAAAGCGAGCGGCACCGAGAAGATAGCGGGCGAGGAATAAGGGAAGAGCGCTTCGGAATAGCCGAGCACGGTGACCCACACCGCCGGCGAGAGGATGGTAAGGACGAGGGCGACCGTGACGCCAAGCAGGCCGCCCGCCACCGCCCCGCGCGTCGTCATGCCTCCCCACATCAGCGACAGGAAAAGCACCGGGAAATTGCCCGAGGCGGCGAGCGCGAAGGCGAGACTGACCATGAAGGCGACGTTCTGGGTCTCGAAGGCGATGCCGAGCAGGATCGCGACCACGCCCAGGACGAGGGTGGCGATCCGCGACACCTTGAGCTCCATGCCGGTCTCGGCCGCGTCCTTGCGAATCAAAGTGGCGTAGAGATCGTGGCTGATTGCGGAGGCGCCCGAAAGCGTGAGCCCGGCGACCACCGCGAGGATGGTAGCGAAGGCGACCGCCGAGATGAAGCCCAGGAAGAGATCGCCGCCGACCGCGTCGGCGAGGTGGATCGCGGCCATGTTGCCGCCGCCGCGGAGCCCGCCTTCGGCATTGAGGAAATCCGGATTGGTCGCGACCAGCACGATCGCGCCGAAGCCGATGATGAAGGTGAGCAGATAGAAATAGCCGATCCAGGTCGTCGCCCAGAGCACCGACTTGCGTGCCTCCTTGGCGTCCGGAACGGTGAAGAAGCGCATCAAGATGTGCGGCAGCCCGGCCGTGCCGAGCATCAGCGCCATGCCGAGCGAGATGGCGGAAATGGGATCGCGGATGAAATTGCCCGGCCCCATGATCGATCGCCCGCGCGCCGCCGCCTCGGCCGGACCGGCGCCCTCGGCCGCGGCGAGGCCGGTCTTCACCTCGACGGCGCGCGCGAACAGGGCTTCGAGCGAGAAGCCGAACTGGGCCATCACCATGATCGCCATGAAGGTCGCGCCGGAGAGGAGCAGCACCGCCTTGATGATCTGCACCCAGGTGGTCGCGATCATCCCGCCGAACAGGACGTAGACCACCATCAGGGTGCCGACGATGATCACCGCATAGGTATAGGGCAGGCCGAAGAGCAGCCGGATCAGCTGCCCCGCGCCGACCATCTGCGCGATCAGGTAGAAGGCGACGACGATCAGGGTGCTGACCGCCGCGAAACTGCGCACCGGGGCTTGGGCGAACCGGTAGGACGCGACGTCGGCGAAGGTGAAGCGGCCGAGATTGCGCAGGCGCTCGGCCATCAAGAAGAGGATGATCGGCCAGCCGACGAGAAAGCCGATCGAGTAGATCAGCCCGTCATAGCCGTCGACGAAGATCTGCGCCGAGATGCCGAGGAAGGAGGCGGCGGACATATAGTCTCCGGCGATGGCAAGCCCGTTCTGGAAGCCGGTGATGCCCCCGCCCGCGGTGTAGAAGGCCGAGGCAGTCTTGGTCCGCAGCGCCGCCCAGCGCGTGACCCACAAGGTGAGCGCGACGAAGCCGCCGAACATGACGATCGCCGTCCAGTTCATTCGGCGGCGTCTTTCAGGATCGCTTCCAGCCGCGCGTCGAAATCGCGATTGGCACGGCGCACGTAGAGCGCGGTCAAGGCGATGCCGAGCAGGATCAGGCCGAGCCCGATCGGGATGCCGATCGTGGTGACGCCGCCGCCGATCGGCGTCGCCAGCCATTGAGGATCGAAGGCGATCAGCAGGATATAGCCGAAATAGGCGGCGAGCATGACCGCCGACAGCGTCCAGGCGAGCCGGCGCCGGGTGCGGACCAGCGCCCGATAGCCCGGATGCGCCCTGATCTCACCGATGCGGTCCATCGCGTCCCCTCTGCGGAGGTTCGCATAGCAGCTAAAGCGGCGAGGGCCAGCCTTGCGGTTGACGATCCCGCCCCCCAGGTGGCAGGAGGCGCCGCCCGGCGCGGGTATAGCTCAATGGTAGAGCACTAGCCTTCCAAGCTTGTGACGCGGGTTCGATTCCCGCTACCCGCTCCAGCTCTTGCGCGGCCGGCGGAGCCTAGGAGCGCTTCAGCCAGTCGATCAGCTCGGAGAGCGGGATCAGCTGGTTGAAGGCGATGCCGCAGGCGCGGCCGTTCTGCCAGCGGACGACCCCGGCGACCGGGCGGAAATGCTCCGGCGTGACGACGACGTCGGCGCCGATGTCGAGCGGCTCGTCGAGCTCGATCTTCACTCCGCTCTGGGAAATGTCCCGCGTGTGGACCCATTGGGTGCGGGCGCCGGCGCGCAGCGTCGCCAGCCGGTCGACCTCGATCCGGGGCGTGCGCGCGCGCCAGCCATTGTCGAGCACGGCCGGATTGGCGAGCAGATCGGCGATGTCGACCGGCGTGTCGAAGGCGATGCCGGCATTGGCCTCGCGCACCCAGACGATCCGCCCGGAAACCTCCTGATGGGTCTTCAGCTCGACGCTGACCCGCTGGCCGGGCTGCACCCTGGTGTAGAGATGCGCCATCAGCCCGCCGGCCGAGATGTTGCGGATCAGGCAGAGCTCGCGGCGGCCGTCGATCACGACGATGCCGACGCGCAGGATCTTGATGTGGCGCTCCTGCTGCCGGCGCTCCGGCGGGTCCGGCACCAGATTCGAAAATGAGAAGCTCGTTTCCACGACTTGTTCCCGTGCCAGCATCTACTTCCCGCCCCCAGGTAATGGTCTTGTCTTGACCCTCTTTTGCTTGAGAAGGGCGTTCAGAAGTGCTTACCGGGACCACCGTTCTTTCCGAACGCGCGGTGGCGCGATGTTCACCGCTTGCTTACCACTTTGGGCTAACCGGCCGTTCATGAACGCCCCGACGAAGCTCGCGCCCGCGCTCCGCT
>NZ_JBQTJC010000091.1:0-7362 GCF_052387495.1 Sphingosinicella sp. | reverse complement strand
ACCCGCCGCGTAACCGCCATGGGGCGTCTGGGTTCCGTCGGCCTTTTCGATGGCGACACGATCGTGGACCGCGCTGGCTATTTGACCGACCTCCTCGCCGACAGGGCGGTCGCGGAACTGCGGAGCGCGGCGGCGGAAGGCGCGCCGTTCCTGCTCAGCCTCCACTTCACTGCGCCGCACTGGCCCTGGCAGGGCCCGAACGACCAGCCGCTGCCGCCGGAGGCCAGTCTATGGCATCGTGACGGCGGCAGCCTTCAGATTTTCGCGGAGATGGTCCGCTCGATGGACGCGGCGATCGGCAGGGTCCTCGCCGAGCTGGAACGTGCCGGTGCCACGAGCAACACGATCGTCGTCTTCACCAGTGATAATGGCGGCGAACGCTTTTCGGACACCTGGCCGCTGCGCGGCGGCAAAGGTGATCTGCTCGAGGGCGGGATACGGGTGCCGCTTGTCGTCCGCTGGCCGGCGACGATCCGCGCCGGGGGACGGTCGGACCAAGTATTGACGTCGATGGACTGGCTGCCGACCCTTGCTGCGGCGGCCGGTGCGACGGTCGATCCGGCCGTTCCGCCCGACGGCGAGAATCTGCTCGACGTTCTGATCGGAGAGGCGCCGGCGCGCTCGCGCAAGCTGTTCTGGCGCTTCCGGGAGCGGGAGCAGGCGGCGGCGCGCGACGGCGACTGGAAATATCTGCGGGTCGCGGGCGACGAGCAGCTCTATAACATCACCCGCGATCCGCGCGAGCGGGCCAACCTCAAGGACCGCGAGCCCGAACGCTTCGAGCGGCTGAAGGCGGACTGGGCCGCGTGGAACGCGCAGATGCTCCCCTATCCGTTGCAAGCCGCGGCCGCTCCAGCGACGGCCGACTGATCAGCTTGCCCTCCGCTCCGCGATATAGGCCTCGACCAGGTCCTCGAGCACGCCCAGCGGGACGTTGCCATTCTCGAGCACGACCGCGTGGAAATCGCGGATGTCGAAGCGCTCGCCCAGTTCCTGGCGCGCGCGGTCGCGCAATGCGAGGATCCTGAGGCGGCCGATCATGTAGCACGTCGCCTGTCCGGGATTGTTGAAATAGCGCTCGACCTCCTTGGTCGCGTCGCGCCGGGAGAGCAGGCCGTTCTCCATGAAATAGTCGATCGCCCGCTCGCGGGTCCAGCGATGGTGGTGAATGCCGGTGTCGACGACGAGGCGGATCGCCCGCCAGAGCTGGGTGGAGAGCATGCCGAACTCGCTCATCGGCTCGCGGTAGAAGCCCATTTCCTGGCCCAGCCCCTCGGCGTAGAGGCCCCAGCCCTCGCCATAGGCGCTGTTGCCGCCGAAGCGGCGGAACTTGGGCACGCCTGGCAGCTCCTGCGCCAGCGCGCTCTGGAAATGGTGGCCGGGCGCGCCCTCGTGATAGGCGATCGCCTCGACCTGGGGCCTGAGCACCTGAGTCATGTCGGCGAGGTTGACGTAGAAGATGCCGGGGCGAGAGCCATCGGGCGAAGGGCGGTTGTAGAAAGCGACCGCCGCCGTCTCCTGCCGGAACGGCTCGACCGCGCGGACCTCCAGCGGCGCGCGCGGCAGCCGGCGGAACCAGCGCGGCGCCGCCGCCATCACCTGATCGATATAGGCGCGAGCGTCGGCGAGATAGCGCTGCCGGCCCTCGTCGGTGTTGGGATATTTGAATTCGTCGCTGGCATTGATGTGGGTGAAGAATCCGGTGAGCGTGCCGGTGAAGCCGACCTGGCGCTTGATCCGCTCCATCTCGCCATGAATGCGGCGGACCTGTTCGAGGCCGAGATTGTGGATCTCCTCGGCGCCGAGCTCGGTCGTCGTGAAATTGGCGAGGCGCTGGGCGTAGAATTCCGCCCCGTTCGGCAGGCTCCAGGCGCCGTTGTTGCCGGTCGCGCGCGGCTCGATCTCGGCGAGCGTCGCCAGCATCGTCTCGTAGCCGCGGCGGAAGGGTCCGGTCAGCGCTTCGCGCGCCCCGGCGAGCAAGCGGTCCTTCTCCGACTGGGGGATTTCGAGGCGGTTCACCTTGGCCGTGAAGTCCGCGAGCAGGGCGCCCGGCGGGCCGTCGGTGAAGGGCGCGCCACTGAGGATGCGCCGCCCGTCCTCTCGCACCGGCTCGAAATTGAAGGCGGGCGGGACGATGCCGAGGCTCGCCTGGTGGCGGATGTTGGTGCTGATCTCGTTCATCACCCGCTCGACGTCGCGCAGCCGCGCGACATAGGCCTCGGCATCGCTGACGTCGGCGATGCGGTGATTGTTGATCAGGAAGACCGGGATCGTTCCCATCGGGCTGCCGTTGTTGGTCGCGGGGAAGGCGTGCCAGCGGAAGGGGAAGGCGCGGCGGTCGTCCTCCACGTCCTCCTCGAACAGGCGGTAGGAAAGGCGCCCCGCCGGGCTCAGCCGGCCCGGATCGAACTGGCGGCGCATCTCGGCGAGGTGGCGCTCGCGCAGCGCGAGCTGGCGCTGGCGATAGGCGTCGGTGAAGTCGTTCAGCCGGTCGTAGAGCTGCTTCGAGCCGAGGCTGGTGAGCACTTGCGGATTGGTCGAGATCGTCTCGTCGAAGGCGGCGTCGAGGAAGGCGAGGAGGCGCGCATCCTCCGCGGCCTGCGAGCTCTGTGCCGCGGCGGCCTGGGGCGCGGGGGCCGGGACCTGCGGCTGCGCGGCGGCGATGCCGGTGGTGGCGAGAAGCAGGGCGACGAGGGGGAGGCGTAGCTGCACGGGGCGTGGTTCCTTCGGATCGGCGGGATGGAGGCTTCTTAGCGTTTCGTCGGCCCTCGTCCAGCATCGGCCTCCTGCGCCAGCCAGCACGGGTCCCAGGCGGGCTCCGGCCCGAAGCGCTCGACGAGAAAGTCGACGAGCGCGCGAACGCGAGCCGTGGTCGCGCGTCCCGGCGGCATGACCGCGTGCAGCGCGCCTTCGTCGAGCGGGTAATCGCGCAGCACGACCTCGACCTTGCCCGCCTCGATCGCGGGCGCGGCGATGAAGCTGGGGAGCATGACGAGGCCGAGCCCCCTGACCGCCGCGGCGAGCAGCATGTCGCCATTGTTGCCGCGCATGACCGGGGAGACCCGCACCGTCTCCCAGCGCCCGCCGACGCGGAAGCGCCATTGCTCGTGCGCATAGAGGAGGACGTCGTGGCCGGCGACGTCGGCGGGCTGTTCGGGCCGCCCCCGTCGGGCGAGATAGTCCGGGCTGGCGACGACCGCCTTGCGGATCGGCGCGATCCGCCGCGCGATCAGCGCCGAATCCTTCAATCGTCCGATCCGCACCGCCAGATCGTAGCCGCCTTCGGTGAGGTCGACGGTGCGGTCCTCGAGCGAGATGTCGAGCTCCACTCTCGGATGGGCGGCGGCGAAATCCGCGAGCGCGGGCGCGAGATGGGTGATGCCGAAGGAGAGCGGCGCGGTCAGCCGGATCGGCCCGGCGATCTGCGTCACCGCTTCCGCCACCACCTCCTCCGCCGCCTCGAGCTCGGCGAGGATGTTGGCGGCGCGGGCATAATAGGCCTCGCCGATGTCGGTCGGCTGGGCGCCGCGCGCGCTCCGGGTCAGCAGGCGCGCGCCCAATTGCTCCTCGAGCCGCGCGACCCGGCGCGAGAGGACCGGCTTTGAGAGCCCCATCCGCTCCGCCGCGCGCGCGAAGGAGCCGGTCTCCGCGACGCGGACAAAGGCGAGGACGTCGACGAGGTCGGTGGCTGAGCGTTCCATATTTCGCAACACCAAGATAGCAATTGCCGGTCTTCCGGCAACACCTTTAGCGCCATATCTCCCGCCAAGGCAATCATCCCAAGGGGAGAAGAGACATGAATATCCTGGTCGTTTCGAGCAGCGCCAATGGCGATGCCTCCGTGTCGGGCGGCCTCGCCGCGCGCTTCGTCGATGCGGTTCGCGCCGCCAATCCGGCAGCGCATGTCGTGCTGCGCGACGTTGGCGCCAATCCGCTGCCGCATCTCACCGCCGAAACCGTGGCCGCGATCAAAGGCGAGCCGGCGACGCACGTCGAACTCGAGGCGCGCTCGCTTTCCGACGCGCTCGTCGCCGAGCTTCAGGCCGCCGACCTGATCGTCATCGCCAGCCCGATGTACAATTTTGGGATGAGCTCCACGCTCAAGGCCTGGTTCGACCATGTCCTGCGCGCCGGCCTCACTTTCCGCTACACGTCCGAGGGCCCGGAAGGCCTGCTGGGCGGCAGGAAGGCGATCGTGATCGAGAGCCGCGCCGGCTTCTACAGCGAGGGCGACGGCGCCGCGATGGACGGGCAGGAGCCGCATATCCGCATCCTGCTCGGCTTCATGGGCGTGACCGACGTGAGCTACGTCCGCGCCGAGAAGCTTGCCTTCGGCCCGGACGCGGCCGAAGCCTCGATCGAGGCGGCGGCGGGCGCATTGACCGAGTTCGCCAGCGGCGATTTGAAGCTGGCCGCGTAAGGAGGATCGAACGATGATCGACATCCGCAAATTCGGCTCGCTCGGCCATGCCGACCATGGCTGGCTCGACGCGCGCCATCACTTCTCCTTCGCCGACTATCACGATCCCGCCCGCATGGGCTGGGGCGCGATCCGGGTGTGGAACGACGACAAGATCGCCGCGAAAAGCGGCTTCCCGCCGCATCCGCACCGCGACATGGAGATCGTCACCTACGTCCGCACCGGCGCGATCACCCACGAAGACTCGATGGGCAACAAGGGCCGGACCGCGGCAGGCGACGTGCAGGTGATGAGCGCAGGCACGGGCGTCCAGCACGCCGAATATAATCTGGAGGACGAGACGGCGACCCTGTTCCAGATCTGGGTGCTGACCGACCGGCCGGGCGCGGCGCCCGGCTGGGGCGCGGCCAAATTCCCCAAGGCGGACCGTTCCGGCCGCTTCGTCACCCTGGCGAGCGGCTATGCGGAGGATGGCGAGGCGCTGAAGATCAACGCGGCCGCGCGCGTGATGGGGGCGACGCTGAAAGCCGGCGAGACGGCGGAACTCACGCTCGATCCGGAGCGCCACGCCTATCTCGTCGCCACGGCCGGACCGATCGAGGTCAACGGCGTCCGCGCCGAGGCCCGCGACGGCGTCGCGATCACCGGCGAGGAGACGCTGGAAATCCGCGCGATCGGCGATGCCGAGATCGTCCTCGTCGACGCGCGCTAGTCAGTCCTCGATCCGCTCCTCGCGGATCACCCGCCTCGGATCGTCGCGGTCGACATAGACAGTGCGGGTGGTCCGTCCGCCGCGCCGGAACAGGGGAATCAGTCCGAACAGGCCGAGCAGGCCGAGCAGCCCCCAGGGGAAGCCCGCTTCCTCCTGTCGCGCCAGCGAGAGATCGTTGCCGAACGGGTCGGCGGGATCGGCGAAGCCGTTCGGATAGGCGGCGTCGGGCGAGATCGTCAGCGGCTCGTCGGGCACGGTCTGCACCGGCTGGACGATCACCACATTCGCGGTCGGCTCCGGCTCGGGAACGACGACGACCGGTGGCGGCGTGATGGCGGGCGGCGGTTGCGTACCGGGCGGCGGCGCCGTCGTCGGCGGCGCAGCCGTCCCCGGCGGAGAGCGCGGCGGCGGCGCGGCGCTGTTCTGCGCGGCGGCCGGCGCGGCGGCGAGCAGCGAAGCGGCGGCGAAGGCAGCGAGTCTCAGGCCCATCGATTCTCTCCAAAACGTCCCTGCCCGCAAAGACTTACAGGGTTACTACCGTATCTGGCGGAGGGCGATCATCCACTCGCCGCCGCCGGAAAACAACCCGCCGCAGCGCCTCTCGCGCGACAGCCCGAAACCTGCGCACGTTCGGCGGAGCCGGGGCAGTTCCGGCGGACATGGGGTGGCGTCCTTCAATGGCAATGTACGTCTATGACACGGCCGGCGATCCGGTCGGCTTCGTCTACGAAATGAACATCTTCGATCTCGAGGGCACGCCGCTCGGGCGGATCGTCGGCAGCCGCGTCCACCGTTTCGACGGCACCTATGTCGGCGAGTGGTACAAGGACATGGTGGTGCGCCGCCCGCAGGGCCGGCCGCGGATCATCCCGCCCGCGCCGGTGCCGTCGCGCCGGCCGCCGGCCGAGGTCTCGTTCAAGCTGCGCGCGGTGGTGGATTACGGCTATGCCGACGCCTTCCCGCAGCTCCGCCAGGGCGCGCAGGACAGCTATCTGAGCATCGCCGCCGAATAGGGTCAGGGCCGCCGAATAGGGTCAGGCGCTAAGCAGGGATTCGCGCAGCACCGGTACGCGCGGCCCGCCGCGCCGCCGCGACCGGCGCGGGATGCGCCGCCCCTCGGCGACATAGCCCCGCAGGATCGAATCGAGGACCGTCGGCGCGCGCCGCAGCGCGTCCGCCTCGGAATAGCCGACGACCACCGCCTCGGGCACGTCCGGCACGGTCAGGATGACCATCCGGTTCGACTGGCGCAGGAACTGGCACGGATAGGAAGGCACACGCCCTCTCCTCCTGTTCGCCAGCCGCAACGCGCGACGCCCCGATTTTGTTCACCTGGATCAAGTCTTGCGGGGCTCGCTCAGACCGAGCAGCACTGGCCGGTGTCCCGATCCTCGCGGATGCACTCAGACCGCGAACGGAGGCGAGGCGGCGTCGCCTCTCCTTCAAGATCGGTGTTCAAGGATCCCGGCCTTCGCCGCGAGGACTCTGAAAATCGCAGAACCTCCGTCGCGCTAGAACTGGGTGCGGCTCGGCCTATCGCCGCTTGAAGGACTTGCGACGCTGGCCGGGGGCGGAGCCGCCGATCTTCTCGCGATAGACGATCCGGCCCTTGGTGAGGTCGTAGGTGCTCATCTCGACATGGACGCGGTCGCCGACGATCGAGCGGATGCGGAAGCGGCGCATGCGGCCGGCGGTGTAGGCGATGATCCGGTGCTCGTTGTCGAGCACCACGCCGAAGCGGCCGTCGGGCAGGATCTCGTCGATCCGCCCCTCGAAGGTCATCAATTCCTCTTTCATGCCGCGCTCGCTTTCGTCCCGTGAAAAGTCCGCGCGCCGGATTCAGCGCGGGGCCGGGCAGCTCGAAGGGAAGGGAGAGGCCAAAGCGGCCCGTTCTTTCCGTCGCAGGCGACGTCAGCACCTTGATTATGGGCCGGTTGGACGCTCAATTCAATGGAGGCGTTCAGGCGCCGCCCTTTCCCCGGCGGCCGCGCTTCCCTAGATTGGCGCCGACGAGGACCCCGATCATGGCCGAAACCAAAGACGCCCCGCCGCCCTTCACGACGCCGTCGCTGGAGGACATCCAGCACTGGACCCATGTCATGGGCCGGGCGCAGCAGATGATGCTCGAGCATCTGTCGAAACAGATGGGGGAGGCCGCGGCGAAGGCGCAGGCGGAGCCGGACAAGGCGGCGCAAGCGGCGACCGCGTGGCCTGGGATCAACCTGTTCGG
>NZ_JBQTJC010000090.1:0-5575 GCF_052387495.1 Sphingosinicella sp. | reverse complement strand
TGCCCGCCTTTCTGGCCTCGCTGTTCGTCATGAAGAGCCAACAAGCGGGCCGCGAGCATGTCGAGAAGCTCCTGATCATCCTGCGCTCCGCCTCCTCGCCCGCCGCCGCCGAGATCGTGCGCGAGGCGTTTCGCGGCGACGTGCTCGAGCCGCTCGCCCGCCTGCTCGGAGGTGCGGACGCCGAGCAGCGTGCCGCTTTGAGCCTGGCCGTCCTGATCGGCACCACGATCCTCCACACCATCATGGCGATGGAGCCGCTCTGCACCGCCGACGACGCGGCGCTCCGCGGCCGGCTCACCCGCCTGTTCGAAGCCGCGCTGGCCCCCGCCTGACGCGTGCCTCCTATTCGTGCCGCAGCGCGTCGATCGGGTTGAGGCTGGCGGCGCGGCGGGCGGGGAAGTAGCCGAAGACGATGCCGATCAGCGCCGAGACGCCGAAGGCGATCAGGTTGATCTCGGGATCGAACAGGAACGGCACCTGGATTAGCGGCGCGATGATGTAGGTCGCGAGCAAGGCGAGCAGCAGGCCGATCAGTCCGCCCAGGCAGGCGAGCACCACCGCCTCGACGAGGAACTGCATCAGCACCTCGCCCGCCACCGCGCCGATGGCGAGGCGAATGCCGATCTCGCGCGTCCGCTCGGTGACCGAGACGAGCATGATGTTCATGATCCCGATCCCGCCGACGATCAGGCTGACCGCGGCGACCGCGCCCATCACCGCGGTGAGGATGCGGGTCGTGCCCTGCAGCGTCTCGGAGATCTGCCGCGTGTCGAAGATGTTGAAATTGTCCTGCTCGCCGCGGCCGATATTGCGCCGCTCGCGCAACAGGCTTTCGAGCGCGGCCTGGACCGAGCTGGTGTCATAGGCATCGTCGACGGCGACCATGATGAAGCGGATGTCGCGATTGCCCGAGAAGCGCCGCTGGACCGCCTTGATCGGCATGATGACGACGTCGTCCTGATCGGCGAACCCGCCTTGCCCGCGCGAGGCGAGCGTGCCGATCACCTCACAGCTGATGTCGCGGATGCGGAAGCGCTCGCCGACCGGATTCTCGCCCCGGAAGAGGTTGCGCTGGACGGTCGAGCCGATGATGCAGACCGCCTTGCCAGCCTGCTCCTCGGCCTCGGTCCAGATCCGGCCGTCGGAGAGCGCCCATTGCTGGGCGGTGAAGAACTGGCTGGTCGTGCCGTTGACCTGAGTCTGCCAATTCGCGGCGTTGCGCACCGCGAGGCCCGAGGCCTGGGCCTGCGGCGCGACCGCGCGCACGCCCGCGATCTGCTCCTGGATCGCCTCGACGTCGGCCATGGCGAAGTCGGGCGACTGGCCGCCCCCGCCGCCGCGGCCGAAGCCCTGGCCGGGGCGGATCTGGAGGATGTTCGCGCCGAGGCTCGAAATCTGCTCGGCCACCGCCTCGGTCGCGCCCCGGCCCAGCGTCACCATCGTCACAACCGCGGCGACGCCGATGACGATGCCCAATGTGGTCAGGAAGGAGCGCAGCAAATGCCGCCTGATCTCCCGGATGGCGAGGATGATGGTGGTGAAGAACATGGCGTTATGCGCTCACCCCGTTCGCGTCCACGCGCTCGACCAGCCCGTCGAGAAAGTGGACCACCGTCTGCGCATAGGCGGCGATGTCGGCCTCGTGAGTCACCATCAGGATGGTGATCCCCTCCCGGTGGAGCTCGGTCATCAGCGCCATGATCTCCGCCGAGGTCGCGCTGTCGAGGTTTCCGGTCGGCTCGTCGGCGAGCAGTACGTCTGGGTTGGTGACGAGCGCTCGGGCGATCGCGACGCGCTGCTGCTGGCCGCCGGAAAGCTCGGCGGGGGTATGGTCCCACCAGTCCCTGAGGCCGACCCTTTCCAGCGTCGCCATCGCCTTGCTCCGCCGAGTCGCCTTGTCCTCGCCGCGATAGAGCAGGGGCAATTCGACATTTTCGAGCGCGTCGGTGCGGGCGAGCAGGTTGAAGCCCTGGAAGACGAAGCCGAGATAGCGCCGCCGGAGCAAGGCGCGCTGGTCGCGGTCGAGGCTCTCGACCGGAAGCCCCTTGAAGCGGAACGAGCCCGAGGTCGGCACGTCGAGGCAGCCCAAGATGTTCATCGCGGTCGACTTGCCCGAGCCCGACGGGCCCATCACCGCGACGAAATCGCCCTCGGCGACGTCGAGATCGACCCCCTTCAGCGCCTGAAAGGCGGTGGCGCCGCTGCCATAGGTCTTGGTGACGCCGCGGAGCGAGATGATCGGCTCATTCGCCATCGGGCGGATCGCCTCCCTCGGCCTGCCGGCGCTCGCGCATCTGCCGCCGCCGCTCGCGCATCTGGGCGCGCTGCTCGGGGGTCAGGCTCTCCATGAAGGCGCGGCGCTGCTCGGGCGTCATGTCGCGCAACCGCTGCCCGCCCGGCCCGCGCACGCCGCCGCCGCGCCCCTCGCGCCTCGGCCTTTCGGTTTCGCCCTTGGATGCCTCCGCGGCGGGTGCCGGCGTCGCGGCGGGGGCCTGCCCGCTCTGTGGCGGCGATCGCGCCGGCGGCACGGCGGGCTGCATCGCATTGGCGGGCGCCTGGCTGTTGCCGTCGCCGCCGCCGCGCTCGCCGCGCTGGCGGTTGCCGCGTCGGCCTTCGCCCTTGCCGCGCTCGCCCTTCTCCTGCGTCTGGCCGGCGGCGAGGCGGGCGGTGATCACCTCCATGCCCTCGGTCAATTCGCCGCCGACGATCTCGGTCACCGAGCCGTTGCTCTCGCCGACGATCACCCGGATCGCGCGTGGATTGCCATCCTCCCCGACGACATAGACGGTCTGGCGGCTGCCGCGGCCGATGCCGACCTCGCGCTCCGGCCGGTCGCCGCGCATGCCCCTCCGGCCGCGCCGGGGCACGAGCACGCTGGTGATCCCGCCGCGCCCGCCGGCCTGCGCCGCGTCGCGTTCCGGCGACCAGCGCAAGGCGGCGTTCGGCACGAGCAGCACATTCTCGCGCTCGGTGGTGACGATCTCCGCGGTCGCGGTCATGCCGGGCCGCAGCAGCAGCTCCGGATTCTCCACCGAAAGTTCGGCGGTGTAGGCGACGACGTTGCCGGCAGCGGCGGTCGCGCCGCTCGATCCGGACGCGGTCGAGGCGTTGGCGCCGACGTCGACCCGGGACACCGTCGCCGGAAAGGTCCGCCCGGGATGGGCGTCGACCGTAAAGCTGGCCCGCTGGCCGTCGCGGACCTGGGCGACGTCGGCCTCGTCGACGCGCACCTCGAGCTGCATCCTTGAAAGATCCTCGGCGATCACGAACAGGACCGGTGCGTTGAACGAGGCCGCGACGGTCTGACCCGGATCGATCTGGCGCGAGAGCACGACGCCGGTGACCGGCGAATAGATGGTCGCCTTGGAAAGGTTGGTCTGCGCCGAGCTCAATTGCGCGCGGGCCTGCGCGACCTGCGCCTGCGCCGAGCGCACGCCGGCCTGGGCGCGGCGATTCTCGGCCCGGCCGGCGTCGAGTTCGGTCTCGGAGGGCACCCGCCCACCGGAGACGCGATAGACCTCTTCCTGCCGGGCGAGATTGGCGCGCGCCTGCGCGGCCGAGGCCTCGGCGGTGGCGACCTGCGCCTGGGCCGAGGCGAGCCCCGCCTGGGCCTGGACGATCGTGTCCTGCAGCCGCGACGTATCGAGCCGGGCGAGCGGCTGCCCTTGAGTGACGCGGTCGTTATTGTCGACGAAGACCTGGGTGACGAGCCCCGATTGCTCGGAGCCGACCTCGACCTGGTTGGTCGGCTGGAGGTTGCCGGTCGCCGAGACGGTGACGCTGAGGTCGCCGCGCCGCACCGTTTCGGTCGCATAGCCGCCCTCGGCCTCGCTCGCGAAGCAGCGGGAGAGGAGCAACAGGGCGATCAGCAGCACGATCGCGACAACGATGGTCGTCGGCCGCTTCCACCACGGCCGGTCGGCCGGCGCGCCGAGAAAGACCTCGAGCCTGTCTTTGTCCGCCGGCTCCGGCTGGTTGGTCACATTCGTGGGGGTCTCGGTCATGTCGTGGTTCCGGTTGCCATGGGGTCCCAGCCGCCGCCGAGGGCGCGATAGAGCTGGACGAGCGCGCGCGCCTCGTCGCCCTCGCTGTTGGCGATGCCGTCGCGGGCGGAGAGCAAGGAGCGCTCCGCCTCGAGCAGGGTCTGGAAGTCGGTCAGCCCGGCGCGATACTGGGTGCGAGCGATGATCGCGGTGTTGTTCGCCGCCTCGAAGGCGATGCGGAACTGCGCCTGCCGCTCGCGCGCGGCGCGCAAAGCGAGCAGCGCATTCTCGACATCCTCGAGCGCGGTCAGCACCGACTGGCGGTAGCTCGCCAGCGCGCCCTCGGTCGCCGCCTGCTGCGAGCGGAGCTGCGAGCGCAGCCGCCCCCCGTCGAACAAGGTCTGGTCGATCCCGGCGAGGATCGAGCCGGTGATCGCCTCGAACAGCCCGCCCAACGAGAATGCGGCGGTGCCGATGCTCCCGGAGAGGCGAAGGCCCGGATAGAGCTGCGCCTCGGCGACGCCGATCCTTGCGGTCGCGGCGGCGAGGTTGCGCTCGGCGCGGCGCACGTCGGGGCGCTGGCGGAGCGTGTCGGCCGGGATGCCGACCGCGATCGGTTCCGGTCCCTCGGGGATCGGCTGCGGCGCGCTGAGTTCCGCGGTGAGCGCCCCCGGCGCGCGGCCGGTGAGCACGGCGAGGCGGTAGGTCGCGCTGGCGAAGGCGGTTTCGAGATTGGGGATCGAGGCGGCGGTCTGGGCCCGCGTGGCTCGCGCCTGCTCGGAATCGAGCGAGGAGACGAGGCCCGCCTGTACCCGCCACTGGGCGATCTGGAGATTGTCGTCGGCGATGGCGAGCGTGTCGCGGGCAAGCGCGAGCCGCGCCTGGGCGAGCCGCGCCTCGATATAATTGGTAGCGACCTCGGCCGCGATCGCGACACGCAGCGCCTCGCGGTCGAACCAGGCCGCCTCGGCGTCCGCCCCCGCCGCCTCGATGCCGCGGCGGATGCGGCCGAACAGGTCGATCTCCCACGAGGCGTCGGCGCCGAGGTTGAAGCTGGTGCGGTCATTGCCTGCGCCGACGCTGCGGCTCGCGCTGCCGCCCGCGCCGACCGTCGGTACCAGCCCGGCCCGCGCCTGGACCAGGGCTTCGCGCGCCTGGGTCAGCCGCGCCGCCGCCACCGCGAGATCGAAATTGCCCGCACTCGCCACGTCGATCAGGCGGGTGAGCAGGGGATCGTCGAACGTCTCCCACCAGCGCGAGAGGTCCGCGCGCGGTGCCGGCGGCGCGCCTTCCCCATAATAGGTCTCCGGCACGGCCAGGCCGGCCGCGTCCGGCGCCCGGTAATCGGGTCCGAGGGTGGTACAGGCCGCCACAGCCAGCGCACACAGGGCAGCATATCGACGCATAAGCCGCCCCTACTCCCCGAACAGTGTCACGCAAATATGGCCAATGCGCTCCGAACTTGTATCAGTGTGTCGCCGCGCTCAGCCGATGTGGGTCTGCCCGACCATGCAATAGAGCATCGGCAGCGAGAGGATGAGGTTGGTGCGCGAGGCCATCATCGCCGTGCTCGCGGCGCGCGCCTTCGCGGC